>NZ_CP012401.1:2372454-2704939 GCF_001305595.1 Azospirillum thiophilum
GGCGCTGCCGCGGGTGGATTTCCCGGTCGTCAGCGTCACCGCATCCCTGCCCGGCGCCTCGCCGGAAACCATGGCGGCCTCGGTCGCCAGCCCGCTGGAGCGGGAATTCTCCACCATCGCCGGCATCGACACGCTGACCTCGAACAGCACGCTCGGCAACACCAGCATCACCATCCAGTTCGTGCTGGAGCGCGACATCGACGCGGCGGCGGCCGACGTGCAGGCGGCCATCGCCCGCACCCAGCGCCGGCTGCCGGCGGAGATGACGACCCCGCCCAGCTACCGCAAGGTCAACCCGGCCGACCAGCCGATCCTGTTCGTGTCGCTCAACTCGCCGACGCTGCCGCTTTCCAAGCTGAACGACATCGCCGAGACGCTGATCCAGCCCAAGGTCGCGACCCTGCCCGGCGTCGCCCAGGTCCAGATCTACGGCTCGCAGAAATACGCGGTGCGGGTGCAGGTCAACCCCAACGCGCTGGCGCTGCGCGGCATCGGCATCGACGAGCTGCAGAAGTCGCTGGCCGCGGCCAACGCCAACACGCCGGTCGGCACCCTGACCGGCCAGCAGCAGCAACTGGTGATCGCCGCCAACCCGCAGCTTCCCGACGCCGCCGCCTTCCGCGAGCTGATCGTCGCCTACCGCAACAGCGCCCCCGTCCGGCTGGGCGACGTGGCGCTGGTGCAGGACAGCGTCGAGAACAACCGGACGGCCAGCTGGCTGAACGGCACCCGCAGCATCATGCTGGCGGTCCAGCGCCAGCCCGACGCCAACACGGTGGAGGTGGTGGACCGCGTGCGCGCCCTGCTGCCGTCCTTCAAGGCGCAGCTTCCGGCATCCGCCGCCATCGACATCGTCAACGACCGCTCCCAGTCGATCCGGCAGGCGGTGGAGGACGTGCAGTTCACCCTGGCGCTGACCATCGTGCTGGTGGTGCTGGTGATCTTCCTGTTCCTGCGCCGCCTGTCGGCGACGCTGATCCCGGCGCTGGCGGTGCCGATCTCGCTGATCGCGACGGCGGGCGGCATGCATCTGCTCGGCTTTTCCGTCGACAACATCTCGCTGATGGCGCTGACGCTGGCGGTCGGCCTCGTGGTCGACGACGCCATCGTGATGATGGAGAACATCGTCCGCTACGTCGAGGAGGGCATGAAGCCGTTCGAGGCGGCGATCAAGGGCTCGCGCGAGATCGGCTTCACCATCCTGTCCATCACCCTGTCGCTGGTTGCGGTCTTCATCCCGATCCTGCTGATGGGCGGAGTCGTCGGCCGGCTGTTCCACGAATTCGCCCTGGTCGTCACCATGGCGATCGCCGCGTCGGCCTTCGTGTCGCTGACGCTGACGCCGATGATGTGCTCGCGCTTCCTCACCCACCACGCCCCCGGCGAGGAGAAGGAGGGCTGGTTCGGCCGAATGCTGGAGGGCGGATTCTCCGCCGTGCTGAACGGCTATGCCCGGACCCTGCGCTGGACGCTGCGCCACCGGCCGCTGATGGGGCTGGTGATGATCGCTACGGTGGCCGGCACCGCCCTGATGTACCAGGCGATCCCCAAGGGCTTCTTCCCGACCGAGGACATCGGCCAGATCCAGGTCACGACCGAGGCGCGGCCCGACATCGCCTTCGCCGCGATGGCCGAGCGCCAGCAGCAGGTCGCGGCGATCATGAAGGCCCACCCGGCGGTGGTCGACGTCATCTCCTCGGTCGGGACCGGCGGCAGCACCGGCAACCAGGGCCGCATGTTCGTCACGCTGAAGCCGCGCGACGAGCGCCCGTCGGCGACCGAGGTGATCCAGCAGCTGCGCCGGCAGGTCAACGGCATCCCCGGCATGGCGGTCTACATGCAGCCGGTGCAGAACCTGCGCATCGGCGGCCGTTCGTCGAAGAGCCTCTACCAATACACCATCCAGGGCCTCGACCTCGACGAGCTGTACCAGTGGTCGGCCCGGCTGGAACAGACGCTGCACGGCATCCCCGTCCTCCAGGACGTCACCAGCGACCTTCAGCTCAACAACCCGCAGGCCTATGTCCACATCGACCGCGAGAAGGCGGCGACGCTGGGGATCGGCGTCGATCAGGTGCGCTCGACCCTCTACAGCGCCTTCGGCCAGCGGCAGGTCTCGACCATCTATACCCCCAGCAACGATTATCAGGTGCTGATCGAGCTGGAGCCGAAATACCAGAGCGACGACAGCTCGCTGTCCCGCATCTATGTCCGCTCGGCCACGACGGCCAAGCTGGTGCCGCTCGACGCCTTCGCGCGGGTGGAGCGCACCGCCGGCCCGCTGGCGGTGGCGCACCAGGGGCAGTTGCCGGCGGTCACCCTGTCCTTCAACGTCGCGCCCGGCGCCTCGCTGGGGCAGGCGGTCGACCTGATCCGCGCGGCGGAGCGCGAGATCGAGCTGCCGCCCACCATCACCACCGGCTTCGCCGGCACCGCCCAGGTGTTCCAGGATGCCCAGGCCGGGCAGGCGCTGCTGCTGTCGGCCGCGGTGCTGGTGATCTACATCGTGCTCGGCGTGCTGTACGAGAGCTTCGTCCACCCGCTGACCATCCTGTCCGGCCTGCCGTCGGCGGTGATCGGCGCGCTCGGCACCCTGATGCTGTTCGACACCGAGCTCAGCATGATCGCGATCATCGGCATCCTGATGCTGATCGGCATCGTGAAGAAGAACGCGATCATGATGATCGATTTCGCGGTGGAGGCGCGGCGCAACGGCATGTCGGCGCATGACGCCATCGAGCAGGCCTGCCTGCTGCGCTTCCGACCGATCATGATGACGACGATGGCTGCGATCATGGGTACCCTGCCGATCGCCGTCGCCCATGGCGCGGCGGCGGAACTGCGCCAGCCGCTCGGCCTCGCGGTGGTCGGCGGCCTGTGCGTGTCGCAGGTGCTGACGCTCTACATCACGCCGTCGCTCTATCTCTACATGGAGGATTTCGGCCGCTTCGTCGGCGGCCTGTTCCATCGCGGCCGCAAGGCCGACCTGCCGCACGGCCCGATGCCGGCCGCCGGAGACGACTGAGCCGCACCTAAACCGCGATCCCTATACCGCGATTTGGGTCAGCAGTGGCGTGTTCACCCCGGCATCGGCGCGCCGGTAGGCGTCGATGGCCTCGGACCACGGCTCGATGGTGAGGCCGCTGCCCATGGCTTCCTGGTGGATGCTCTGGGCGACATAGCCGGCGTTGGGCACTGCCGTCAGCGGCACGGTTCCGCCGCTGACCGGGCCGGACCCGTCCGCGGCGCCGCCGATGGCGAATCCGCCGGCCGACCCGCCGGCCGTGCGGCTGCGCGCCGCCGTCTGCTCGGCATCGGCCCGGCCGCTGCCCTTCAGCGCATCGCCGGTCTCGCCGGTCTGGTCCTTGCCGCGCTTGCGCTCGTCCTCACCGGGGATACGGCGGATCGGCTGAACCGCCGCGGCGTCGCTCGCCAGCATCTGACGCAGCTTCGCCAGCCCTGCGGGGGGCTGCGTGCCGGTCGGTGCGGGGAGGGCGGCCAGTCCGGACAAGGGGCGGTTACCTCAAGCTGGCGGGAAGGGCGGTCGTGCAACCCTGTCGATCATGCACAAACGCAGTGCGATTCGGAACAGGGTAATATGGCAAAGGTTCCGTAAAGCTTAAAATGTCCGCTAAATGTCGCGTGATTGTGACGTCTCGGCACAGACGAAGGCTCGGCAGGACCGCTGCTGGCTGATACAGTGCCCCGTTCGATTGTGGAACTGCGTAATGACGGATGGCTCGCCGACCTTGCCAGCCCAGAACCCCGACCTCCCGACGAACCCGCCGGATCGGCCAGCCCAATCCGACGGAGCCCAATCCGACGGAACCCAATCCGACGGAACCCAATCCGACGGAACCCAATCCGATGGCGGCCTTGCGGCGCTCGCGCTGGAGCAGATCGACCAGGGCGTGATCCTGGTCGACGCCGCCCTGACGGTGCGGATCGTCAGCGGGCCGCTGTACGAGCTGTTCGGCCGGCCGCGCGGTTTCATGCCGGGCGCGACCTACCCGCAGCTGGTGCGCCATCTCGCCTGGGCCGGCGAATACGGCCCCGGCAACCCGGAGGAGCTCGCCGACCGGCAGATCGCAAGCGCCTGCCGCGCCGAGCCGCCGCTTTTCGAGCACCGCCGCCCCGACGGCCGCGTACTGGAGGTGCGGACCCGGCTCCTCCCCGACGGCGGTTTCGTCCGCACCTACACCGACGTCACCGAGCGCAAGCGGGCGGAGGAGGGGCTTGCCGCCCAGCGCCACCTGCTGCGGCTGACGCTGGAGAATGCCGGGCAGGGGATCGTCCTGCTCGACCGCGACCTGCGCTACATCGCCTGGAATGCCGGCGCGCTGGACATCCTCGGCCTGTCGGAGGAGACGATGCGCGCCGGCCCGACCCTGCCGGAGGTGGTGCGGCACCAGCTGTCCAGCGGGCTGGTGGCGATGCCGGCCGGCGCCCCGGATTTCGGCGACGACCTCGACGCCAAGACCGCCTACCTGATGAGCAGGCTCGGCCGGCCGGCGGGCGAGTTCGTCTATGCCCGTCCCCAGGGCGACGGCCGTTTTATCGAGGTGCGGGTGGTGCCGCTGCCGGACGGCGGGCAGGTCCGCAGCTTCATCGACATCACCGACCGCGTCGTCGCCGACGAGGCGGTGCGCCAGAGCCGCGAGATCCTGACCGGCGTCATCGACGCCATCCCGGCGCTGATCGACGTGAAGGACCGCGACGGCTCTGTCCGGCTGACCAACCGCTATTACCGCGAGACCTACGGCCCGGCCGGTCCGCCCGCCGGCCCGGCGGCCCAGCGCGCCGCGGCGTTCGACCGGCTCGTGGCGGATTGCGGCCAGGGACTGCCCTTCCACGAGGACCGGGCGCCCGACGGCAGCGGCACCCTGCGCGACTGGCTGACCACCAAGATGCCGCTGACCGGCGACGACGGCGAGGTCACCCACATCGTCACCGTGTCGCTGGACATCACCGCGCGCAAGCGGGCGGAAGCGGAGCTGCGCGACGCCCAGGCCAGCCTGATCCAGGCGGAGAAGCTGTCGTCGCTGGCCCAGCTGGTGGCCGGCGTCGCCCATGAGGTGAACACGCCCATCGGCGTGACCCTGACGGCGATTTCCCATCTGGGCGAGCAGGTCGCCCGCATCCGCGCCCTCTACGACGAGAACCGCATCCGCCGCAGCGACTTCCACGAGTTCCTGGACCTGTCCTGGGAGACGACGCGGATGATCCTGACCAACGTCGAGCGCGCGACCGGCCTGATCCAGAGCTTCAAGCAGGTCGCCGCCGACCAGGCCAGCGGCGAGCGCCGCCCCTTCGACCTCGCCGCCTATGTCGACGAGGTGCTGCTGAGCCTGCGTCCCCGCCTGCGCGGCACCGCGGTTTCGGTGGAGCTCGACATCCCGCCCGGCCTGGTCGTCGACGGCTATCCCGGCGCCTTCGCGCAGGTGCTGTCCAATCTGGTCATCAACGCCCTGGTCCACGCCTTCGACGAGGGCGGGACCGGCCGCATCCGCCTGTCCGCCCGCGAGGAGCCGCCGGGCTGGATCGAGATGCGCTACGCCGACGACGGCAAGGGCATACCGCCCGACATCCGCCCCCGCGTGTTCGAGCCCTTCTTCACCACCAGGCGCGGCCTCGGCGCCAGCGGCCTGGGCCTCAGCATCTGCGCCAACATCATGGCCGGAACCATGCGCGGCAGCATCGTGCTGGAAAGCGGCAGGGAGGATGGCGGCGAGAAGGGCGCGCGGTTCCTGCTGCGCTTTCCGGTGGGGTAGGGGGAACAGCGCGGCGGGATCGTCCGGTGCGGCTCACGTCTTTCACGCTTCAAATCGAGTCCGATTTCACACGATGCGATCTCGTCGCCTTGGCCAGCAGCCTGCCGGTGGCCGTGGCGAGCTGATTTTGGGTGTATGGCTTGGCAAGGCGCGGCATGTCGGCGACGACGCCCTCCGGCAGGTCGGCATATCCCGTCGCCAGCAGCACCGGCAGGTCCGGAACCATGCCCTGGGCCGCGCGGGCGAGTTCGACCCCGGTCATGCCGGGCATCGCGTAGTCCGTCAGCAGCAGGTCGACCGCCTGTCCGCTGCGCAGAAGCTCCAGTGCCTCGATGCCGGAATTCGCCTCGACCACCGTGTGTCCGAGGTCGGTCAGCATGTCGACCGTGCTCATGGCGATCAGCGCGTCGTCGTCGACCACGAGGACCACGGCGGGAGGGACATCGGCCGCCGGTGCCGGGGGCGGCTCGGCCGCCCGCACAGGTGCCGTCGCCCGGGGCAGCCACAGCTCCACCAGCGTCCCCCGGCCCGGCACGCTGGACAGCCGGAACGCGCCGCCGGACTGGACCGCCAGGCCATGGACCATCGACAGGCCGAGCCCGGTGCCCTTGCCGATTCCCTTGGTCGAGAAGAACGGCTCGACCGCGCGGGCAAGCGTCGGGGCGTCCATTCCGGCGCCGGTGTCCTGCACGCTCAGCCGCGGGGTGCGGCCGGGGGCGAGACCGGACGATGCGGCGGCCGGCGCCTCGTCCAGCGACACCGTGAGCGTGCCGCCCTCCGGCATGGCGTCGCGGGCGTTGATGGCGAGGTTCAGGATCGCCAGCTCCAGCTGGTTGGGATCGATCAGGGCCGGCGGCAGGCCCGCATGCGCCTCGATCCGCACCAGGATGCGCGGCCCCACCGAGCGCTCCAGCAAGGTCCGCATGCCTTCCAGCAGGCCGGCGAGGTCGACCGCCTGGGGCTGCAGATCCTGCCGGCGGGCGAAGGCCAGAAGCCGCTGGGTCAGCGTCGCCCCGCGCTGCGCGCCCTGCATGGCGCCGTCGAACAGGCGCTTCGTCGTCGGATCGTCGGGAATCCGCTTGCGCAGCAGCTCCAGATTGCCGAGCACCGCCATCAGCAGGTTGTTGAAGTCGTGCGCGACGCCTCCGGTGAGCTGGCCGAGCGTCTCCAGCTTCTGCGTCTGACGCAGCTGCTCCTCGGCACGCTCGCGGTCGCGCATCTCCGCGCGCAGGCGGTCCAGCGTTTCCTCCAGCTCGCGGGTGCGCTCCCGCACCGTGGCCTCCAGCGTCGTGGTGAGACGCTGCAGGGCTTCCTGCGCCGCCTTCTGGACACCGATGTCGACGATGACCGCCAGCGCGCCGACAAGCTGGCCGGTGCCGTCACGCACCGGCACGCCGCTGACCCGGGTCCAGGTCGACGAGCCGTCGGGCCGCCGGCAGGTGAACTCGACCCCATGAACCAGCTCGCCGCGCAGGGCGCGCGCACCGGGAAACTGCTCCGGGGGCAGATGGCGTCCCTGGTCGTCATGCCCGATCCAGCTATGGCTGCCGTCGGGCTGCCGGGATGGGATCACCGCGCCCGGCAGGAACCCTTCGAAGGCCGGGTTGCACAGCATGACCCTGCCGTCCCGGTCCATCAGCGAGACACCGACCGGCAGATGCTTGATCAGCGCCGCGAAATGGGCGCGCTCGCCGGCCAGATCGGCCAGCAGGCGGTCGCGCTCGACCAGATGGGCCCGCGCGTCGTACTGGCGGCGGCGCCCGCGCAGGCAGGTGCGCGCCACGCTGATCAGCGTGGTCGGGTGGAAGGGGCGCTCGATGAAGGTGACGTTGCCGAGCAGCTCGGTCAGGCGGGCGGCTTCCGGCGTGCGCTCGGCGCCGTCGCCGCGCATCGTCAGCAGCACGACCGGAAGGTCGGACCAGGGTGGCTGCGCGCCGATCCAGGCGACGAGCCCCTGGAGGTCGGCGGTGCGCACGGCCTCCTCGACCAGGATCAGCAGCCCGACCCCGTCGTCCAGCGCCTGGCACAAGGCCGTCAGGTCGGGACAGGCCAGCGCGGCGATCCCGACCTCGCCCAGCAGGGCGGCCGCGACGGCGGCATCCCGTCCGCGCGGCGCCAGGATCAGCGCGCGCTCCATGGTCGCGGACTCGGTCACGCCGGCTCGTCCCGCAGCAGCGGGCCGCCTTGTCCGCTGTAGACCGGCACGCCGCGCAGCACGCCCTGGAACTCGTCCAGCGGCGGTCCTAGGCTGATGCCGCGATCGGTGACCCGGTATTCGCGGATGGTGTCCTCATGCGGCCCGGCGCGCTTCTTGATCACCGAGATCGCCCGCCGGACCCGGCCCAGCGCCTCGAAATAGCGCAGCAGTACGACGGTATCGGCAAGGTAGGTGACGTCGACCGGCGATTGCATGTCGCCGATCAGGCCGTGCTGCGCGATGGTGAGGAAGGTCGTCACGCCCTGCCGGTTCAGGTACAGCAGCAACTCGTGCAGGTGCAGGACCAGCAGTTTCTCTTCCGGCATCGCCGCCTGGTAGCCGTTGAGGCTGTCGATCACCACGGTTCGGATATGGTGGTGGTCGATGAAGCCGCGCACGCGGTGGGTGAATTCGCCGGGCGCCAGTTCGGCCGCGTCCACCTGTTCGATCAGCAGGCTGCCGCGGTCGCGGAGGGCCTCGAGGTCCAGGCCCAAAGCCCTCGTCCGGGCGAACAGCAGGCCGAGTTCCTCGTCGAAGACGAACAGCGCGGCACGCTCGCCCCGCGCGATGGCGGCGACGGCGAACTGGATGGCGAACAGCGACTTTCCGGTGCCTGCCGGGCCGATGATGAGGGAGCTCGACCCGCGCTCCATTCCGCCGCCGAGCAGGGTGTCGAGTTCGGCGATGCCGCTGGCCAGACGCTCTCCGGCGAATCCGGTGCGATGCTCCGCGGCGATGAGCCGGGGGAACACACGGATGCCGCCGGTGCCGATGGAGAAGTCGTGATAGCCGCCGCGGTACGCTTGGCCGCGATACTTGACCACGCGCAGCCGCCGCCGCTCCGCCCCATAGGCCGGCGTGATCATCTCCAGCCGGATTACGCCATGGGCGATGCTATGGACCGTCTTGTCCATCGTGTCGGTGGTGAGGTCGTCGAGCAGCAGCACGGTGGCGCCATGCCGGGCGAAATAATGCTTGAGCGTGAGGATCTGGCGGCGGTATCGCAGCGAATCCTGCGCCAGCAGGCGGATCTCCGACAGGCTGTCCAGAACGATCCGGACCGGCTTGATGCGCTCGATCGCCTCGAACAGGTGCCTGGTGGTCTCGCCGAGCTCCAGGTCGGAGGAGTAGAGCAGGCTCTGCTGGTGTTCCGCATCGAGCAGGCTTTCCGGCGGGACCAGCTCGAACACCGTGATCCCCTCGCCAAGCGTCCAGCCATGCGAGGCCGCGGCCTCGCGCAGTTCCTCCTCGGTTTCCGACAAGGTGACGTAGAGCCCGGTTTCGCCGGCGGCGGTGCCCTCCAGCAGGAACTGCAAGGCCAGCGTGGTCTTCCCCGTGCCGGGGCTGCCTTCGAGCAGGAACACACGGTCGCGGGACAGACCGCCCGCGAGGATGTCATCGAGCCCGGCGACGCCGGTTCGCGCCTTGCGCGGCAGGTCAGTGGGTGCGGCCATGGCGGGTCGGGAGATCCGTTCTGAGGGTATCGGGCAGCGTGTCCGCCGGAATGCGGTCCAGGATCCCGGCCCGGGTCGCCGTCAGCCGGCGGTCGGGCAGGATGCGGTCGCGCGGCACGGCACCGGGATGAGGCAGGAGATCGTTGGGCAAAGGCAATTCCGCGGACATCGGACACGACCGGAGGGGGCGTTCATCCAGATGTAGCGTGTCCCATGGCGGAGGGCAGCCTTAGCGATCAGCATCGGTCCTTTGGCGTAGGGACGCCGAAAGGCGCGGCGGCCGTCCGTTGCCGCCGCGCCGTCGACCCGCCCTGTCCCTGCTGTCCGGAATGCAGCCGCCGGCCCCCCGGCGGCCCGTGCCCTCACGCCGCGCGGATGCCGGACAGGAAGCGTTCGACCTCGATCTTCATCTGCTCCGACTGGCGCGACAGTTCGCCGGCGGCGCCCAGCACCTGGGACGCGGCGCTGCCGGTCTGGGTGGCGCCGCGGCTGACTTCGGTGATGTTCGCCGTCACCACCTCGGTGCCCCGTGCCGCCTCCTGGACGTTGCGGGCGATCTCGCCGGTCGCCGCGCCCTGTTCCTCGATGGCCGAGGCGATGGAGGTGGCGATCTCGTTGATGATGGCGATTGTGCCGCCGATGCCGGTGATGGCGTTCGCGGCCTCGCCGGTCGCCTGCTGCATCGACGCGATCTGGCCGGCGATCTCCTCCGTCGCCTTGGCGGTCTGGGTGGCGAGATTCTTCACCTCGCTGGCGACGACGGCGAAGCCCTTGCCGGCCTCTCCCGCCCTTGCGGCCTCGATGGTGGCGTTCAGCGCCAGCAGGTTGGTCTGGCTGGCGATGTCGGTGATCAGCTTCACCACGTCGCCGATGCGCTGGGCGGCGTCGACCAGCCCCTGGACCCGCTGGTTGGTGGCTTGCGCCTCGCCCACCGCCTGGGCGGCGATGGTGGTGGAGCGCGCCACCTGCGCGCTGATCTCCGAGATCGAGGCGGACAGCTCGTCGGTCGCCGACGCCACCGTCTGTACGTTGACCGAGGCCTGCTCGGCCGCCGCCGCCGTGCTGGCGGCCTGGTCGTTGGTCTGTTCGGCCGTTTGCGACATGCCCTGTGCCGTGGCGTCCAGTTCGGCGGCGGCGGTGCTGACCGTGCGCAGGATGCCGGACATGCTGCTGTCGAAGCCGGCGACCAGCCGCTCCACCGCGGCGGTGCGCTGTTCCTTGGACTTGCGCTCGGCCTCCTCGGCCGCCGCCATGCGGGCGCGGTCCAGCGCATTCTGGCGGAAGACCTCGACCGCCCGGGCCATGCCGCCGATCTCGTCGCCGCGCTCCGTCCCCGCCACCTCGACCGACAGGGTGCCCTCGGCGAGATGGGACATGGTGTCGGTGATGCGGGCGATCGGCCGCACGATGCCGGCGCGGGCGACCACGACGCTGACGGCGACCGCCGCACCGACGCCGCCGATGCCGACCGTCAGCATCAGCGCGATCATGCGGGACTTGAAAGCGTCGAGCTCGTCGTTCGCCTGCTTGATGCTGTCGATGTTCCGCTGTGCGGTCGCTTCCAGCTGCTTGCCGAGCGCAACCCGGTTGGCGCGGCCTTCCGGTGTGTTGCCGTGCTTTTCCGCTGCTTCCGGAGCGACTTCGATGCCGAGGCGGACGAGCTCGTTGCGGATGGCGATGAAATCGTTGGCGCTGTCGTTCAACTTCCGGAAATCGGCCTTCAGGCCGGGCGGCAGCAGGCTCTCCCATTCCGCCATGCGCTTTCCGATCGACGCGGTCGACTCCCGGATCCCCTTGCCGAACAGCTGCACCTCGTCCTTGTTCTTGGCCATATAGATCCCGCGGCTGTCCATCACCGTCTTGTAGATCAGCCCGCTGACCTGCTCGGCCAGCAGTGCCCGCTGCGAGCGGTTCTGGATGTCGTCGACCCGGTCGTCATAGGTGTCGATCGCGACGAACCCGATGACGCCGACCACCGACGCGACCAGTGCCATCAGGACCAGGACGGCGGAGATTTTGCGGCTGATGCTGACGCGGCTCAACAGGGTGCGCATGGGTGGTCTCGTCTCTGTCGGGAAGGGCTCTCCCGACATCATACGCCAGTATGTCTATGACCATCCGCGACAAATTGTACCGACATCTGTCGTTATTATGGCATCGGCATCGAATCCTGTCGGAAGTCTTTAAGCTCAATTAAAAGTCCCGACGCAATTCGCCGTCAGGCCTGCAAGACGATGACAATGCTGTAACGGCGTCTTGTCGTGGTGTGATCCGGTATGCGCAGGGCCGTGCGCGCCCTCACCCTTGCCGAAATGCGCATATCCCTTGCGAATTCGCAATGCCAGCCGCCGTCCAATTAATTAGCTTGTGCTCATATTCCTTCACCCACCGCCGCACCCGCGGCATCGGAACGGAGCACTTGCCATGGCGACCCTGACCAACGGCGGACCGAACGCCCCGGTCTATGAACATTTCAACCTCGGCATCTTCCTGCTCGCCCTGCTGGGGGCGGCGCTGCTGCTGTTGATCCTGCCGATCGGCTTCCTCTTCCATCCGCCGGTCGTGCTGTACGCCGCGCTGCTCGGCACCGCCATATTCTTCGTTGCGATCTGGATGATGACGGCAGGGGCCAAGCGGCACTGAGCGACCGCTCGGCGCAAGGAAAAGCCGCCCTCCCACCGCAAGGCGGGAAGGGCGGCTTTCCGTTTCACCTCACTCCGCGGCCAGCGGCTGCGGCGTGGCGGCGGGGGCGCGGAATCCGGTCAGCAATCTGGCCTCCTTGGCCTTGGCGGCGGCGACGTTGCGCGCCTTCACCGGGCCGTAGCCGCGCATCTCCATC
This sequence comes from Azospirillum thiophilum, assembly GCF_001305595.1. Taxonomy (NCBI): domain Bacteria; kingdom Pseudomonadati; phylum Pseudomonadota; class Alphaproteobacteria; order Rhodospirillales; family Azospirillaceae; genus Azospirillum; species Azospirillum thiophilum. Next base: position 2,384,716 of record NZ_CP012401.1, read on the forward strand.
GGCAGCGTGGCGATCTCGACCGCCAGGGCCAGCCTGTCGCGGGTCAGCCCGTGCAGCAGCTCTCCCACCACCGCCTCGTAATCGGCGATCAGCTGGCGTTCCTGGCGCCGCTCGGCGGTGCGGCCGAACGGGTCCATCCAGCTGCCGCGCAGCCGCTTGCCTTTGGCCAGCAGGCGCAGGACCGTCAGCATCCACGGGCCGAAGCTCTTCTTCTTGGGCTCCCCGCCCTCCTCGCCGTCCGCGCCCATCGCCGGCGGCGCCATGTGGAAGGTCAGCTTCCAGTCGCCTTCGAACATGCGCGCCACATTTTCGACGAAGCCGCTGTCGGTGTAGAGGCGGGCGACCTCATACTCGTCCTTGTAGGCCATCAGCTTGAAGTGGGCGCGGGCGACCGCCTCGGTCAGCGCGGTGGAGCCGGGGATCTTCTGCTGTTCCGTCCGGCGGGTCCAGTCGACCAGCGCATGGAAGCGGGCGGCATAGGCGGCGTCCTGGTAATCGGTCAGGAAGCGCTGGCGGCGCTGGATCACCTCCTCCAGGCTGGTCGACTGGCGGCGCTGGTCGAGCAGCAGGGACGGCCCACCCTCGATCCCATCCCGTGCCGGCCTGGCGGCGGCCTCCGCGGTGGCCTGCACTGCGGCGAGGTCGACGGCGGCGCGGCGGCCCCACTGGAAGGCGTCGAGGTTCAGCTTGACCGCGACCCCGTTCAGCTCGATGGCCTTCAGGATCGAGGCTTCGGACAGCGGGATCAGCCCCTTCTGCCATGCATAGCCCATCAGGAACGGGTTGGCGTAGAGGCTGTCGCCCAGCAGCGCGGTGGCGAGCTTCGTCGCGTCGAAGGCGTCGACATTCGCCGCGCCGCCGCAGGCGCGGGTGATGTCGGCGACCAGATCGCGAACCGGGATCACCATGTCCGGCTTCTTGATGAAGTCGGCGGTGATGCTGTCATGGGTATTGATGACGGCGCGGGTGCGGCCGGCGGTCATCTTCGACAGGCCGTCGCCCGCCGCCGCGACGATCAGGTCGCAGCCCAGCACCGCGTCGGCCCCGCCGGCGGCGATGCGGACGGAATGGATGTCCTCCGGGGTATTGGCGATGCGGATGTGGCTGGTCACCGCGCCGCCCTTCTGGGCGAGGCCGGTCATGTCGAGCACGCCGACGCCCTTGCCCTCGATATGGGCGGCCATGCCCAGCAGGGCGCCGATGGTGACGACGCCGGTGCCGCCGACCCCGGTGACGTAGAGGCTCCAGGTCCGGTCGAAGCTGGGCACAGCGGGGTCGGGCAGGGCAGGGGCCGAGGTGGTGCCCTCCGCCGACTTCGGCGCGGCCGGCTTCGGCTTGCGGAGCTGGCCGCCCTCGACCGTCACGAAGCTGGGGCAGAAGCCCTTGGTGCAGGAATAATCCTTGTTGCAGCTCGACTGGTCGATCTGGCGCTTGCGGCCGAACTCGGTCTCCTGCGGGATGACGGAGACGCAGGAGGATTTGGCCGAGCAGTCGCCGCAGCCCTCGCAGACCAGCTCGTTGATGACCACCCGCTTGGCCGGGTCGACCATCTTGCCGCGCTTGCGGCGGCGGCGCTTCTCGGTGGCGCAGGTCTGGTCGTAGATCAGGATGCTGGTGCCGGTGACCTCGCGCATCTCCTTCTGCACGCGGTCGAGGTCGTCGCGGTGCTCGACCGTGGTGAATTGCGGCAGGCCGTTGCCGATGCCGTATTTCTCCGGCTCGTCGGTGACGACCGTGATCCGGGTGACACCCTCGGCGCGCAGGGTCTGGGCGATGGACTGGACGGTCTGGGTGCCGTCGAAGGGCTGGCCCCCGGTCATCGCCACCGCGTCGTTGAACAGGATCTTGTAGGTGATGTTCACCTTGGCGGCGATGGCCTGCCGGATCGCCAGGATGCCGGAATGGAAATATGTGCCGTCGCCCAGATTGGCGAAGATGTGCTGTTCGTCGGTGAAGGGGGCTTGGCCGACCCAGGGCACGCCCTCGCCGCCCATCTGGGTGAAGGTGTCGGTCGAGCGGTCGAGCCACGTCGCCATATAGTGGCAGCCGATGCCGCCCAGCGCCCGGCTGCCCTCCGGCACGACGGTCGAGGTGTTGTGCGGGCAGCCGGAGCAGAAGGTTGGCTTGCGCACGACGCGGGCGACATGGGCCTTCTGCTTTTCCTGTGCATCGAGGAAGGCGATGCGGCGGACGAGGTTTTCGTTGTCGACGAAGCGCTGGATGCGGCGGCCGATGACCACGGCGATCTGCGCCGGGGTCAGCTCGCCGGCGCTGGGCAGGATCCACTCGCCCTGTTCGTCGAACTTGCCGACCACCTTCGGGCGGACGTCGGGATTCCAGTTGTAGAGCTGTTCCTTCAGCTGGTTCTCGATGACGGCGCGCTTCTCCTCGACCACGACGATCTCTTCCAGACCCTCGGCGAAGTTGCGGACGCCGTCGCGCTCCAGCGGCCAGGGCATGCCGACCTTGTAGACGGTGATGCCCCAGTCGGCGGCCATCTCCTCGGTGATGCCGAGCTCGTCGAGCGCCTGCCGGACGTCGAGATAGCTCTTGCCGGTGGTGACGATGCCGAAGCGCGGGCGCGGGCTGTCCAGCACCACCCGGTCCAGCTTGTTGGCACGCGCGAACGCCAGGGCGGCGTACAGCTTGTGCTTCATCAGCCGGTGTTCCTGCTCCAGCGGCGGGTCGGGCCAGCGGATGTTCAGGCCGCCCGGCGGCATGTCGAAATCGGCGGGGATGACCGGGTTGACGCGGAGCGGGTCGATATGGACCGAGGCCGAGGTGTCGACCGTCTCGGCGATGGTCTTCATCGCGATCCAGCAGCCCGACCACCGGCTCATCTGCCAGCCGATCAGGCCGTAATCCAGGATCTCCTGCACCCCAGACGGGTTCAGCACCGGGATCATCGCATGCATGTAGGCATGTTCGGACTGGTGCGGAAAGGTGGAGGACTTGCAATTGTGGTCGTCGCCGGTCAGCACCAGCACGCCGCCATGTTTGGAGGTGCCGGCGGCGTTGGCATGCTTGAACACGTCGCCGGAGCGGTCGACGCCCGGCCCCTTGCCGTACCACATGGCGAAGACGCCGTCATATCTGGCGCCCTTGAACATGCCGACCTGCTGGCTGCCCCAGACGGCGGTGGCGCCCAGCTCCTCGTTGACGCCGGGCTGGAACTGGATGTGGTTCTTCTCCAGGAACTTGCGGGCGTTCCACAGATTCTGGTCGAACCCGCCCAGCGGCGAGCCGCGATAACCCGAAATGAAGCAGCCGGTGTTCAGCCCGGCGGCGAGGTCGCGCTGGCGCTGCATCATCGGCAACCGCACCAGCGCCTGGGTGCCGGTGAGGTACACGCGCCCGTGTTCGAGCGCGTACTTGTCTTCGAGAGACACGTTCGCCAGGGACACCGTTGCAAGCGCCATCCTTCATTCCTCCCATCGGTCGGCAGCCTGGCTAGTTCCGGTACGGAGTGCTGGGGCGCCGATTTGTTCGCTGGGCAAAAAGGTAATGAAGGCTGTCTTATTCCGCAACGCCTGCGGCCTCCGGTTCCGCAAAAAGCAAGGAACGGCGCGGCAACCCGCGCTCTTCCGTAACGGAGCGTATGGAAGGCCCCGCCCTGCTGCAATTTCCTGCGAACGCCAGCACTCCGTCCCTTCGCCTTGCCCAGGCCATGACTGGGATATGGGGGTGGACTCAGCGATCGGTCAGGGGTGATTTTCCGGGAGGCGGCCTATCGCCCGGCCGTCCGTCCTGGCTGCCGCCTTCGGGCCAGCCGCCGAAATCGGCGTGGCCGCGGGCGGCCAGCGCACGCACGCTGGCGCGCAATGCGCGGATCAGGCACAGCGCCACCGCCATCGACTGGGTGCCGCCGTCCGAGCCGGCAAGCCAGCGCAAGGCCGCGGCATGTGCCTGCAGGGCGTCGACATAGCCCTCGACGTCCGGGTCGACCCAGGTGATGCAGGTGGACAGCGACGCGACGACGGAGGTCGCGGCGGAATCGCCGCCGGCCGCCAGCTGCAGGTCGGACAGGGCGTGGCGCAGCCGGCTGCCGATCGGGTCGGGCCGGTCGACCGCCGCCTCCAGCTTGTCGAGCGCCAGCTGCAGCCGCACCCGCCTGGGATCGTCGCTGCGGACCGTCGGGGCGCCGGAGTCCGGCGGCGGCAGCTGTGCCGCTCCGCCCGCCGCCGGACGGGAGGCGGACGGCAAGGGGATGGGCGCGCGTGCGATCTCGGGCTGGTCGCCGGACCTGTTGCCGGCCCTCCTGTCGTTGGGGTCGTCGGGGCGGGCCGCGGTTCCGCCGCCGCTGTGGGAGGCCGCAGTGCGCGGGGAGTCGTCGCGGCGGTTCAGCACCGCGTCGATGCGCCGCGCCAGCGTGGCGGCCGGCACCGGCTTGGCCAGCACGGAATCGGCCCCGGCATCCCAGGCGCACCGCACCGTTCCGAGGTCGGCGTTGGCGGTCAGCACGATGACCGGCATATCGGGGCGCAGGCTGCCCGGAGACTGGCGCACCCATTGGATCAGCTGGGCACCGCCCACCGGCTCCATCACCCAGTCCGTCACCATCAGGTCGAAGACCTCGCGCCGCAGCACGTCCTTTGCATCCTGCCCGTTGGACAGCGCGGTGATCTGGCCGACGCCCCACAGCCCCAGCATGTCTTTCAACGCCCGCTGGAGCAGCGGGTTGTCGTCGACGATCAGGATCTTGATCGGGGATGCAGGACGCTTCGTCATGGAGCGGTTCCGATGATGGTGCGATGTCTGTCCCGATATCCGCCTCGTCCCGCCGCTTTTCATGGAAGGGGATGGGTAACCGACCAATGGGCCGGATTTCGCGCCGTTGGGTGTGGGTGAGTATCTCCACCACCCCTTTCGATGCGATGCGGCGCGCGACAGGGACGGTCCCGATCGAAATGGACGCTTCCCCCCCGGCGCTCCTATGATCCTGGCGATGCCCGGATCCGCTCTTCCGCAAGGCGCGGATGGATCGCCGGGACGGCCTTGGAACGAATGGCGATGACGATCCTCTGCGTGACCGGCTGCGACGCCCGCTATTTCCTGACCACCCTGGCCTTCCTTCGCGAGCTGGAGGAGCTTTCCCCGCGGTCGCGCATCCGCGTCTGCGATTTCGGCATGACCGACCGGCAGCAGGCGTTTCTGCGCGACGCCGGCTTGCTTCTGGAGCGTCCGGCCGGCCTTCCGGCCGATGCCCACCCCTATCTGTGCAAGGGAAACCTCGCCGGCTATTGCGGCGCCGAGGAATGGAGCGCGCTGCTGTGGCTGGACAGCGACATGCTGCTGGGCGCGCTCGACCCTGCAGCGCTCGAGGCGCTGGAGGCCGACCTGTGCCGGAGCGGGGCGGCCCTGGCGGCGACGGGCACCATCGAACGGGCAAGCATCGCAAGGATGATGGAAGGACTGCGGTCGGCCGGGCACCATGTCGCGCCCACCCTGGCCCTCTTGCGTGACGGCGGCGTCGATACCGGCCTGCCTTATATCAGCACAGGCCTGATGCTGTGGAGGTCGCGGGAACTGCTGGCCGATTGGGGCAGGGCCTGTCTCGACTGTCCGCCGCAGGCCCTGCTGGAGCAGAATGTGCTGAATGCGCTGGCGATGCGCGACCCGTCGTCCGTCCTGCGCCTCGACGCCCGGCGCTGGCAAGTCTACGATTCCGCGCTGGCCGGGGTTGAAATGCCCGATCCCTCCAACGACAGGCTGCTGGTGCTGGACGGAAGCCCGGTGATGACGGTCCATGCCTCGTCGCGCAAGGGCCATCACCTGGACGCCGATCTTTCGCTCGTCATGGGCGGGCATGTGCTGAAAGGCTACCTGCGGACCTTCGCCAACCCGGCTCTGCAAAAGCGGCACCTGCGCAATCTGTTGACGGTCGTCAACGCCAACCGCTCGGCCATGGAGTATATCGGCGTTCTGCAACCGTGCTGACGGGGCGGCCTGCCGGGTGGAGACGCCGGTGTCTTTGGAAGGGGACGAAGCGATGGACGGCGGATGCGGCGGGGGTTCCTGCGGCGGCGGATCCTGTGGCGGCGGCGGCTCGAAGCGTCCGGGCGGCGGCCCAGGCGGCGGGTCGGGCGACCTGAAACACACCATGCGGATGGCGATGACGGTGAACGGGCTGCTCGGCGCGCTGCTGCTCGCCGCCGCCGATGCGACCCAGGCGGTCGCCCTGTGGGCGGCGGCGCTGCTGGTGCTGAACCATGCCGCGACCCATGGGGTGACGCTTGTCGGCTTGGCAGGGGCCGGCTTGGCGGGTGCGGGGCCGGGCGGAAGGCCGGACCGGCGTGCGCGCCTTTCCCTCGTTCAGGGTCTGGCGCTGGCCGCCGCGGCGGTCGCGCTGGTGGTGACGGCCGGGCGCGGCATCGCCGGCATGGCGATGCCCGACGCCCCCCTGGCCAGCCTCGCGCTGCTGCTGGCCATCGGGGTGATGACGGCGGCGGCAACCCTGCTGTTCGCCGGCCGGCGCGGCGGCCTGACCCTGCGGGCGATCTGGCTGTGCTGCCGCCGGGACGTGCTGCCGCTGGCCTCCGGCCTCGCCGGTCTGGCCGGAAGCTGGCTGCTGGAGGATGGCGCCCCCGACGCGCTGGTCGGCGCCGCCATCGCCGCGCTGCTGCTGGCGGAGGCCTGGACGCTGCTGCGCGGCGGTCTGCCGGGCGGAAGCGCGGGGGTCAAGCCCCTGTAGCTCCGCCCCAAGACTCCCTCCCTACCGCATTTCCCTAGGACCGCTGCCGCAGCCGCTCCAGCAGGGCCTTGGTCGCGAAGCCGTCGGGGATCTCGCCGATGGAGGCCTGGAAGCGGCGCACCGCGTTGCGGGTGTTGGCGCCGACGATGCCGTCCGCCGCACCCGGTTCCATCCCCAGCGCGGCCAGCCGCTGTTGCAGGTCGATGCGTTCGTCCCGGCTCAGCGGCTGTTCCTCGCGCGGCCAGCCGCCGCGCACCCCCGGCTTTCCGACCATGCGGTCGGCCAGCAGGGCGACGGCCAGCGCATAGCTGGTCGAGGGGTTGTAGCGCATGATCGCCCGGAAATTGTCGCGCACCAGGAAGGCCGGGCCGCGATGGCCGGCCAACACCAGGATGGCGGCCGGGGCGTCGCCGCCCGCCCCCATACCCCCCAGCTCCGTCCCGTCCATCGGGACCACCCCCAGCCGGCGCCAGTCCGACAGCGGCTTGACGACGCTCAGCTCCGCCTGGTCGTAGGGGAAGCCGTCGGGCAGGCGCACCTCCTGCCCCCAGGGCTCCGCCGACTTCCAGCCGTTGGCGAGCACGAACTTGGCGGTGGAGGCCAGCACGTCGGGCATGCTGCCCCAGATGTCGCGGTGGCCGTCGCCGTCCTCGTCCACCGCATTGCGCAGGAAGACGCTCGGCATGAACTGGGTCTGGCCCATGGCGCCGGCCCAGGAGCCGCTCATGCGCTCCGGCGCGATGTCGCCGGACTCGAGGATGCGCAGCGCGGCCAGCAGTTCGGAGCGGAAATAGGCGGCCCGGCGTCCCTCGAAGGCCAGCGTCGTCAGCGCGTCGATCACCGCGAAATTGCCGGTCGACTTGCCGAAATCGGATTCGACGCCCCAGAAGGCGACGAGGATTTCGCCCGGCACCCCCGTCCGGCGGGTGATGCGGGAAAGCAACGCCGCCTGGTCCTGCAACTTCTGCCGGCCGTCCTGGACGCGCTTTTCATTCACGGCGCTGTCCAAATACTGCCACACTTGCCGGGTGAACTCGGGCTGGGACGAATCCAGCTCGACGACACGGTCGGACAGCTTCACCTTCTGGAAGGCCCGGTCGAAGGTCTGGGCGCGGATGCCCTGGGCCAGCGCCTCGGCACGCAAGGCCGCCAGCCATTCCGGGAAGGAGGCGGGCTGCGCCGCGGCCGGCTGGGCCAGCGGCGCGGCTGCTGCCGGCGAGGCGCCGCCGGAGTTGGCCGGGGCGGTTGCGCCGGTGCTCTGGCAACCGGCCATCAGCAGGGTGGCGAGAAGGAGGCGGGCGGGATGACGGAACGGAAGTCGCATGCGCTCGGCCGTGATCGAAAGGGAAACCGGGGCGTGACCCTAGGACGCCCGGCCGCTCCGCTCAACCGCCAAATTGACGACACCGGCGATTGGGCGGGGTCGCGGCGCGACTGCGCTTGCACAGTCCGCGACCCGGTCCATATCAGAGTCATACCGACAGTTTCGCGGCTTTCGCCCGACTGGTCCTGGTCCTTTTGGGCCGGTCCTTGCGCGGGTGGGCGGCACCCGGAACCAAAGCCGGAACCCGCCTTCGCCAGCCGCCCCGACTTGCTGACCCGACTTGCCGCCTTGACCTGCTGCCGCTTCCCGGAAGGGGCCGCTTCCTGCCACGGAACGCCAAGGGTACCGACGCTATGAAAATCGTGATCTTCGGCTTGACCAACGGGTATCGCCGCGACGGTGGGCACAGGGTGCGCTGGCGGGCGCTGATCCAGGCGCTGGCGATCCGCGGCCACCGCATGGTCGCGGTGGAGCGCGCCGGTCCGGACGATCCCACGCCCTGGTCGATCCCCGGCGGCGAGGTGCTGTCCTACCGCGACTGGGACGCCGTGGCGGTCCAGGCGGCGGCGCAGGCCGACGATGCCGGCGTCGCGCTGGTGGTCGCCCATGGGCCGGACGCCCGCGCCGCGGCCGACCTCGTCCGCAATTCCAGGGCGGTGCGCCGCGCCCTCTACGACCCGGAGGCTCCGGTCAGCCTCGCCGCGCTGGAGGCGGGGGAGGCGGTGGCGCATCTGCCGACGGACGGGCAGGGCGGGTTCGACCTGGGCGGCTTCGACATGGTGCTGGCCTCCTGCGGCGGGCCGGCGCTGGAGCGCTACCGTGCCAAGGCCGGGGCGGAGGCGGTGATGCCGCTCTATCCCTGGATCGTGCCGGAGGCGCACAAGGCCGGCGATTTCCGGCGGGAGTATCTGGGCGACCTCTGCTGCATCGTCGCCGGGCCGGACGGCATCCGCGAGGGGCTGGACCGCTTCTTCATCGACCCCGCCCAGCGGCTGACCCGCCGGCGCTTCGTGCTGGCCGGGGCCGACCTGCCCGACGGGGTGCCGAAGGCGTCCAACATCCTGACCTTCCCCGACCTCGACCCGGCGCAGCATCTCGACGTGCTGGCCTCGGCCAATCTGGCGCTGACGCTGGCGCGCGACGACGAGCGCAGGATCGGCTGGTGCCCGTCGGAGCGGCTGTTCATCGCCGCCGCCTGCGGTTCCGCCATCGTCGCCGACCAGTGGGAGGGGCTGGAGACCTTCTTCGAGCCGGGGCGCGAGATCCTGGTGGCGGCGCAGACCGACGACGTCACCACCGCGATGATGCTGCCGCGCAATCACCTGACCGACCTGGGCCGGCGGGCGCGCAAGCGGGTGCTGGCCGAGCACAGCGCCGAATGCCGGGTGCAGGAGCTGCGCGGCATCCTCGACCTGAAGGGCGGCGGCGACGACTGACCGGGCTCGGATTTCCCCCTTTGCCGGAGTGCTGGGGGATGCGGATCGGCGGGGAGCGGGCTATGGTCTGCTCCCTTTTGCTTTGCCGCCATCCGGGAGTCCGTCAGCGATGCCGACCGTCACCATCCGTCCCGCCGTCGAGACCGATTGCGCCACGATCCTGCAATTCGTCCGCGATCTGGCTGAGTTCGAGCGCGAGTCCGATGCGGTCAAGGCGACCGAGGAGGATTTCCGCCGCGACGGCTGGGGCGAGCGGCCGGTGTTCGAGGCGCTGATCGCCGAGCTGGACGGCACGCCGGTCGGCTTCGCGCTGACCTTCCGCAACTTCTCCACCTGGGAGGGGCGGCCGGGCCTGTATGTCGAGGATCTCTATGTCACGCCGGACGCGCGCCGTTACGGCGTCGGCCGCAAGCTGCTGGCCGCGGTGGCGCAGAGCGCGGTCGAACGGGGATACCGCCGCGTCGATCTGAATGTTCTGGACTGGAACCCGGCGCGTGGATTCTACGATCGGGTTGGTTTCCGCCGGATGGAGGAATGGCTGCCCTACCGTCTGACCGGCGACGCGCTTGCCGCGCTCGCCGCGGAGGACTGAGCCGCAAGCGGCTCTGGTTCGAGGATCGAGCCGCAAGCGGCTCGGGTTTGATGACTGAGCCGCAAGCGGCTCGGGCTGCGCGCTCAGACGGCCCGGTTGAGAGCGGATGCGCCGATGATCTCGGCATAATCGGCGCGCTCGGCCCGCAGGTTGGACAGAAGATCGACGAGGCTGTCACGGACGAAGCTGTCGTCCTGCTCCACGATGCTGTCCTGGGTCAGCAGTATGAACTGATCGAGAAGCGCCATGTGGGCCGCAGAGGAAGCAGTGATCTTCTTCGAGTTGACGGCACCGATCATGTAAATCTCCCTTGGCCTGAGCGTTGTCCAGAGCGTTCCCGATGTCCTCATAAGGCCACCGCTCCGGTTAAGGACTCCCTAACAGGGCTATGCGACAGGTCGTATCTTGAGGGGTACTTCCTATCTTTGGGTGTAGTTTCTATCACCATTCCAAAGAGGTACTCCCATCGCCTGCAAACCCACCGCCTGCAAACAATGATTTCGACCGGTGTCGCTCGGCTCCCGCTGGATGTGATGATGCACGATATGTCCTATCATAACACGCATCACCATCCCGGGTTGCTCAGGACACCCGAGGGAATTGGGGGGAGGAACTACCGAAGGGTGCAGTCCGTTCCACCCATCGGGTGGCTGCAACTCTCTGAAAATGCTGACTCACAAGAGCCGCCGGCAACTCAGGCGGCGCGCCGGGCGGCAATCCGGTCGGCGGCGTCGGCGCGTTCGAGGGCGCGGGCGACCAGATCGGCGAACAGGTCGCCGAGGGCGGCATCCGGCGCCGTGCCGCGGTGGGCCGCCAGTTGACCCGCCATGGATGGACCGGCCACCATCGGGCCTTCCATCAGCAGCGAGCCTTCCTCCCCCGGGCCGAGAGTGCGCCAGCCGCGGCTCTTCATCTCCCCGACGCGCGCCCGGGAAATGAACGCGCGGACATGGTCCGGTGCGAGATCGTCCATCCTGTCCCCCAATCGCTGGCGGCGGCCACCGTCGCGACGGCCGCCTTCTTTGGATCACTCGTCAAAAGCGTACGGAAGAAGAACGAACGCAACAAGAACAAATTCGGGTGGCGACGAGGATTCTCCAGGATTCCCCGCGAGTCGGCCAAGCTTCCGCCCGACCCGCGTCCACCCCTCCGCTCACGCTTCCGCTCCGCCGGCCCTTGCCTTGCGGGCCCGTACTGCAAAGATCAGGCGGGGCGGCGGCGATTGCAACGCTGCCCGGTGACATCTTGGCCGGCATCGGCGATCAGGAAAGGTCCAGCAATGAGTGGCGTGCGCATCGAAACCGACAGTTTCGGCCCCATCGAAGTCCCGGCAGACCGTTACTGGGGGGCGCAGACCCAGCGCTCCCTCCAGAATTTCCGCATCGGCGGGGAGCGCATGCCGGTTCCCCTGCTGCGCGCTCTGGGCATCCAGAAGCGGGCCTCGGCGGCGGCGAACATCCGGCTCGGCGCGCTCGATCCCACGCTCGGCGCCGCCATCATGGCCGCGGCCGACGAGGTGATCGACGGGCGGCTGGCCGATCATTTCCCGCTGGTGGTGTGGCAGACCGGATCCGGCACCCAGACCAACATGAACGCCAACGAGGTGATCGCCAACCGCGCCATCGAGGCGCTGGGTGGCGCCATGGGCTCGAAGACGCCGATCCATCCCAACGACCATGTCAACATGGGGCAGTCGTCCAACGACAGCTTCCCGACCGCGATGCACATCGCGGCGGCCGACGAGATCGTCCGCCAGCTGATCCCGGCGCTGGAGCATCTGCGCACCGCGCTGGACGCCAAGTCCGACGCCTTCCAGGAGATCGTCAAGATCGGCCGCACCCATCTCCAGGACGCCACGCCGCTGACGCTGGGGCAGGAATTCTCCGGCTATGCCATGCAGGTGTCCTACGGCATCGGCCGGCTGCGCGGGTCGCTGCCGCAGCTCTACCGGTTGGCCCAGGGCGGCACGGCGGTCGGCACCGGGCTGAATGCCCTGCCGGGCTTCGCCGAGGCCTTCGCCGAGGAGGTCGCCGCCTTCACCGGCCTGCCCTTCGTCACGGCGGAGAACAAGTTCGAGGCGCTGGCGACCCATGATTCGCTGGTCGACGTCCATGGCCACCTGAACACGCTGGCGGTATCGCTGATGAAGATCGCCAACGACGTCCGCCTGCTGGGCTCCGGCCCGCGGTCGGGCATCGGCGAGCTGTCCTTGCCGGAGAACGAGCCCGGATCCTCCATCATGCCCGGCAAGGTCAACCCGACCCAGTCGGAGGCGATGACCATGGTCTGCGCCCAGGTGATGGGCAACCACACCACCGTCACCGTGGCCGGCGCCACCGGCCATTTCGAACTGAACGTGTTCAAGCCGGTGATCGCCTTCAACGTCCTGCAGTCGATCCGGCTGCTCACCGACGCTGTGGTCAGCTTCACCGACAATTGCGTCGTCGGGATCGAGGCCAACCGCGAGCGCATCGCCCGGCTGGTCGCCGACAGCCTGATGCTGGTCACCGCGCTCAACCCCCATATCGGCTACGACAATGCGGCGAAGATCGCCAAGAAGGCCCACAAGGAAGGGACCAGTCTAAAGGAGGCCGGGCGGGCGCTTGGACTCCTGACGGATGAGCAATTCGATCAATGGGTTCGTCCCGAACGGATGGTTGGTCCAGGCTAAGCTTGGGGTTAGGGTGGGGGCGTCGTCTCCGGCCGGTCCGGCCTTCCTCTGACCACCCCCCATCCTGCCAACTGCCAGCCGATGTGTGCGTGACCATGAAGAAGCGTTCGGTCCTGATTGCCGGCCACCCCACCAGCGTCTCGCTGGAAGAGGAGTTCTGGGATGCCCTGAAGACGGTGGCGCAGCTGCGCGGCCTGTCGGTGAACGCCCTGATCGAGGAGATCGACCAGACCCGCACCGGCAATCTGTCCAGCGCCATCCGCGTCCATGTGCTGAAGGCGGTGCAGCATCGCCAGCCCGGCGAGGGGTGACGCGGCAGGGGGCAGCCGGATGGGCCGGCAGTGGACACCCGCGGCATGGCGGCGTACACGGGTGCAAGCCTGCCCCCTGACGTGATGCCGCCGCCATGCCGCCCGACGCCTCCACCCTCGACATCGTCGCCTTCTGCTGGTTCGTCGGTTCCTGGGTGAGCTTCACCATCATCCAGGACCATCTGCTGTCGGGCCGCAACGCGGTGAACCAGCATCTGAAGACCGTGCGCCGCCACTGGATCGACCGGATGCTGGAGCGCGAGAACCGCATCATGGATTCGCAGCTGGTCGGCCACACCATGCACAGCTGCACCTTCTTCGCCTCTACCAACATGCTGGTGCTGGCCGGTCTGGTCGGATCCTTCGGCGCCATGGAGCATGCGCACGAGGTGGTGTCGAACCTGTCCTTCACCGTCCACACCTCGCGCCAGCTCTTCGAGATCAAGCTGCTGCTGATGGTGGTGGTCTTCACCTTCGGCTTCTTCAAGTTCACCTGGGCGCTGCGCCAGTACAATTACTGCTGCGCCCTGATCGGCTCCGCCCCGATGCCGCCGGTGTCCGTCGAAGACCGCGGGATCATCTCCCACAGCATCGGCGAGGCTCTGACCTTGGCGATCACCGCCTTGAACGGCGGCATGCGCGCCTATTACTTCGCGCTGGCGGCGCTGGCCTGGACCATCGGTCCGATCCCCTTCATCCTCGCCACCACCGGCGTCATCCTGATCCTCACCCGCCGGCAGGCATTCTCCGCCACCGAGAAGGTCATCCGCGTCCAGGTCGAATGGCTGGAAGAAAACGCCTCAATCAAAGGAAAAGAATAAGTAAAAAGCCAGCAATCTTTTGGAGAGTGCGACCAAATATCCTCTATCTGACGGCGTACCACGATGGTTCAGTGTCATCGTTGTGCCATGCAGCGCGGCGCGACCGGAAAGCCACCGGACCGGCGCCGCGCAGAGACGATGAGAGGACGACCATGGACGCCGATACCGCGCTGAGCATCATGGAATCGCTGGATGAGGCCGAGGCGCTGTTGCGCCGCATGTGCCTTGGCGACGGCTGGGCCAGCCAGGGTACGCTGGCGCGCAACCGGGAACTGCTGAACGCCGCGCGCCATCGGTTGGAACTGGTCCACAGCATCGATGAAATGGAGCCGCTGGAATTGGCCGCAGTGGCCTGACCGCAGTTGCCTGACGGCGCCGGCCCTCAGCCCTTCAGCAGCACCTTGCCGCCGCCGCGCACCTTCGACCAGTCCTTGGCGAAATAGGCGAAGTCGCGCGACGGACGGCTGAACAGGAAGCCCTGGGCCAGCGACACGCCCAGGTCGGTCAGCAATGCCGAATGGACAGGCTCCTCCACCTGTTCGCCGATCAGCGTCAGGTCGAGCTGCCGGCAGACATCGACCATCGAGCGCAGCATCGCCATGTCGCGCGGGCTCTTGACCGCGCCGCGGACGAATTTGCCGTCGATCTTGGCATAGTCGGCCTGGATGCCGTAGAGCGACTGGAAGCTGGTCGACCCGGCGCCGACATCGTCCAGGCAGATGCGGAACCCGGTCTGCCGCAGCTTCTGCAGCACCTCGTTCAGCTTGGCGATGTCGTTGACGACCACGGTCTCCGTCACCTCGATCAGCAACTTGTTCGCCAGCTCGCCATAGGGGGCGACCACCGACTGGAACTGCTTGAGGAAGATCGGGCTCATCAGTGTCTTGGCCGACAGGTTGATTGCCACGTCGGGCAGCTTCGGCTCCTTGCGGAACTCCTTCAGCGTGTCGAGCACTGTCCGGGTCAGCAGGAGGTCGAAATCGTAGATCAGCCCGACATCCTCGGCGAAGGTGATGAAGTCGGCGGGCGAACTCATCCCGTCGACCCGGGTCAGCGCCTCCAGATGGTGGACGGCGCCGGTGCCGATGTCGACGATCGGCTGGTAGACGACGACGAAGTCCCGGTTGTCGATGGTGGCGCGCAGATGGCCGATCCGCTCCACCGCGCCGGCCATCAACCGGTTGGCGCCGTCCTCCAGGCTGGAGATGGTGAACTCGCCGCCCTGGGCCGAGGCGAAGGCCTGTACCGTGTAGACCAGGGCGCGGGCGGCGTCGGCGGCGTCCAGCGTGTCGTCGGCCATGTCCAGCGTCCAGGACCGGATGCCGCCGGGCAGGGCGCCGCCGGCAGCCTCGATGATCTGGGCGACATGCCCCTGCACCTCCCGCCCGTCGATGTCTGCGGCATGGACGATGCCGTAACGGTCGCCGGTCAGCTGCCCGGCGCTGTCGCCGTCGGCGGAGATGCCGCGCAGATAGGCGTCGATGCCTTCGCGCACCTCGGCCGCGGCGCCTTCCGGCATCGCGTCGACCATCGATTGCAGGCCCTCGACCAGCAGCAGGGTCAGCCCCCGGTCCAGACCCCTCTCACGCGCCGCGTGGAGCCGTTCCTCCAGGATGCTGGCGAAGCCTGCCTGGTCCGGCAGCTCGCCCTGGCCGCCCGCCTCCTGGGTGCCGGCGGCGCCGGTCCGCTGCGGGACGGTCAGCAGCACGGTGAGGAACAGCGAGCCCGGGCAGGAATCGAGCCGGCAGCCGCCCAGCAGCGCCGGGAACGACTGGCCGTCGATGGCCTGGAACAGCACGCGCGACGGCTTGATCCGCGCCTTTTCCCGGATGCGCTCGAACAGGACATGGACGTATTTGCGGTCGCCCGGGGCCACGACGTCCATCAGATTGCTGCCGACCAGCCCGCCGACCTCGCCCTTGGTCAGGCGGCAGCGCGCCCCGGCCGAAAACAGGATGGTGCCCACCGCATCCGTCTCGATCAGCAGATCGGCCGCGGCGAAGGCGAAGCCGACGAACCGGTCGCGGTCGCGGCTGGACTGCGGGCGCCGCTGTCCAGCGGCCGCGGTCACCGGGCCGGCAGGGACAGCTTTATCCTGCGCGAGGGGGATCGTCATGTCTCTGCAAATTACATCAAAGTTTAGAGGGTTTGAAGATGAATGCGCTGTAGAATAACGAAAATTATAATAGTTTAAAAGCGTGCTGGTGGCTGCGGATCATAAATCCCGGATGAAGACGACAGTTTATGTCGCCTTTTTGGTAATGCGGCTTCGCTCCGATCATATGCAGGGATGCAGGGGGTGCCTGCCGCCCTCCGGCAATTATCCTCCGGGCAAATTCGTCCAGTCATTGCGTGTGCGAAATGAAAAAGGCCCCGTCGACTCGATGGTCGCGGGGCCTTTGGGTCGATCCGATGCCGGCGGAGCCGTTACCGGCGGGGGAACAGCCGGTTGACGTGGCCCATCTTGCGGCCGGGCCGCGCCTCCGCCTTGCCGTACAGATGCAGCCGGGCGCCGGGTTCGGCCAGCAGTTCGGGCCAGCGCAGCACGTCGTCGCCGATCAGGTTGGTCATCTCGGCATCGGCCACCCGCTCGACCGAGCCGAGCGGCAGGCCGCACACCGCGCGCACCAGCTGCTCGAACTGGCAGGAGGCGCAGGCATCCATGGTCCAATGGCCGGAATTGTGCGGGCGCGGCGCCATTTCGTTGACCAGCACGGCACCCCCGGCGGTGACGAACATCTCCACCGCCAGCACGCCGACCAGGTCGAGCGCCTCGGCGATGGTCCGGGCGATGCGGTCGGCCTCCGCCGCGGTTTCCGCCGACACCCCGGCCGGGGCGATGGTGACGTCGAGGATGCCGTCCTTGTGGCGGTTCTCCACCGCCGGATAGGCGACGGTCTGGCCGTCGGCGCCGCGGGCGACGATCACCGACACCTCGCAGGCGAAGGTGACGAAGCCCTCGACGATGCCGGCCACGCCGGGCTTGCCGCCGCCGATGGCCGCCCAGGCCGCCGCCGCCGCCGCTGCCGCGGCGCCGCCGTCCCTGCCGGCGTCGAGCCGCGCCTGCCCCTTGCCGTCATAGCCGAGCCGGGTCGATTTCAGGACGCAGCGCGGCCCGATCTCCGTCACCGCGCGGGCGACGTCGTCGGCGCTGTCCGCCGCCCGCCACGGCGCGGTGGCGATGCCGAGCCGGTTGACGAAGCTCTTCTCGGCGATGCGGTCCTGGGCGACCGACAGGATGTCCGGGCCGGGATTGACGGTGGTGAAGCGGCGCAGATGCTCGACCGTCGCGACCGGCACATTCTCCCACTCCAGCGTCACCGCGTCGACCGAGCGGGCGAAGCGCTCCAGCGCGTCGAGATCGTCCCAGCCGGCGACGGTCGTGGCGGCGCAGACCTGGGCCGCCGGGCTGCCGGCCGCGTCGGGGGCGTAGACATGCGTCCGGTATCCCAGCCGGGCGGCGGCCAGCGCCGTCATGCGGCCGAGCTGTCCGGCCCCCAGCATGCCGATGGTCGAGCCGGGGGCGAGGCGGGGCAGGGTGGGGACGGCCGGAGTGCCGGTTGCGGTGCCGGTCATGGGGGACGGACTTTCTTTCTGGTCAGGTCGGATCGTCGACGGGCGCCTCGGCCACGGCGGCGGTCTGGCGCGCGCGCCAGCCGTCCAGCGCGTCGGCCACCGCCGGGTCCATCAGCGCGATGACCGAGCCGGCGAGCAGCGCGGCGTTGATGGCGCCGGCCTTGCCGATGGCCAGCGTGCCGACCGGGACGCCGCCCGGCATCTGCACGATCGACAGCAGGCTGTCCATGCCCTTCAGCGCATGGCTTTCGACCGGTACGCCGAACACCGGCAGCGGGGTCATCGACGCCGCCATGCCGGGCAGGTGGGCGGCGCCGCCGGCCCCGGCGATCACCACCTTCAGCCCGCGCGCCCTTGCGGTGGTCGCATACTCGACCAGCCGGTGCGGCGTGCGGTGGGCGGAGACGATGCGGACCTCGTGGGCGATGCCGAGCGCGGTCAGGGTATCGGCGGCATGCTTCATGGTCGTCCAGTCGGACTGGCTGCCCATGATGATGCCGACCAGCGGGCGGTCGCCGGTGGCCGAGGCGTCGTTGGCCGGAATGGCGGTGGTCGTGGAGTGATCGGCGGACACGGCAGCGGGCTTCCCTCATGGTCCGGAAAGCGGCGCATTATAGGAAGAGTCGGCCGGCTGTCCAGTGGCGGCGCGGAATTCCCACGCCGCGCCGCTAATCCCACCCCCGGACTGCGACATTGCGGCCCTTCCGATGGAACATGGGTCCGCCTATGGTGCCGGCTTATATGTGAACGATTGACCTTCCCATCCCCAGCCGCATCTCCAGCCCCCAGCCCCGGACCCCATCGCATGACCGAGAGCGTCCCCACCGAAGAGCAGCGCGGCGAGCACCGCGACATCCGCACCGCCATGGCGGAGGAGCGGATGGCCGGCGTCGGCATCGACGAGGCGTCGATCGAGACGCTGGTCCGGACCTTCTACGGCAAGATCATGAAGGACGAGGTGCTGGGGCCGATCTTCGGCCGCGCCATCACAGATTGGGAGCCGCATCTGCGCAAGATGATGGATTTCTGGTCGTCCATCGCCCTGCTGACCCGGCGTTACGACGGCCGGCCCATGCCGGTCCACATCTCGCTCGGGCTGGAGCCGCAGCATTTCGAGCGCTGGCTCGGCCTGTTCCGCGAGACTGCCCATGAGCTGTTCCCGGCCGACGGCGCCGCCTTCCTGATCGGCAAGGCGGAGAACATCGCCCGCAGCTTCCAGATGGGCATCCAGTTCTTCACCGTGCCCAAGAAGGGGTGAGGGGTTCCATCCATCCCTCTCCCCGTCCCGAACCGGGCATGGGGGAGGGCGTGGTTACGCGATGATGTTCGGCAGCAGCCGGCTTTCCAGGACCATGATCTGGTCCTTCAGCATCAGCTTGCGCTTCTTCAACCGCTGCATCTGCAGCTGGTCGTAGGGCGCACGCTCGGCCAGCCGGGCGATGACGTCGTCCAGGTCGCGGTGCTCGCTGCGCAAGCTCGCCAGCTTTTCCTTCAAAATCTCTTGCTCGTTCATCGCGCCCGTTGGAAATGGCCGTTGCCCCGGAAGTCCGGGGGTGCTCTTGCGGGTGGCCCGTTGGTTGGGCGAGCCGGACTATACCAGATTTCCCGCGGCGCGGCACCGGCAAACGCGGCACCGGCAAACCCCTGCGCCGGTCCTCATGCTCCTCCGGTGGGTGGCCCGAAGGATGGCCCGATGGGGTGGCGGTGCGGGCAACGATTGCGGGAACCGTCTGTTCCGGTAACATGGTGGTCCATTTCAACGAACAGGCGAACGGGACGGGAACCCCTCAATGACTGCCCCAACGAAAGCCGGAAAGCGCATCGGCATCCTGACCAGCGGCGGCGATTGCGCCGGATTGAACGCGGTCATCCGCGCGGTGGTCCACCGCGCCACCGGCTACGGCTGGCAGGTGCTGGGCATCAAGGAAGGCACCCAGGGCCTGCTCCAGCGGCCGGTGCAATACCAGACGCTCGATCTCGGCTCCGTCGACGGCCACATGATGCGCCAGGGCGGCACCATCCTCGGCACCACCAACCGCGGCGACCCCTTCGCCTATCCGATGC
The DNA here is from genome assembly GCF_001305595.1 of Azospirillum thiophilum. Taxonomy (NCBI): domain Bacteria; kingdom Pseudomonadati; phylum Pseudomonadota; class Alphaproteobacteria; order Rhodospirillales; family Azospirillaceae; genus Azospirillum; species Azospirillum thiophilum. Next base: position 2,404,202 of record NZ_CP012401.1, read on the forward strand.
CGGACGGCACGGTGAAGGACCGGTCCGACGAGATCATCGGCGGCTACCGCGAGCTCGGGCTCGACGCGCTGATCGGCATCGGCGGCGACGGCAGCTTCGCCATCCTGCACAAGCTGGCGCAGAAGGGCGGCTTCCCGATGGTGGGGGTGCCCAAGACCATCGACAACGACCTGGGCAAGACCGAGGTGTCGGTCGGCTACGACACCGCCGTCGCCGTGGCGGTGGAAGCGCTCGACCGGCTCCAGCCCACCGCGGCCAGCCATCACCGGGTCATGGTGCTGGAGGTGATGGGCCGCGACGCCGGCCATATCGCGCTGGCGGCCGGCATCGCCGGCGGCGCCGACGTCATCCTGATCCCCGAGATCCCCTATTCGATCGAGAGCGTTGCCGCCAAGATCCAGGACGTGCGCAACACCGGCCGCAACTTCGCCCTGGTCGTCGTGTCGGAGGCGGTGAAGACGCTGGAGGGCACCGGGGTCAAGAAGGTGCTGCAGGGCGGCGAGAAGCGCTATGGCGGCATCGGCGACTATATCGGCGAGAAGATCGCCGACGCCACCGGGGCGGAGACCCGCGTCACCGTGCTCGGCCATGTCCAGCGCGGCAGCATGCCGAGCCCGCGCGACCGGCTGATCGCGTCAGCCTTCGGCGTCCATGCCGTCGACCTGATCGCGGACGGCAAGTATGACCGCATGGTCGCCTGGTCCAACCGCGGGGTCATCGACGTGCCGATCACCGAGGCGATCGAGCATTATTCCTGCGTCGAGCTGGACGGGGCGCTGGTCAAGACCGCCCGCGGCCTGAACATCAGCTTCGGCGACTGAGGGGACGGGGACGGTGGGCGCCAACCCCCTCTGGGACTTCTCCCTGGCCGTCTACGGGCGGCCGGGGGTGCCCGCCGCCTGCCTGGCGCTCCAGGACCGGCGCGGGGTCGACGTGAACCTGCTGCTGTTCGCCGCCTGGGCCGGGCTGGACTGCGCCGTCCGCCTGTCGGGGGACGCGCTTTCCAGCATCGATTCGGCGGTTTCCGGCTGGCGCGACGAGGTGGTGCTGCCGCTGCGCGCCCTGCGCCGACGCGCCAAGGTCGAAGACGATGCGTTCTATCGTCGCATGAAGGCGGCCGAGCTGGAGGCCGAGCGCGTCCAGCAGGACCGGCTGTTCGCCGCCGCCGCCGCCGCCATCGCCGGTCTGGCGCCGCGGCCGGGCGGCGGTATCGCGCTCGCCGTCGCCAACATGGCGCTGGTGGTGCCGGGCGGCGACCCGGCGCTGGAGGAACTGGCCGGACAGCTGGCGGAAAGGCCGGCCGGGGAATGAGCGCCGGCCGCGCCCTATCCTCGCCATCCCCGTCAGCGGTTCAGGATCAGTTCGTTCGGATCGCGGGCCACGCTGGAGGTCAGCACCGGCTTGCCGACATAGAAGGCGCTGCAGCGCTTGCCGCTGACCAGCCGGGTCAGCGCCGCTTCCCATTCGCGGCCCTTGGGGCCGACGATCCGCAGCTTCAGCTGATCGACGAGCGGATAGAGCTTGAACTGTTCGATCTCGACCGGCTCGGGGGTGGTGACCGTGAAGACCTCCTGCTTCAGGGTCAGGGTCTTGCCGTTGATCTCCAGCGTGACGTCCTGCGCCCACGGGCAGCCGTTCGGCTTGGCGCCTTCATTGGCCTGCGCCGGAAAGGCGGCGCCGAGCAGGATGAGCGCGGCAACCGGAAGGTGGACCGACCGGAGGGCGATGGTTCTGCAGAATGCCCTGGCTGGGCGGGATGTCATAATCCGCTCCTCGATGATCGGCGCGGACAATAGCGATGCGTCAGTCTCATGACAATACAGGGAAAATCCTAATCCTGTGACCGTTTGCAACGGTTCCTGACATCGCCTTGCCGGACCGGCGGGGCCGTGCCGGGGTATGATCCGGAAACACTGCCCAAACCTTGCCAATCCTGCATGGATTCAGATGGTTACTTTATCCCAGGCCCTGATGATCGCCCTCGACCACCATCAGGCGGGGCGCGTGGCGGAGGCGGAGGACATCTATCGCCGCATCCTCGGCGCCGACCCGGAATATGCCGACGCGATGCAACTGCTGGGCGTCCTGGCGGCACAGACCGGGCGGCTGGAGGAGGCCGGGCGGCGGCTGCGTCTTGCGGTGGCATTGCGGCCCGATGGCGTCGCCGGCCTGTCGAACCTCGCCGGGGTGGCGCAGTCGGCGGGCGATGCCGGACCGGCCGCACGGCTCTATGGCCGGGCGCTGCGCCTGATGCCCGAACTGGCCGACGCCCATGCCGGGCGCTGCGCCGCCCTGCGCCGGCTGGAGAGGAACGGGGAGGCGCTTGCGGCATCCGGCCGGGCGCTGGCGCTGGCGCCGGACCATGCCGCCGCGCTGGCGAACCGGGCCGCCGTCCTGCTGTCCTGCGGCGACCCGCCCATGGCCGAGCGCTGCGCCCGCCGCGCCCTGCGGCTGACCGGCGGGGCGGCACATGCCCAGGCCAATACCCGCGCGACCGCCCATGCGACGCTGGCGGCGGCGCTCGCCGCCCGGCGCTGCTGGGTGGCGGCCGAGGCGGCGGCGCGCGACGCGCTCGCCGCAGGCCATGACACTGGCGACGCCTGGGAGGTGCTGGGGGCGGCGCTGGCCAAGCTCGGCCGCTTCGCCGAGGCGCTCGACGCCTTCGCCGCGGCGGAGCGGCTGCGCCCCGGTCCCTCGCTGTGGGCGGCGCGCGGCACCGCGCTGGTCGCCATGGCCCGGCCGGCCGAGGCGGCGGAGGATTTCGCCCGCGCCCTGGCCGAACGGCCGCAGGATGCCGGGCTGCACTGGAATCTCGGTTTCGCGAGGCTGATGGCCGGCGACTATGCCGCCGGCTGGCCGGAGTTCCACTGGCGCCGGCATGACGATCGCGCCGAGCCGCCCTGGCGCCACTTCTCCCGGCCGACCTGGCGCGGTGAGCCGCTGGCGGGCCGGACCATCCTGCTCCATGCCGAACAGGGGCTGGGCGACACGCTGCAATTCCTGCGCTACGTCCCGCTGGTGGCGGCGCTGGGCGGCCGGGTGGTGCTGGAGGTGCAACGCCCGCTGCTGGCGCTGGCGGCGGGGCTGGCGGCGGGGCTGGAGGAGGTGGCGCAGGTCATCGCCCGCGGCGACCCGCTGCCGCCCTTCGATCTGGAATGCCCGCTGATGAGCCTGCCGCGCGCCTTCGGCACGGTGCTGGCGGACGTCCCGGCCACGACCCCCTATCTGCGGCCCGACCCGGACCGGGCGGAGCGCTGGCGTCGCCGCCTCGGTCCGGGACCGGCGGCCGGGCAGGAGCTTCGCGTCGGTCTGGTCTGGGCCGGCAACCCGCGCTTTCCCGGCGACGACCAGCGCTCGCCGCGGCTGGCCGGCCTGCGCGCCCTGCTGGAGGTGCCCGGCTGCCGTTTCTACGGCTTGCAGATGGGGGAGGGGCGGGCCGACCTCGATGGGGCGGCGCTGCCCGCCAGCTTCACCGATCTCGGGCCGGAGATCGCCGACTTTGCCGACACCGCGGCGATCATGGCCGGTCTCGACCTCGTGGTGTCGTCCTGCACCGGTCCGGCGCATCTGGCGGGGGCGCTCGGCCGGCCGCTGTGGCTGGCGCTGCCCTTCTCGCCGGACTGGCGCTGGCTGACCGGCCGTGCCGACAGCCCCTGGTATCCGACCGCCCGCCTGTTCCGGCAGCCGGCGCCCGGCGACTGGGGAGCGGTCGCCGGGCGGATGGCCGCCGAACTGGCGGAGGCGGCTCGGCGCTGATCGTTCAGCGCTGACCGCTTACCGTTTCAGGCCGTCGCCGAAGCGCGAGCAGTCGTAATCGTCGGTCCCGGCCTCGGCCCGGCCGCCGTTGGAGGTGTTGTAGCGCGGATCGTCGCAGCGGCCGTTGCGGGCATAGGACGAGTCGGAGCTGCCCGATCCGAACAGCCCGCCGCCGCTGTTGCCGAACATTCCGCCGCCGTTGCCGCCGGTCTGGTTGCAGGCGGCCAGCGCCAGCGGCGCGGCGGCCAGGATCACAAGGCGAATTGCGGTCTTCATGGGGTGGGTTCCCTTCCGTGTCGAGAGCGAAGACATGTCTTTCCTTCGCTCTCAACAGGGCAGGGCGGCCGGAAATTCCCGTGACCGCGTACGGCGACCCGTTTTATTCGACGGGCTGGAACATGCGGGTTTCGGGATGGATCGCCCACATCTCACCGTTCTCCAGGTCGAACCACCAGCCATGGATGTGCAGCGTCCCGGCCTCGACCCCCTCGCGCACGAAGGGGAAGGTCATCAGATTCTCGACCGAGGCGCGGACGGCGGCCCGTTCGATGATCGCCGGGGTGTGCTGCAGCCGCTCGGCGTCGAACTTCTCCTGCTCCGACCCTTCCGGCCCGACATAGGGATCGAGGGCCGAGGCGGCGATCGACACCCAGGGGGAGACGAAATCATCCTCGGCCTTCTGTCCGGTGCGCAGCCGGATCAGGCCCTGGATGCCGCCGCACTGGGCATGGCCCAGCACGATGATCTCCGACACCTTCAGCGACTTCACCGCATATTCGATGGCGGCCGAGGTGCCGTGATAGCTGCCGTCGGGCTGGTAGGGCGGGACGAGGTTGGCGACGTTGCGCACGACGAACAGTTCGCCGGGCTCGGCCATCGTCAGCAGGGCGGGGTCGACGCGGCTGTCGGAGCAACCGATCAGCAGCACCTCGGGATGCTGCCCCTCCGTTACCAGTTGTCGCATGTTCTCGGGACGGCGATCGTAATAGCGGGCGCGGAACGCCCGGATGCCGGCCAGGAGCTGTCGGATGGGTTCGGTGGGTTTGCTGCTGAAGGGCATCTCGGCCTGTCCCTTGTTCCTGCCGGCCGGCGGCAAGGCCGGCCCCGCATCATGGTATCACCAGCGGTATAGCCGCAATGCGCCCGCGCTCCAAGCGGCCAGTTTCGGCGGTGCAGCGCGGCCCGGACTCCTGTTCAGCTTTCGCCCCGGCCACCCTCCCGGGCTTCGCCCCAGCGGCGCAGATTGCCGGCATCCAGCCCGAACATATCCAGCACCCGGCCGACCGAATGGTCGACCAGATCGTCGATGCTCCCGGGCCGGGCGTAGAAGGCGGGGACCGGCGGCGCGATCACCGCCCCCATCTCGGCCAGCGCCGTCATCGTGCGCAGGTGGCCCAGATGCAGCGGCGTTTCGCGCACCATCAGCACCAGCCGGCGGCGTTCCTTCAGTGCCACGTCGGCGGCGCGGGTCAGGAGGGTGGAGGTGACGCCGCTGGCGATCTCGCTCATCGTGCGGACCGAGCAGGGGGCGACCACCATGCCCAGCGTGCGGAAACTGCCGCTGGAGATCGCCGCGCCGATGTCGGCGGCGGCATAGCTGACGTCGGCGAGCGCCCTGAGATCCGCCACCTTCATGGCAGTCTCGTGCGCCAGCGTCACCTCGGCGGAGCGGCTGACGACCAGATGCGATTCGACGCCGATCCGCCGCAGCACCGTCAGCATGCGGATGCCGTAGACCACGCCCGACGCGCCGCTTATGCCGACGACGAGCCGGGGCGGAACGGATGGGTTGCTGTCGGTCATGGCGGGGGGGCCTTCATGCCCGCCGGCGTTCCCCGCTGGACGGACCCTCGGTCCTGCCGGGGACGGCGGCGGGGAATTTTATACCAACGGCTTTTGATGGTGGCCCATCAAAATCCGTTTCCTCAATCGCCGGCGCGGGCGTGCGCCCGCTTGGCTATCGCGGGCATGGGCCCGCGGGGCCGCAGTCGCGGCCCTCCGGCGGCACTGGTCGATGACCAGTGCCGCCGGTATCAGTGCGCGTCTTCCTGTTCGGAATAGCGGTCGTCGTCCTGGTTCTCGCCGTAGCGATCCTCGGATTCCTCCGGCGGACGGGGCACGCCGCCGCGGCGGATGGCGAGCGCCAGCGCCTCCTCCAGCTCGCGCTGCGAGCAGAGGCCGAGCATCACCGGGCCGCGCGGCTTGATGTTGGCGACGTTCCAGTGGGTGCGGTCGCGCACCGCGGCGATGGTCGGCTTGGTGGTGCCGATCAGCCGGCAGACCTGGGCGTCCGACAGCTCCGGATGGTGCTTCAGCAGCCAGGCGATGGCGTCGGGCTTGTCGCCGCGCTTGGTGATCGGGGTGTAGCGCGGACCCTTGGACCGGGAGGCCACCTGCGGCAGGTCGGCGACCAGCAGCCTCAGGCGCAGATCCTGGTTCTTCTCGCAGCGCTCGATTTCCTGCTTGGTCAGCTGGCCGTTGGCGATGGGGTCCAGCCCCACCATGCCGACCGCGACCTCGCCGTCGGCGATGGCCTGGACTTCCAGCGAATGCATGCCGCAGAAGGCGGCGATCTGCTCGAAGGACAAGGACGTGTTCTCGACCAGCCAGACGGCTGTCGCTTTCGGCATCAAGGGCAGTGCCATCATCCCTCCTGACAACTCTATCACCGGCCGCACCCGCTGGCGGGTGGTGCGGCCGGCCGTTCGATTTATGCGGCGCGGACAGTCTTGCGGTGCTGGGTGGAGACGCGGCCCCATGGCCGTCGCCGGCCATTTCCGGCCGTCGCCTCGTCCTCGTCACCAAGATATAGGGCGAAAACCGGTCCGCGTAGCCAAGCTCGCGCAGGCGCACCGGGAAATCCCGGCCGCCTGCTTGCCTCTGCTAACCCGTCTTGGGCGCGCATGGCAAGCCCGACGGCATGGGATCAGTAAAGAAAAGCGCAAAATACGGTTCTTATACCCTCCGAACCGCCAGTCCCCGGATGGCCGCCCGGCCTTGGTGGATGGCTGTCCGGCCCTGTGGCCGGGCCTTGCGCTCAACCGGCCTCCGGCCCGACGGCCAGCACGATCTTGCCGATGTGGGTGCTGCTTTCCATCAAGCGATGGGCGTCTTCCGCCTCCTCCAGCGGGAAGACGCGGTGGATCTGCGGCTTGATCGCCCCGGACTCCAGCAGCGGCCAGACATGCTCGCGCAGCGCGGCGGCGATGCGGCCCTTCTCCGCCACCGGGCGGGCGCGCAGGGTCGATCCGGTCAGCGTCAGCCGCTTGGTCATCACCGGCGCCATGTTCAGCGACACCTTCGACCCCTGGAGGAAGGCGATGGATACATGGCGCCCGTCGACCGCCATGATCTCGACGTCGCGGGCGATGTAGTCGCCGCCGACCATGTCCAGCACCACGTCGACGCCGCGCCCGCCGGTCGCCTCGCGGATCACGGTGACGAAATCCTCGGTCCGGTAGTTGATGGCGCGGTCGGCGCCCAACTCCTCGCAGGCACGGCACTTGTCGTCGCTGCCCGCCGTGGTGAACACCGTGGCGCCGAACGCCTTGGCCAGCTGGATCGCCGTGGTGCCGATGCCGCTCGACCCGCCATGGATCAGCAGCGTCTCGCCGCGCTTCAGGGCGCCGCGCTCGAACACGTTGGTCCAGACGGTGAAGAAGGTCTCCGGCACCGCGGCGGCCTCGACCATCGACAGCGGGCCGGGCACCGGCAGGGCCTGCACCGCCGGCACCGCGCAATAGTCGGCATAGCCGCCGCCGGCCACCAGGGCGCACACCCGGTCGCCGCTGGCCCAGTCCTCCACCCCCTCGCCGATGGCGATGACGGTGCCCGACAGCTCCAGTCCCGGCAGGTCGGAGGCGCCCGGCGGCGGATCGTAGCGGCCCTGGCGCTGCAGCGTGTCGGGACGGTTGACGCCGGCGGCGGCCACCTCCACCAGGATCTCGCCGGGGCCCGGCACCGGGGCGGGGCGGCGGGCAGGGCGCAGCACCTCCGGCCCCCCCGGCTGGGTGATCTCGACGCAGCGCATGCTGTCGGGCAAGGCGAGGCCCATCGGCGGTTTTCCTTCTTCGACGGTTTCGGCCGGTCGCTTGGCAACTCGGCTCGTTGGAATCGTCCCGCCCGAAAGGTAGATTTGCCGCACCGGCCTGACAAGGCGAACACGAGCGACGCGGCCGCCACCCGGCCGCGGGGGAGGGGCCAAACCATGAGCATCGACGACCGTTTCGAGGATAGCGAGCCGCGCAAGGCCAAGCCGGCGCCCAAGGACCTGACCGTGCTGGGCGTGGCCGAGCTCGAGGCCTACATCGCCACGCTGGAGGCGGAGATCGGACGCGCCCGCGCCGCGATCGCCGCCAAGCAGGCGCAGAAGTCGGCGGCCGAGGCGTTTTTCAAGAAGGGCTGACCCCGCAAGGAAAAAGGCCCCTTCCCAGTGGGAAGGGGCCTTTTCCTCGTTGCCGTCGCTTTGTCCGGATGCCGCCCGCCTCAGCGTCCCCGGCCGACGAGGTCGCGGTAGCAGTGCCAGGAGGCATGCCCGATCACCGGCAGGGCCAGCGCCAGCCCGAGGAAGGCGGTCACCATGCCGGCGCTCATGAACAGGGCGATCAGGAAGCCCCAGCCGATCATCGGCCGGATGTTCCGGCGCACCACGGCGATGCTGGTCGCCATCGCGGTGAAGACGTCGGTATCGCGGTCGAGCAGCATCGGCACCGACACCACGGCGATCGAGAAGACGGCCGAGGCGATGATCCCGCCGAACACCGTCCCGGTCAGCAGGAAGGGGATGGTCTCCGCCGAGAAGAAGATGCGGTCGACCAGCTGGTCGAGCGCCGGCGGCTCGCCCGAGAAGAACAGGGCGAAGAGCAGGAAGGCGACGCGGATCCAGGCCAGCATCGCCAGCATCAGCACCAGCCCGATCCCGGCGATCTGCACCCCGTTGCGGCGATAGGCGGCCGCGACCTTGCCGAAGGTCGGCTGCTCGCCCAGCTCCAGCAGCCGGCTGGTCTCGTAGAGGCCGACGGCGAACAGCGGGCCGAGCAGCATGAAGCCCGCCCCCAGCGGCAGCAGCAGATACTCCATGTCCAGCATCGCCAGCCCGACGACCAGGACGACGCTGGAGATCACCGCCAGCGCGCCATAGGCGAAGCTGATCGCCGGTGCCGCCATCATGTCCTGCCAGGCCGCCGCGAGCCAGACCCAGGGGCGTTCCGTGCCGACCGCTTGGATCGGCGGCAGCCAGCCGGGGGTCGGCGCTTGAGGCTTGTGCACCGAACCTCGAAACGACGTCATGTCGACCATGGTGACGGTCCCTCCCAACTGTCGGGCAGGGCGCCAGCCGGCGCCCGCAGGAGGCACTGTCACACAGTCCGTCAAATAGTCGCAACAGGGAACTGTTGGCCTATCCAATAGTAACAAATCAGCAAAGGTTATTCCCACCTGAAAGCTTGGTCTTTGCCATGACTTAAGCCTGCGGCTATGCCCAACCGGCTAGGTCTCATCGTCGAGCCTATGCCCGTCCAAAGTCTGAGTGCGGCGCTGGGAGTCCAGCCGGTCGCGCTCCTTCTCGGCCTTGGTGCGGCCGAATCGGGCCCGATTCGCCTCGGCTTCCTTGCTGCGCTCGGCCTTGTCGCGGGTCTTGCGGAAACGATTGAGGTTGACCACGTCGCCCATGGTTCGGTCTCCGGTGGCGGTTTGCTGGGGATTTGCCCACCGCGCGCCTGGAAAATGCGGGCGGCGGGCGGGAATGTCCGGCAGGAAAAATTTACGGCATCCGTAACTTGGCCGCGGGATTGCCCAAATTGCTTGTTTCTTCTGCGGGCGCTAGCTTACCGAAGGACGGGGCCGGCCGGAAGACGGTTGGAACCGAAGGCTGAACCGGGCGGCACCCTACCCATCGGGAACGGGTGCGGCAGGGTTGCCGGAAAAGACGTGGGACAAGGGGCACGGCCGAGCACAAGGCCGGTCGCAGGGAAGGCGGACACCCGGTGAAGAAGATCCTGATCGCTGCTCTGGCCGGACTGGCGGTTCTGGCCGCCCTCCTGTTGGCAGCGCCGAGCCTCATCGACTGGAACGCCTACAAGGGCGCCATCGCCGATCGGATGTCGCTCGTCACCGGCCGCAAGGTGGAATTGCGCGGCGACGTCGGCTTCACGCTGCTGCCGTCGCCGGCCCTGACCGTGCGCGACGCCCGGCTGGCCAACGCCCCCGGCGCCGCCGAACCCGACATGGTGCGGCTGAAGAAGCTGGACGCCCGCGTCGCGCTCGGCCCGCTGCTTGGCGGCCGCATCCAGGTCGAGAGCATCACGCTGGTCGAGCCGGTCTTCGTGGTGGAGGTGCTGAAGGACGGCCGCATCAACTGGGATCTCGCCACCGCCGGCACGGCGGCCGGCGACGGGCTGGGCGCCGCCGAAGGGCTGGTGTCGGCTGTCAGCTTCGACCAGGTGCTGATCGACAACGGATCGGTCATCTATCGCGACGACCGCAACGGCCGGTCGGAGACGGTGGAGAGGCTGAACGCCCGCATCGCCGCCGGCAGCCTGAACGGCCCCTTCCAGCTCCAGGGCGATTTCCACCTGCGCGGCCTGTCGCTGCATGGCGAGGCCACCGCCGGCCGCTTCACCGAAGGGGCGGCGGTGCCGGTGCGCGCCACCCTGTCGATGCCGAAGACCGATGCGACCCTGCGCTTCGCCGGCATCCTGACCGGCGGCGGCATGTCGAAGGTTCAGGGCGACCTGCGGGCCGAGGGCAGCGACTTCGCCCGGCTGCTGGACAGCCGCGCACCGGCGGCGCTGGCGCAGCCCTACAGCCTGCGCGCGACGGTGGAGGCGGGAACCAGCCTCGCCACCTTCTCCAGCCTGGAGGCCCAGCTCGGCGACACCCGCGCCACCGGCAGCGCCACCCTGCGCACCGGCGATCCGGCCCGGCGTGAGGCGCCGCGCACCGAACTGACGCTGGCGGTGAACCGGCTGGACCTGGATTCCTGGCTGCCGCACGGCGGCGCCGCGGCGCCCCGCACCGGCGGGGCGGCCGGCAGCGGCCGCAGCGTTCCGGCATCCCCCTCCGCAACCGTCGCCGGCAAATCCGCGGTGCGGCCCTTCGCCCTGCCGGCCGGGGTCGAGGCCAAGCTCGACGTCGCCATCGACGGCATGACCTACAATGGCGCCGTGGTCCGCCAGGGCCGCATCGAAGCCAGCCTGTCCGCCGGCCGGCTGAACATCGACCGGGTCAGCGCCCTGCTGCCCGGCGGGTCCGACATCGTGGCGGCGGGCGAACTGACCACGCCGGGCGGCGTGCCGACGCTCGACATGCGGATGGAGGCGAACACCGACAATCTGCGGGCCCTGCTGGACTGGTCGAGGCTCGACGTGCATGCGGTGCCGGCCGACCGGCTGCGCCGCGCCTCGCTCGCCGCCCGGCTCCAGGGCAATGCCGACCGGTTCGAGCTGTCCGGGATCGATTTCCGCTTCGACAGCAGCCGGCTGGGTGGGGCGGTCGCCTATGTCGACCGTGGCCGCCCGGCCTTCGGCGCCCGGCTGGACCTCGACCGGCTGAACCTGGACGGCTATCTGCCCGCCGCCGATCCGGCATCCGCTGCCGCCGGATCTGCCGCTTCCCCTGCCGCCGGCTCCACCGCCACGCCCGCCCCCTCGCGGAGCACCGCCGGGCCGCGGGCCGCTGGGGATGCAGGCGCCGGCCAGACGCCGCAGCGTATGCTCGGCCTTGCCGACGCCAACCTCGACCTGCGGGTCGGCCAGCTGACGCTGGGCGGGCTTCCCATCACCGGGCTGCATCTGGACGCCACCGTCGCGGCCGGCGCCCTGACGGTGCGCGAGGCGAAGGTCGGCAACGTCGCCGGGCTGACCGCCCGGATCGACGGGCAGGTCGCCGGCCTCGCGCCGCTGCGCGGGGTCAACCTGTCGCTGACCGCCGAGGCAGGGTCGCTGGGCGGGCTGCCGAGCGCCGTCGCCTGGCCATCCGGCCTGCCGGCGCCGGAGCGGCTGGGCGCGCTCACCGCCAAGGCGCGGCTGGCCGGCGACGGCGAGCGTCTGGCGGTGGAGGCGTCGGCCGGGCTGCTGGGCGGCACGCTGGAGGCCGGCGGCGCCGTGCTCGGCATCGACCGCACGCCGAGCGCCGACCTGAAGCTGCGCCTGACCCATCCGGAAATTGGGCGGATCGCCGCCCTGTTCGCCGACAGTGGGCTGGCCCGCGCCTACGGTCCGCTCGATCTCTACGGCGAGCTGGGCGGCACGGTCACGGGGCCGACGCTGGGCAACATCCAGGGGCTGGTCGCCGGCATTCCCGTCCGCGGCAAGCTGGCGCTGGACCGCAAGCCGGCGCGCCCGGCCCTCCAGGCCGATCTCCAGACCGGCGACCTCGACCTCGACCGGCTGCGCAACGCGCCGCTGGTGGGTGACGGCGTCGGCGGCGTCGGCGGTGGCGCCGCCCGGCCGGCCGGTGCGGGCTCCGCCGCCGACCCGCTGGCGGAGCTGGGATGGATGCAGGCGCTCGACGGGCGGCTGGCGCTGACCTCCACCGCGCTGACGCTGGGCGGGCAGCGCATCGCCCAGCCGGCGCTGCGGGCGACCCTGTCCGGCGGCACCGCGACGCTGGAGCAACTCGACGGCGAATGGCAGGGCGGGCAGATCGGCCTCAGCGGCCGGCTCGCCGCGGTGCCGGGCCAGCCGGCCAAGCTGGACGCCGACATCACCGTCATCAAGGCGGAACTGGGGACGGCGCTGTCGGGCGTCGCCGGCCTCGGCCTGTCCGGCGGCGCCGTCGACCTCGACATGACGCTCTCCGGCAGCGGCCATGGCGAGGCGCTGCTGCGCAGCCTGACCGGGCGCGGCCGGGCGATGGCGAGCGGCGGCACGCTGCGCGGCGTCGACCTCGCCGCCCTGCGCAGCCGTCTGGCCGGGGTCGAGCGCACGCAGGAAATGCTGGGGGCGGTGGCCGGCGCGCTCCAGGGTGGCGAGACCAGGCTCGACCGGCTCGACGCCCGTTTCTCGATCGAGCGCGGGGTGATTCGCGCCGACGACGTCCGCCTGACCACCGCTCCGGCCGACGGCACCCTGACCGGCACCGTTTCGCTGCCGGACGAGCGGCTCGATCTGGGGTTGGCGCTGAAGGTGAAGGCGGACGGCGACCTGCCGCCGCTGGCGCTGCGCATCGCCGGCCCCTGGGACGCCCCGACCCAGACCCTGGACCTGACGGCGTTGCGCGACCGCTTCGGCGCCGCGGCTGCGGGGCCGGGGCCGGCTCAGATGCCGGGTGAGGCTGCGGGCTCGGCGCCGGTCCAGCCCCGGCCGTGAGGGCCGCCGCATGCCACGGCTGCGCGCCATAGCGCCGGCCGGACGGGCCAAGGGCGTTGAAGTCGCGGCGCCCGGCGTCCATAATCAAGGAACGGTAACCGGAAGTCAGAGCCGATGCAGGTCGACAACAAGATACTGGACGATCTCGCCCGCGTGGCGGGTGGCGCGCTCGGCGCCTTTTCGTCCTTGCGTGAAGAGGCCGAAGGCCAGCTGCGCGCCCAGCTCGAACGCGTGCTGTCGCGGATGGACGTGGTCAGCCGCGAGGAGTACGAGGCGGTCCGCGCCATGGCCGCCAAGGCCCGCACGGAGCAGGAGGCGATGGCCGAACGGCTCGCCGCGCTGGAGGCTGCCGTCGCGTCGCTGACCGCCGCCCATGCGCCGGTCCCGGTCGCCGCCCCCGGCCTGCCCGCCGTCATGGACGAGCCGGAGACGGGGTCCGGCCCGGCGGACAGCCCGGCAGGCGGCGTTACGGGCGGTGCCGCGTCCTGACCGGCGCCGCTGCCGGCTTTCCCGCCGTCATCTCTCCGTCATCGTGCCGGTGCATTCTGCCGCTTGCGGCCGTGCTGGCGCTTCGCCGCTCCGGGGGGAGGCCCCAGGGGAGGCGGGGTGCCGCATCGTCACGCTTGGCCTTTCGTCATTTTCGGGGTATTGGCCCGGACCGCGCGTTGCCTGAGGCGCGTTCCCAAGGTCCGGGTGAACGGTACCGCCCATTGCGCCTTCACAGGAGGACGCTGACATGTCGGCAGTAGCCGTCGAAACCACCTCATCCTCCCACAACCCGCTCGACGTGGTTGAGGAGATCGTCACCGCCAACGAATGGGCGTTCGACCGCGCCAGCGACGACGAACTGGTCGTCGAGATCGGCGGGCGCTGGTGCGATTACCGGCTCTATTTCGTCTGGCAGCCGGACGTCAGCGCGATGCAGTTCTCCTGCCAGTTCGACATGAAGGTCCAGGCCGCCCGTCGGACCGCCGTCGCCGAGCTGCTGGCCGAGGTCAACGGCCGCATGTGGCTCGGCCATTTCGACGTGTGCTCGGAGGAGAACACGCCGATGTTCCGCCAGACCATGCTGCTGCGCGGCTCGCGCGGCGCGGCGGTGGAGCAGCTGGAGGATCTGGTCGAGATCGCGCTGTCGGAGTGCGAGCGCTTCTATCCCGCCTTCCAGTTCGTGATCTGGGGCGGCAAGTCGGCGTCGGAGGCGGTGTCGGCCGCCATCCTCGACACCATGGGCGAAGCGTAAGGGGAAGATCGGGTGATGACGGGCGAGACGGGTGCGGCGCTGCTGCTGGTCGGTTGCGGGAAGATGGGCGGGGCGATGCTGGACGGCTGGCTGACCGCCGGGACCGCGTCGCGCGTCGTGGTGGTCGACCGGGCCGGCCTGCCGGCCTCGGTGTCCGGCGATGCGCGGGTCGCGCTCGCCGCCGGTGCGGACGGCCTGCCGGACGGCTTCGTCCCCGACGTCGTCGTGCTGGCAGTCAAGCCGCAGGTGATGGAGGAGGCGCTGCCGGCCTACCGTGCGCTGGTCCGCCCCGGCACCGTCTTCCTGTCGATCGCCGCCGGCAAGACCATCGCCTATTTCGAGCGGCTCCTGGGCGAGGGGGCGGTCGTCGTCCGCTCCATGCCCAACACCCCGGCCGCCATCGGCCGCGGCATGACCGTCGCCGTCGCCAATTCCCGCGTCAGCGAAGCCCAGCGCGCGCTGTCGGACCGGCTGTTGCGCGCGGTCGGCGACGTCGCCTGGGTCGAGGACGAGGGGCTGCTCGATCCCGTCACCGCGCTGTCGGGCAGTGGCCCGGCCTATGTCTTCTTCCTGGTCGAGGCGATGGCCAGGGCCGGCGAGGCCGCCGGGCTGCCGGCCGATCTGGCGCTGCGGCTGGCCCGCGCCACCGTGTCGGGGTCCGGCGCCCTGCTCGACGCCTCGCCGCAGCAGGAGCCTGCGGATCTGCGCAAGGCGGTGACCAGCCCGAACGGCACCACCCAGGCGGCGCTGGAGGTGCTGATGGCGCCGGACGGCCTGCAGCCGGTGCTGACCGCCGCCATCGCCGCCGCCGCCCGGCGGTCGCGCGAACTGGCCGGCTGAACGGAAAGAAGGAGCGGACGCAGGGATCCGCATCCTTTGCGGGAAATTTTGTTTGATCGGAATGGTGGTGGCCTGTATTCTGGACACGTGACGAGGGCATTCCTGGGCGGATAATGCAGGCGGCAGGTTGTGCAGCCGGGCCTGACCGCTCACCCTGCAAAGGAGCGTGTCATGAAGGTGACTTCAGATCCGACGATGGCGGGAAATTTCCGGCCATCGACGACCGGTCAGGCCGTTTCTCAAGGATTATCTGCCGCGCAGGCGGGCGCAGGACCTGCGGGCGGCTCCTCCGGGGTTGTTGTCGACCTGAGGTCCGCCATTCAGAATCTGAAGCCGGGGATGTCCTACTCCATCGGCGAAGGGTATGTGCCATCGGATATTTCGGCACCCCATAACGACAGAATAAGGAATGTCGGTGTTTCCAATTTCATGAATGCTTTTTCCGACTGGTCCAGCAAGTTATCGGACTATTGGGGAAAGGTTTCGGATTTCACCAAGAAGACCTTCGATGTCGGAAGCGACCAGGTTGCCGTACTGGGTGGTGCGGCCAATGACATCGTACGTGCCTCGTTGGCGGCCGGAGGTGTGGTGCGCCCGGAGATGTCGGCGATTTTGAAGGAGGGCGGCGCCGAAGACCCCTACGACCCGTCGGCATTGGCCGCCAGCAGCATTGGCGAGATCTCCATAAGTCGCCAGGGCGATGGTCGGACTGCCCCCGATGCCCTGTCGATCGTGAGTTTCGACCGCACTGTCGACATTCCGGATGGGCAAATGAGCATCGTCGATCTCGATTCCGGTGACGCTGCCGCCAGTGGCTTGTTTGCCTCCATCCTTTCGGGGGCGCTGGGGTCCGCTCTGTCATCATCCGACCAGTCCGCCAAGTCGGGGATGCATCGCTATGCCATCACCAATGGAAAATCGGGACCAGATGCGGTTATTGCGGCAGTAATGTTTACACGGGACGACAGTGAGGCTGATGTCCAGAAGGCAGCTGATCTCTATACAAAGCTAAAATCACTTCAAGATAAGTAGATTTATTTGCGGATGTTGATGTATGTCCCGGCACTGGCTTTAGGTAAGCTGAAGATTATCGGTTTCCCAGTCAAATTTCTTGCTTGAATCAAATTTTGGAGTGTGGAATGACCACCTATAACGGAAATCAGAACTCTGAAACCATCGGCCCATTTAACAATGCCATAACGGTCAATGCCGGGGGCGGAGACGATATCGTCTTTGGATCGCCGTACAATGATGCCCTCAATGGCGAGGACGGCAATGACAGCATGAAAGGAGGGCAAGGGAACGACACTCTCACGGGTGGAGCAGGCAGTGACCTTCTTTTCGGTGAGGACCAAGATGATCTTCTCATTGGTCACGATGGTAACGACATCCTGATTGGGGGAAATAATAATGATTCACTGTATGGCGGGACCGGCAATGATCTGCTCATTGGCGATCAGCCCAGCGAGTCCGG
The DNA here is from genome assembly GCF_001305595.1 of Azospirillum thiophilum. NCBI lineage: Bacteria > Pseudomonadati > Pseudomonadota > Alphaproteobacteria > Rhodospirillales > Azospirillaceae > Azospirillum > Azospirillum thiophilum. Next base: position 2,420,820 of record NZ_CP012401.1, read on the forward strand.
CATCGATTGGCTGATCGGCAATCAAGGTGACGACACCCTGATCGGCGGAAATTACAGTGACAGCTATGTGTATGATTTTAACCAGAACGATGGGTTCGATACGATTTTCGATTTTTCCGGATCCGACGATACTCTTTACCTTAATGGAATAAATATTTCCGACGTCAGATTTTCACATGGCTCCGGTGCCTACACGAACGACCTCATCATTTATTCCTCGAACGATTATCAAGCCGACGGTATCCTGAGCGGAGCAGTAACCATTGCCAACTTTTACGGAGCGGCAAATGGGGATCCTCAGGGGGTCGTCGAATATCTTGGCGTCGGTGGTGGGTTGTACCGAATCGGGTGATGGTCCCGTTGGTGGTCCCGGTGATGCCGGCAAGGGGTGGAAGCGGTGACCGCTCTCAGCCCCTCCGCCGGCCGGGTCCAGGCATTGCTAGACGGCCTCGGCCTCGGCCATCGGGTGGTCGAGCATGAAGGCAGCACCCGCACCTCGGAAGACGCCGCCAACGCCGTCGGCTGCGCGGTGGCGCAGATCGGCAAGTCGCTGATCTTCCGCACCAAGGAGACCGGCCGCCCGGTCCTGGTCGTCGCCAGCGGCGCCAACCGCGTCGACGAGAAGGCGGTCGGCCGGCTGGTCGGCGAGAAGATCGAGCGTGCCGACCCGGAGTTCGTCCGCCAGTCGACCGGCTTCGCCATCGGCGGCGTGCCGCCGGTCGGCCATGCCGTGCCGCCGCTGGTGCTGATCGACGACGACCTGTTGCAGCATGAGGTGATCTGGGCCGCCGCCGGCACCCCCAACGCGGTGTTCCGCCTGACCCCCGCCGATCTGGTCAGCATGACCGGCGGCCGGGTGGAGACGGTGCGCAAGGGCTGACTCGAGGGCTGACCCGAGGGGGCTGACCCGTCTGCGGAAGAGGGGTATCGGCAGGTGACGTCCGGCCACGCGCGCACCATCTTATAAGGCGAACCCCTGTCGCCCGAAGGTGATGCGATGTCCGATACGCCTTCCGATACGCCTTTTCCCCACACGCCGCCCGGCAATGGCGGGGACAGCAGCTTCCGGTCCGACCCGACCGATCCTGAGTCGCTCGACCGCAGCGTTGCCGCGGCGGCGATGCGGCTGGCGGCCGAAAAGGGCTGGCGCCATGTCGGCCTGCTGGAGGTGGCGCAGGCGGCCGGCGTGCCGCTGTCCCGCTTCCACCACCGCTACCGCAGCCGGGTCGATTTGCTGGGCGCGGTGTCGCGCGTCGCCGATGCCACCGTGCTGGCGGCCGACGCTCCGGCCGATCCGACCGAGACGGCGCGTGACCGGCTGTTCGACGTGATGATGCGCCGCTTCGACGCCCTGCGTCCCTTCCGCGAGGGGCTGCGCGCGGTGATGCACGACCTGCCGGCCGAGCCGGCGACCGCGCTGGCTTACAGCTGCTCCTTCGGCCGCTCCATGGCCTGGATGCTGCGCGCCGCCGGCATCGATCCCGACCGCCGGGGCGGGACGGCGCTGGTCGCCGGGCTCGGCGCCGTGCAGGCGCGGGCGATGCGGGTCTTCCTCGACGACGACAGCGCCGACCTGTCGCGCACCATGGCGGCGCTCGACATCGGGTTGCGCCGGGCCGAGCGCTGGGGCGCGACCTTCTGCCGCTGGACCGGGCGTCGCGGCCCGATGGGGCGCGAGTCCGGCCGGGAGCCTGCCGGATCAGCCACTTAGCGGACCAACGGTCGCATGGCTCCCCGATTTTTTCCCGTCAAGGTTATGCTGCGGCGCAAAATCGCCGTTGACTAACTTTTCATCACTCTGCATAGTCGGGTTCTGAAATGTTGCGTCGCAACATGCCCGGATCCCAAAGATGCGGGCCTCAAACACCGATGCTGGGATGAGAAACTATGACCAAGATCAGCGGTAACCCCTTCCTCGAATTCGATCCGTCGAAGCTGATGGGCGACCTGAAGCTGCCGGGCGTGGACGTCGAGTCCATCGTCGCCAGCCAGCGCAAGAACATCGAGGCGGTGACCGCTGCCAACCAGCTGGCGTTCGAGGGCTTCCAGGCCATCGTCCGCCGTCAGGCCGAGGTGCTGCGCGCCGTCACCGAGGACGTCAACCGCGCCGTCGGCGAGCTGACCGCTGCCGGCACCCCGGAAGAGAAGGCCACCAAGCAGGCCGATCTGGTCAAGAGCGCCTTCGAGCGGTCGCTGGCCAACATCCGCGAGCTGAGCGAGATGGTTGCCAAGTCGAACACCGAGGCCGCCGAGATCCTGACCAAGCGCGTGTCGGAGAGCCTGGACGAGGTCAAGGCCGCCATCACCAAGGCGAAGGCCTGATCCGTCTTCCGGATGTCCCGGTCCGGGACGTCCGAGGCATGACTTTGCGAAGGGGGGTCGCCGTCGGCGGCCCCTTTTCCGTGTGCGCCGCCCGCGCTACCCTGGCCCGACCTTTCACCCTTGCCGGGCCGGTCATGACCAACAGCCAAGACACCATCAGCTACGACGATTTCGCCAAGGTCGATATCCGCGTCGGCACCATCCGCGCCGTGGAGGCCTTCCCGCAGGCGCGCAAGCCGGCCTACAAGCTGACCATCGATTTCGGCGGCGAGATCGGCACCCGGCGCAGCTCGGCCCAGATCACCACCCATTACGCCGCCGAGGCGCTGGTCGGTCGGCAGGTTCTGGCCGTGGTGAATTTCCCGCCCAAGCGGATCGGTCCCTTCACCAGCGAGGTGTTGTGCCTCGGCCTGCCCGATGCCGAGGGCGCGGTGGTGCTGGCCGGTCCCGACCAACCCGTGCCGGACGGCGCGCGGCTGTTCTGACCGGGCAATAAAAATACTCTCACGGATTGAAGTAATTGCGCCCACGCATCGCGACAAGCGGTCGCATGGTTTGCGTGTATTTTAAATTAATCCCCTCTAACGGGGATGGCATAGTGCGGCGCGAATAGGATTTCGGCTCTGCAACATGCTCTCCCGGTGGATGGTTTCGATGGACGCTCTGCGCGGCTTTGTCGGTCGGCTTTCGATTTCAACGAAAGTCACTGTGTTGAATCTTGTCGGTATGCTCGTCCTCAGCACGGCGATCCTGTTCGCGATCGGGCAGGTCATCGTCCGTGACCTGGAACGGCAGGCGATCGAGATGCAGCGCCTCAGCATCGACATCGCGTGGTCGTCGCTGCAGGAGCGAGGCGGCCGCTTCGCCGTCGCCGACGGCAAGCTGACGCTGGACGGCGTCGCGATGAACGGCGACACCGCCATGGTCGACCGGATCAAGCGCATCACCGGCGGCACCGCCACCCTGTTCCTCGGCGACCGCCGCATCGCCACCAACGTCATGAACGCCGACGGCAGCCGCGCCGTCGGCACCACGCTGGCCGAGGGGCCGGCCTATGAGTCGGTGCTGCGCCGCGGCATCCCCTTCCGCGGCATGGTCGACATCCTGGGCGAGCCCTATTACGCCGCCTATGATCCGATCAAGGATGCCGGGGGTGCTACGGTCGGCATCCTCTATGTCGGCATCCGCAAGGCGGAGGTGTTCAAGACCTTCGACGACAGCATGCGCTTCGCCACCATGCTGGTGGTGCTCTGCGCGCTGGTGCTGGCGGTGCCCGGCTATGTCGCATCGAGGCGGCTGCTGCGGCCGCTGGGGCAGCTCAGCGGGGTGATGACCGCCCTGTCCTCCGGCGACCTGTCCGCCGCGGTGGCCGGGACCGCGCGGCTGGACGAGATCGGCGCGATGTCGCGCTCCGTCCTGGTCTTCCGCGACGGCATGGCCGAGGCGGAGCGGCTGCGCGCCGAGCAGGAGCACCAGCGCATCCAGGGCGAGGCGATGAAGCGCCGGGCGCTGCAGTCGATGGCCGACACGGTGGAGCAGGAGAGCCGCGGCGCGGTGGAGCGGGTCGCCGCCCGCACCCAGGAGATGGACCACAATGCCGGCGCCATGGCGCAATCGGCGGCGCTGGTCGGGGCCAATGCCCAGAATGTCGCCGCCGCCGCGGCCCAGGCGCTTAGCAACGCCCAGGCGGTCGCGTCGGCCGCCGAGCAGCTGTCGGCCTCGATCGAGGAGATCGGCTTCCAGGTCGGCCATGCCGCCGGCGTCACCCGGTCCGCCGTCGCCGCCAGCAACCGGACCGAATCCACCATCGAATCGCTGTCGTCGGCGGTCGGCCGCATCGGCGACGTCGCCGAACTGATCCAGGGCATCGCCGCGCAGACCAACCTGCTGGCGCTCAACGCCACCATCGAGGCGGCGCGGGCGGGGGAGGCGGGGAAGGGCTTCGCCGTCGTCGCCAACGAGGTGAAGACCCTCGCCAACCAGACCTCGAGCTCGACCGGCGAGATCTCGCGCCTGATCGCCGAGATCCAGGCGGTCACCGCCCGCAGCGTGGCGGAGGTGCGCGAGATCAGCCGGACCATCGGCGAGATCGACGCCATCTCCGGCACGGTGGCGGCGGCGGTGGAACAGCAGGCGGCGGCGACCCAGGAGATCTCGCGCAACGTCGGCCAGACCGCCGGTGCCGCGACCGACGTGTCGACCCGCATCGACGAGGTGTCGCGCGAGGCCGCCGTCACCGGGCAGCGCGCCGACCAGCTGCGCAGCGGCGCGTCCGACGTCACCCACAGCATCGACGAGCTGATGCATGTGCTGGTGCGCGCGGTGCGCACGGCGACCGAGGATGTCGACCGCCGCCACCTGCCGCGCTATCGCGTCGAGGCCCCCTGCATGATCGAGGCGCCGGACGGCGGCAGGGGGGGCCGGCTGTCGGTCCGCCTGCTCGACATTTCCCGCCACGGCGCGGCCCTGGCCGAGGCCGACGCCGTCGGGGCGCGTGGAACGCTGCTGTTCGACGGCCTGGGCGTGGCCCTGCCGTTCGAGGCGTTCACCCGGGAGGAGGGGGTAGTGCGCGTCCGCTTTCGTCTGGCCGAGATCGACCGTCCGGCCTTCGACGCCCGCTTCGACCGCTTCGAGGAAGCGATGGCGGGACGCCGGATCGCGGCTTGAAGGGAGCGGCGCGGCCGGGGGGCGTCAGACCCCGGCGCGGCGCGTGGCGGCGGCGTGGATGTGCGGCGGCGTCACCCCGCCGTGGGCCTGTTCCAGCGCGCCCTGCTGGCGGGCGGCGAAGACGCCGGCTTCCGTGCGGTTGCGGAAATGCAACTTGGACAGCACGCTGCGCACCATCGACTTGATGACCGCTTCCGACAGGTCCAGCGCGTTGGCGATCGTCCGGTTGTTCATGCCCTCGCCCAGCAGGCGCAGGGTCTCGAATTCCGGATCGGACAGGCGCGGCAGCAGGGTCAGCCGGATCTCGTCCACGCCAAGGCGGGACAGGAACTGCTTGGGCATCAGGCAATGCCCCTCCAGCCCGAGGTCCAGCAGCTCGTTGATGCGGTCGACGTTCAGGTCCTCGAAGACCCAGGCGTCGGCGAAGGCCAGGATGTGGGCCGCGTCCAGCAGCTCGCGCGACGACAGCACCACGACGATGCGCGACCGGCGCGACAACCGAAGATAGACCATCGGCTCGTTCTCACGGAGCGCGGTGAACTGCTGCAGGCCGATCAGGATCGCATCGGGCGTCAGCGCGCTCTGGGTCAGCTCCCCGATGTCGTGGAGGACCGTCACGCGGTGGCGGCCTCCGCGGTCGAGCTGCTGCACCACGGTCTCGGTGAGCGCGTTGTTGTCGAGGATCAGGCAGACATGCATGGGGGTCACCGCGTTGCGGGTCTGGTGAGATGCTTTCTCATGGGCGTACTCATGGTGTGTGTGCATGGGTCAGCTCTGTCTGGAGGAGGCATCCACGGCCGGCCCAAGTGGGGGCGTCGCCGCCTGCGTCAAGGGGTTGAGAAGGAAACCGGCCGGTCGGCCCAGGCACGTCGTAGAGGAACCGATAGGGGCATCGAAGTATTTCCGGTCGAATTCACGGTTCGCGGTGGAAATCCCGCCGGGCTGGGTTTCGGAGCGGAAGTCCTGGTCGCACCGCGTGATTTAGAAATGAATGGTGCTCCGCGTAAATCAGGCGAAGGATGATCAGCCAAGATCGCTTGTCGTCTCCTTGTTGGTCGCCCCAGGTTTCGAAACGGTAACACCTATGGAATGATGTGTGCTGGCCGGGTCACAGGGGAATGCGCGTTGGTACAGGCATCCTTCAGGGCTATCCGTTCGGTTTGGCCGCCGGTTTTTCCTCCTCGCTTGCGCGGTCGATTCGGGATTATCGGGGTTGCTGCCACACGAACGGCGCAAAGATGGCAAGGTTCCAAGAACTTCCCTGTCGCTATTGGAGATGAGGGCGCCCTTTCCGAATGATCCGGATGGGCGGAACCGATAACTCCATTCGCGCATGCAACACACACTATGACTTTCGGCAGGGGCAATGCTTGCGCGTCCCATGACCTATGGGGCCGCGCGCGGATGTATCGTCCTCGAATGACCTATGGCCCTTGTCCGGATACAGGGTCTCTTCCGATCGTGGTATCAGGTACCCAACACAGCGAATACCGGTCAACAACGGCAGACGGCCTTCGGGCAGAGCCGGTGGTAGGCCGGACAGCAAAGCGACCATCAAGCAAAGCGACCATCGAGCCGAAGAATGCGGTGTGTGGGGCGATCCGGGTGCCGTGGGGGCGCTTCGGGCGACATCGACAGGAGCCCTGCAAAGGGCCGGCGAGCGAGGATGACGGGGACAATGAAGATTCTGATCGGGGACGACCATCTGCTGTTCCGGGAAGGCCTGCGGCGGTTGCTCGAGCAGTTGCAGGGCGAGGCCAGCTTCGTCGAGGCCGGCACCTTCGACGAGGTGCTGAACCAGTGCCGCGCCGGCATGACCTTCGACATCATCCTGATGGACCTCCATATGCCGAACTGGCCGGGCTTCGACGGCCTGCGCGAGATCCAGGCGCTGCAGCCGGGCGTTCCGGTCGTGGTCGTTTCCGCGTCCGAGGCGCTGGGCGACATCCGCGGCGCGCTCGACCATGGCGCGACCGGCTACATTCCGAAATCCAGCAGCGTGAAGGTGATGATGGGCGCCCTGAACCTCGTGTTCTCGGGTGGCATCTATCTGCCGCCGGGCGCGCTGACCGCCAGCATGGACGCCGCGCCGCGTCGCCGTTCGATCGAGATCACCGACCGCAATGCCGGCTACGGCCTGACCCAGCGTCAGCGCGAGGTGCTGGAATGCCTGCGGCTGGGCAAGTCGAACAAGCAGATCGCCTATGAGCTGGGCCTGTCGGAAGGCACGGTGAAGATCCACGTCACCGCGATCTTCAAGTCGCTGGGCGTCAAGAACCGGACCCAGGCGGTCATCGCCGCCGCCGCCATGTCGGCCTGAGCGGGGCGGCCTGAGCGGGTCGGCCTAAGCGGATCTGCCTTACTGGATCTGCCTGACCGGGTCGGCGTTACGGGGCCGTCCTGAGATCCGGCATGGGCAAGCGAACGGGCCGCGGGGATGTCCTCCCCGCGGCCCGTTTTCGTGTGCGCATGCCGGAAAGTCGGGCAACGGGGGCGCCGGCCGTGCCCTCGCTCTTGACCCGGCGGGTAGGCCGATGCTATCCGCCCCTCTTGATCTCGTGGAATCGTCCGTCCGGTCCGCCGGCCGGCGCGGTTCCGCCTGACCCGCGCCGCCATCCGGGCCGTGCGCGACGCCGCCACCGCAGGGATGCCACCGCAGCGCCATGAGCGATATTTTCCGCGAAGTCGACGAGGATCTGCGCCGGGACCGCGCGGAGCATCTGTTCAAGAAATATGGCGGCGCCATGATCGCCGCCGCCGTCCTTGTCGTGGCCGGAACCGGCGGCTACAGCTTCTGGCGCCATTTCCAGGCGCAGAAGAAGGAGGAACAGACTGCGGCGCTGGTTACCGCCATCGCTGCGAGCGCCCAAGGGCCGGAGAAGGGTGTCGAGGCGCTGGCCGCCTTCGCCGGATCGGCCGACCCCAGCCTCGCCGCCATCGCCCAGTTCAACGCCGCCGCGCTGATGATCCGGCAAGGCAAGCCGGCCGACGCCGCCGCCGTCTATGACGGCATCGCCGGCAACGCGTCCGTCTCCGCCCAGTACCGCGACCTCGCCACCCTGATGGCGGTGATGCAGCGGGCCGAGGACGGCGACGCCGCGCAGCTGACCGCCCGGCTGCAGCCGCTGACCGCCGACGCCAGCCCCTGGCGCTTCAGCGCGCGCGAGCTGACTGCGATGCTGGCCGCGCGTGCCGGCGACACTGAAAAGGCCCGCACGCTCTACAGGCAGCTTGCGGACGACCAGCAGGCGCCGTCCGGCGTGCGCAGCCGCGCCGCCGATCTCGCCTCCCTCTACGGCAAGGGCTGACCCAACGCCATGACGACCGATAAGGCGAAAGCCACCATGCCGGCGGGCGGCAAGACCCGCAATCGGCCCCGCACCCTCCGCCGCACCGCGTTGCTGTCGGCCTCGCTGCTCGCCGTCCTGCTCGGCGGCTGCGACACCGTGGACAGCTGGTTCGGCAAGACGGCGGAACCGCCGCTGCCGGGCAAGCGCCTCGCCATCCTCCAGCGTGAGCGCAAGGTCGAGCCGGACGCCCAGCTGGCGGGCGTCGCCGTCACCGTGCCGGCGCAGACCGTCAATGCCGCCTGGTCGCAGCCGGGCGGCACCACCGACCATGCGCTGGGCAACCTCGCTTTGTCTGCCACCCCGTCCGACGCCTGGCGTGCCGACATCGGCTCGGGCTCCAGCAGCTCGCGGGCGCTGCTCGGCACCCCGGTGATCGCCGACGGGCGCATCTTCGCGATGGACGCCGACTCGCACGTCTCGGCCCTGAACGAGCGCAGCGGGCAGTCGTTGTGGCGGGTCGACACCCGGCCGGAGAACGAACGCGGCGGCGCCACCGGCGGCGGCGTCGCCTATGCGGACGGCCGGCTCTATGCCGCCACCGGCTTCGCCGAGGTGCTGGCGATGGAACCCGCCACCGGCAAGGTGCTGTGGCGCAAGCGGATCGCCGGCCCGGTGCGCGGCGCCCCGACCGTCGCGGGCGGGCGGGTGCTGGTCGTCACGCTGGACAACCAGCTGCTGGCGCTGTCGACCGACGACGGTGCCGTCCAATGGTCGCACCAGGGCATCCTGGAGAGTGCCGGCCTGCTCGGCGCCGCCAGCCCGGCGGCGACCGGCACGCTGGTCGTCGCCCCCTATTCGTCGGGCGAGCTGTTCGGCCTCCGTCCGGAGAACGGTCGCGTCGCCTGGCAGGACAGCCTTGCGGCAATTCGCCGCACCGGCGCGCTCAGCGCCCTTGCCGACATCCGCGGGCTGCCGGTGATCGACCGCGGCGCCGTCTATGCCATCGGCCATTCCGGCCGCATGGTCGCCATCGACGAGCGCATCGGCAACCGCATCTGGGAGACCGAGATCGGCGGCGTCAACACGCCCTGGCTGGCCGGCGACTTCCTGTTCACCGTCACCAACGACCAGGAGGTCGTCGCGGTCGCCCGCCAGACCGGCCGGATCCGCTGGGTGGCGCCACTCGCCCGCTACAAGGATCCCGAGGACAGGACCGGCGCCATCGTCTGGTCCGGCCCGGTTCTGGCCGGCAACCGGCTGTGGGTGGCGGGCTCCAACGGCCAGCTGCTCGGCCTGTCGCCGTCGGATGGCCGGGTGGAGGTGACGCGCTCGCTTCCCGCCGGCTCCTACTTGTCGCCGGTCGTCGCCAACAACACTCTTTATGTGCTTTGCGACAACGGAACGCTCGCTGCGTTCCGTTGATCGCGGATTTCCTCCGTCTGTTGTGAAAGGCCTTTGGCCCCATGTCGTTCACCGTGGTCCTCGTCGGTCGGCCGAATGTCGGCAAATCGACCCTCTTCAACCGTCTGGCCGGCAAGAAGCTGGCCCTGGTGGACGATACGCCGGGCGTCACCCGTGACTGGCGCTCGGCCCCGGCCCATGTCGGCGGCCTGTCCTTCACCGTCGTCGACACCGCCGGGCTGGAGGACGTGACCGACGACAGCCTGGAGGCGCGGATGCGCCGCCAGACCGAGCAGGCGCTGGCCCGCGCCGACGTCGCTCTGTTCATCATCGACGCGCGCGCCGGCATCACGCCGCTCGACCGCCATTTCGCCAACCTGCTGCGCCGGGGCAAGACCCCGGTCCTGCTGGTCGCCAACAAGACCGAGGGCAAGGCCGGCCAGCCCGGCATGTTCGAGGCCTACGAGCTGGGCCTGGGCGACCCGATCCCGCTGTCGGCCGAGCATGGCGAGGGCATGGCCGATCTGGTCGAGGCGCTGCTGCCCTACGCCCCGCCCGACGACGATGCGGTGGAGGAGCGGGCCGACGACGGCTTCGATCCCAGCATCCCGATCGGCGACCAGCCGGAGCCGGAGGAGGACCGCAGCAAGCCGATCCAGATCGCCATCGTCGGCCGTCCGAACGTCGGCAAGTCGACGCTGCTGAACGGCCTGCTCGGCGAGGAGCGTGTGCTGACCGGCCCCGAGGCCGGCATGACCCGTGACGCCATCGCCGTCGATTGGGAGTGGCGCGACCGCCGCTTCAAGCTGGTCGACACCGCCGGCATGCGCCGCCGCGCCCGCGTCGACGAGAAGGTCGAGAAGCTGGCGGTCGCCGACAGCCTGCGGGTCATCCGCATGGCCAATGTCGTGATTCTGGTGGTCGATGCCGGCGCGATCCTCGACAAGCAGGATCTGACCATCGCCCGGCTGGTGATCTCCGAAGGCCGCGCGCTGGTGATCGCCATCAACAAGTGGGACACGGTGGACGACCGGGCGATGGCGCTGCGCCAGGTCGAGGACAAGCTCGAATCGACGCTCGGCTACATCAAGGGCGTGAAGGTCGTCACCATCTCGGCGCTGAAGGGGCACAAGCTCGACACGCTGCTGGACGGGGTGCTGGAGACCTACACCATCTGGAACCGCCGGATTCCGACCTCCCAGCTGAACCGCTGGATGGAGGGGGTGCTGGAGCATCATCCGCCGCCCCTGGTCGAGGGCCGCCGGGTGAAGATCCGCTATGTGACCCAGGTGAAATCGCGCCCGCCGACCTTCGCGCTGTTCGTGAACAAGCCGCTGGACCTGCCGGAGAGCTACCAGCGCTATCTGACCACGCATCTGCGCGACAGCTTCGAGATGCCCGGCGTGCCGGTGCGCCTGCTGCTGCGCAAGGGCAAGAACCCCTACGCCGACGAGTGAGCGGGCAGGGGGGCGTCGCTGACGATGCCCCCATCCTCCCCATGCTTCGCATGGGTCCCCTCCTTCCCCCGCTTCGCAGGGGAAGGCATTCCCCTCCCGCCCAACCACTTGTTCCCTCCCCCGCCCAGCGGGGGAGGGTTAGGGAGGGGGCAGGGCGTTCCCCGGCTCCCAGCCCTCCGGCGCCATGGTGAAGCCGGCGAACTCGAAGGCCGGCGCCACGGTGCAGCTCACCAGCGACCAGCCGTCCGGCTCCTCCGCCAAGCTGCGCGCCGCCTGCCACGCCCCGACCGGCACCACCGCCTGCGGCCTCTCGCCGCCCTCGATGTCCAGCCCGAGCCGGTGCCGCTCCACCGCGCCGCAATCCTCATGCACCGACAGCTCCAGCGGCGCCCCGCCGTGCCACAGCCAGATCTCGACGGCATCCACCCGGTGCCAGTGCGACCGCTCGCCCGCCCGCAGCAGGAAATAGATCGCCGTCACCGCGCCCCGGCCGCCCTCCGCCGGTGCCCGGTAGGTCTCGGCATAGCTGCCGCCCTCGGGGTGCGGCTGCAATCCCAGCAGCCCGATCAGCCGCTCGGCGGGCAAGGGCAGGGAAGGCGCGGCGCCCGTCATCGGACGGCCCGCGCCGCCATGCCCAGCCCCTCGCGCAGCTCCGGCACCAGCATGGCGCCCAGCATCGCGATCACCGGCAGCAGGGCGAAGTCGCCGTTGGCGGCGGCGTCGATCAGCGCGCGGGTGCTGTGCAGCTCGATCCGCATCTCCTCCAGATCGCCGCTGTCGGGCTCCGCCACCTTGCGGGCACCGCGCGCGTGGAACATGTGGCAGGTGCTGCCGCGGAAATTGGCGCCGACCACGAAGCCGCCCAGCGCCGTCCAGTCGTCGGCGGCATAGCCGGTCTCCTCCAGCAGCTCGCGCTTGGCGGCGGCCAGCGGCTCCTCGCCGGGCTCGATGGCGCCGGCCGGGAAGGTCAGGCTGACCCGGCGCGGGCCGTGCTTGTAGCTGCGCAGCATCACCACCTGGCCGTCCGCCGTCTCGACGAACATCAGGGCATAGTCGGGCTGGTCGAGCTGATAGAAGCTGTCGACGGTGCGGCCGTCCGGCAGCTGCACCGTCTCCGCCCGCACCTTCAGGTAGGGGCTGGCGTCCAGCAGCTCGCGGCTGTCCAGCACCGCCCAGGGCTTCAGCTCGTCGCTCATGTGGCGGCTCCGTAGGGCGGTTGCGTGTGGCCGGCCGGAGAGAGGGTGAAGATCTCGCAGCCCTCCTCGGTGATGCCGATCTGGTGTTCGAACTGGGCCGACAGCGAGCGGTCGCGCGTCACCGTGGTCCAGCCGTCGGACAGGATCTTCACCTCGGCCCGGCCGGCGTTGATCATCGGCTCCACCGTGAAGACCATGCCGGGGCGCAGCTCGACCCCCGTGCCGGGCTTGCCGAAATGGTCGACATGCGGCGCGTCGTGGAACACCTGCCCGATGCCGTGCCCGCCGAAATCGCGCACGACGGAGCAGCGCGCCGCCTCCGCCATGGTCTGGATGGCGTGGCCGATGTCGCCCAGATGGTTGCCGGGCTTGGCCTGCGCGATGCCGGCCATCATGCAGCGATATGTCAGGTCGACCAGCTTGCGCGCCTTGACCCCGACCTTCTCGCCGACGAAATACATCCGGCTGCTGTCGCCGTACCAGCCGTCGAGGATGACGGTGACGTCGATGTTGACGATGTCGCCGTCCACCAGCTTCTTGTCATCGCTCGGGATGCCGTGGTTGACGACATGGTTGGGCGAGATGCAGCTGCAGGCCGGATAGCCCTGGTAGCCGAGCGTCGCCGGAATGCCGCCGCGGTCGCGCTGGAACGTTTCGATCAGCGTGTCGAGCCGGCCGGTGCTGACGCCCGGCACCACGAAGGGCGTGATGTAATCCAGCGTCTCGGCCGCCAGCCGGCAGGCCTTGCGCAGCGCCTCGAACCCTTCCGGACCGTGCAACACGATCCGCCTGCCGTCCTTTTCCATCAAACCCTCATCCGTCACGAAATCCGCTTTCCAATCTCTTTCCCCCCTCTCCCCCCCGGGGAGAGGGACGGGGTGAGGGGGAGGCATGGCGTGAATTCTCGGTGAAGGGCCGCCACGCTTCCCCCTCACCCTAACCCTCTCCCCGGGGGGGAGAGGGGACTCTTCCTCTCAACGTCCGTCCGATCTGCGGCCGGCCCAGCAAGCTATCACGCCGCGGGTCTGAAAAAAGCCCCTGCATGGCCAACCTGCAAGCATAGGATTCGCCGGGCCGGCTTGCTATATGTGGTCCGCCTTATCCCCATCGGACTACCAGACCTTTGGCGAAGCCCACCACCCGATATGTCTGCCAGGCCTGCGGCGCCTCCTTCCCCAAATGGGCGGGAAAGTGCGACGCCTGCGGCGAATGGAACAGCCTGGTCGAGGAGGCGGCGCCCGATGCCGCGCCCAAGGGGCTGGGATCGGCCCGCGGCCGGCGCATCGAGTTCGTCGGCCTGCACGGCTCCAGCGAGGCGCCGCCGCGGCGGATGACCGGCATCGCCGAGTTCGACCGGGTGTGCGGCGGCGGGCTGGTCCCCGGCTCGGCCATCCTGATCGGCGGCGATCCCGGCATCGGCAAATCCACCCTGCTGCTCCAGGCGGTGGCCCGGCTGGCGCAGGACCACCGCTGCGCCTACGTCTCGGGCGAGGAGGCGGTGGACCAGGTGCGGCTGCGCGCCCAGCGGCTCGGCTGCGCCACCGCTCCGGTCGATCTGGCCTCGGCGACCAGCGTGCGCGACATCGTCGCCTCGCTCGACGACGCCAAGGGTCCGGAGATCATCGTCATCGATTCGATCCAGACCATGTACATGGACAATCTGGACAGCGCCCCCGGCACCGTCGCCCAGGTCCGCGCCAGCGCGCAGGAGCTGATCCGCATCGCCAAGCGGCGCGGCGTCGTGCTGCTGCTGGTCGGTCATGTCACCAAGGAGGGCATGATCGCCGGTCCCCGCGTGCTGGAGCACATGGTCGACACGGTGCTCTATTTCGAGGGCGAGCGCGGCCACCAGTTCCGCATCCTGCGCGCGGTGAAGAACCGCTTCGGCCCGACCGACGAGATCGGCGTGTTCGAGATGGGCGACGCCGGGTTGGGCGAGGTCGCCAACCCGTCCGCCCTGTTCCTGGCCGAGCGGCGCGGCGACGTCTCGGGCGCCGCCGTCTTCGCCGGGATGGAGGGCACGCGTCCCGTCCTGGTCGAGGTGCAGGCGCTGGTGGCGCCGTCGCCGCTCGGCACGCCGCGCCGCGCCGTGGTCGGCTGGGATACAGGCCGGCTGGCCATGGTGCTGGCGGTGCTGGAGGCGCGCTGCGGCGTGCAGATCGGCGCCAACGACGTCTATCTCAACGTGGCCGGCGGCCTGCGCATCACCGAGCCGGCGGCCGACCTCGCGGTCGCCGCCGCTCTCGTCTCGTCGCTGACCGGGGAGCCGGTGCCGGCCGACGCGGTGGTTTTCGGCGAGATCGGCCTGTCGGGCGAGGTCCGCGCCGTCGGCCAGAGCGACACCCGCCTGAAGGAGGCGGCCAAGCTGGGCTTCTCCTCGGCGATCTTCCCGGCCGGGCGGACCGGCCGCAAGGGCGGCCGCGGCGACGCCGGCCTCAAGACGGTGGAGCTCCAGCAGCTCGCTGAGCTGATGCCGCTGTTCCAGGGCGCAAGCGGCGGCGGCAGGCCGCCGACAGGCCGCCGATCCCAGGACGACGCCGACCCGCGCCGCCGGCGCGACGAAGACTCGCGCCGCTGGCGCGATGACGAATACATCTGACGCACACTCGAACGGCGCAAGGTTCATGGACACTCTTCCCGTCAATCCGGTCGACATCGTCGTCATCGCCGTGCTGCTGCTGGCGGCGCTGCTCGCCTTCAGCCGCGGCATGGTGGCCGAGGTGCTGTCGGTCGCCGCCTGGGCCGGCGCCGCGGTGGTGACGCTCTATGCGCTGCCCCATGTCCTTCCCTACGTGCAGATCTATATCCGGTTCGAGATGCTGGCCTATGCCGCCGCGTCGGTCGGCCTGTTCATCGTCGCGCTGATCGTGCTGTCGCTGCTCGGGCGCAGCCTGTCGCGCGGGGTGCAGTCCTCGTCGCTGTCGGCGCTGGACCGCACGCTCGGGTTCGTCTTCGGCCTGGTGAAGGGCGGGGTGCTGGTGTCGATCGCCTACCTGTTCTTCCTGTGGCTGGTGCCGAACCCGGCCGAACAGCCGGTGTGGCTGCAGCAGGCCAAGACCCGGCCCTTCCTGGCCGCCGGTGCGGAGATGCTCTATGGTGTCGTTCCCGATAATTTGCGCCGCGAAGGTCTCGGCCAGATGGACGTCGCGCGCGACCGCGCACGTCAGGCGATGGAGGCCAAGCAGGCGCTCGACCGGCTGTCGACGCCGGTGCCCAGCCCCGCGAAGACCGGGGGTGCGCAGCCTTCGGATACCGGCTATAAGGACCGCGACCGCGCCGACCTCGAAAGGCTGATGGAGAACAAAGCCCGCTGAGTGATCGGCGCGATCGACGTTTGTGGATCGCATTTTCCCGTTGCATGTGCTGACGCGCCCCCCGGCGCCTCCTTGGACGAAGGACTTCTGGTGATGCTGACGACGCATCCGTTCGACGACGACAAGCTGCGCGAGGAGTGCGGCGTGTTCGGCATCTACGGCAACCCGCAGGCGGGCGCGATCACGGCGCTGGGCCTGCATGCCCTGCAGCACCGCGGGCAGGAGGCGGCGGGCATCGTCAGCTTCGACGGCAGCCGGTTCCATCTCCAGCACACGCTGGGTCTGGTCGGCGACCATTTCAGCTCCGAGGCGATCATCGCCAAGCTGAAGGGCGCCAGCTCGATCGGCCATGTGCGCTACGCCACCACCGGCGACACCTCGATCCGCAACGTCCAGCCGCTCTACGCCGATTTCGAGTTCGGCGGCTTCGCGCTGGCCCACAACGGCAACCTGACCAACGCGCAGACGCTGCGCCGCCAGCTGGTCCGCCGCGGCTGCCTGTTCCAGTCCTCCACCGACACCGAGGTCATCGTCCACCTGATGGCGACCGCCCGCGGCGGCTCGCCGGTCGACCGCCTGATCGAGGCGGTGCGGCAGGTCGAGGGCGCCTTCTCGCTGGTGGCCCTGACCTCCAAGGAGGTCATCGGCGTGCGCGACGCGCTCGGCGTGCGGCCGCTGGTGCTGGGCCGGCTCGGCGACACCTATCTGCTGGCGAGCGAGACCTGCGCCTTCGACATCGTCGGCGCCGAATATGTCCGCGACGTCGAGCCGGGCGAGATGATCGTCATCGACGGCGACGGCGTGCACAGCATGCGCCCGTTCCAGCCGCAGCAGCGCCGCCTGTGCATCTTCGAATACATCTATTTCGCCCGTCCCGACAGCGTGATGGAGGGCACCTCGGTCTATGAGGCCCGCCAGCGCATCGGCCGCGAGCTGGCGCGCGAGGCCGGGGTTCCCGCCGACGTCATCGTGCCCGTCCCCGACAGCGGTGTCCCGGCGGCGCTCGGCTACGCCCAGGAAGCCGGCGTGCCCTTCGACCTCGGCATCATCCGCAACCATTATGTCGGCCGCACCTTCATCGAGCCGACCGACCAGATCCGCCATCTCGGCGTCAAGCTGAAGCACAACGCCAACCGCGCGATGATCGAGGGCAAGCGCGTCGTGCTGGTCGACGATTCGATCGTGCGCGGCACCACCTCGAAGAAGATCGTCGAGATGGTGCGCGCCGCCGGGGCCAAGGAGGTGCACATGCGCATCTCCAGCCCGCCGACCTCGCACCCCTGCTTCTACGGCATCGACACGCCGGAGCAGGGCAAGCTGCTGGCCCACCGGATGACGGTGGAGCAGATGCGCGAGTTCATCCAGGCCGACAGCCTTGCCTTCATCTCGCTCGACGGGCTCTACCGCGCGATGGGCGAGGAGAAGCGTGACCCGGCCAATCTCGGCTATTGCGACGCCTGCTTCACCGGCGACTACCCGATCCCGCTGACCGACGCGCTGGAAAACCCACCGGTCGAGGCGAACGTCGCCGTCCGCGCCTGATTTAACACCCTCTCCCGTCCCGGGAGAGGGGAGGGGCCCAAGCGAAGCTTGGGAGGGGTGAGGGGCGATCCAAGGAGCAGGAAGCGCATATGAATCCTTGGATCACCCCTCACCCTCCCCACGCCTGACGGCGCGGGTCCCCTCCCTCTCCCGGGGCGGGAGAGGGCGTGTCCACGTCCAACGCCAGAGTCTCCGCCATGTCCCGTCTGTCCGGCCGCATCGCCCTCGTCACCGGCGCCTCGCGCGGCATCGGCGCCGCCGTCGCCAAGCGTTTCGCCGCCGAAGGCGCCCATCTGGTCCTGGTCGCCCGCACCGTCGGCGGGCTGGAGGAGACCGACGACGCCATCCAGAAGCTGTCGGGCCAGTCGGCGACGCTGGTGCCGATGGATCTGCGCGACTATGACCGGATCGACCAGCTCGGCCATGCGCTGTACCAGCGCTTCGGCAAGCTCGACGTCGTCGTCGGCAATGCCGGCGCGCTGGAGGCGCTGGGTCCGGTCGCCCAGTATGATCCCAAGCTGTGGTCGCGGGTGATGGATCTGAACGTGACGGCGAACTACCGGCTGATCCGTTCGATGGACCCGCTGCTGCGGGCGTCGGGCACCGGCCGCGCCATCTTCGTCACTTCCGCCGCCGCCCGGGCGCCGCATCACTATTGGATGCCCTACGGCGCCAGCAAGGCGGCGCTGGAGATGATCGTCAAGACCTATGCGCTGGAGGTGTCGAGCTCTACCGTGCGGGTCAACCTGATCGACCCCGGCGTGGTGGCGACCAAGCTGCGCACCCAGGCCTTCCCCGGCGAGGATCCCACGAAGATCGCCCAGCCCGACGACGTGACCGAACGCTTCGTCGAGCTTGCCGAGGCCGCCTGCACCCTGCATGGGGAGCTGGTTCAGGCACAGTGAGGGGCGATGGCCGCTGGCATCGCCCCACCGTCTGATCAGCGTCTGATCATTCGATGGCCTTGAGGAAGGCCAGGATCACCGGGTCGATGTCCAGGAACGCCAGTGCCAGGCTGTTCGTGCCGTCATCGCGGCGGGCCACCCGTGCCTGTTGGCGATGACGCATCTCGACATTGGGGCAGGAGATCTCCACGCGCACCTGATCGCCGACGATGAGCGGAACCGCGGCGGGGCCGACGTCGAGAAGCAGCCCGCGGGTCGACCAGTCGATCGTCCGATACTCCACATGGTTGATGGCGACGGTGAGGACCGGTTCGGTGTAGCGGATGGTGTTGCGCTTTTCGACGCCGTTGGGGGGCTGTGCCTGGGCCTGGCGTTTCCGCAGTTTTTGCCGGACAGGAGCCGGGGCGATCTCCATGGCCGCCACCGACGAAAGGCGCTTCTCCATCTCCTTTCGGAACTCTTTGCCCGAACCGCTCTTCACCGCCTTCGACAACGCCTCCCTGGCCTTGGCGACGAGGCGGTCGCGGGCGGCCCGGTCGCCCGACCTCGCCCCGTTTTCCGCTTCGCTCAGCAGCCGGTCGGTCGTTTGTTCGTGACCTTGCCGCTGCAACTGTTTGGCCGCCTCCTGGAAGGCCGATTTGTGCGGGCGCGGAAAATCGGGGTTCTTGATGAGGTCGCTCAACAGTCCCGCTTCGATGTCGAAATGCTCGGGCCTGGAGGATTCGACGATCCGCTGCATTCTCTGCAGCAGCATTTCCGCCCGGCGGGTCAGTGCCTCTTGGATGCTCTCTCGCTGTACCATGATGTGCGGATCTCCGCCTCATTCGATCCGGGCGGGAGTTCCGAACCCTGCCCACGGGTGGCCGGGACCGGACATCCTACAAAACCGATGGGTGTGCGAATTCACCAGAAATAAAATTATCCTTAATAGGTTACGTCATTACCGGCCCGATTGGAACAAAATCATCGCCGCATGGTGACACGTGGGATCTTCGGAGGTACCCCGATGGTCGGAGGGGGCTTACCGCCCCCGCATCAGCCCGCGCAGCCGGTACAGCTCCTCCAGCGCCTGCCGGGGCGTCAGGCTGTCCGGATCGATCCCCGCCAGCGCCTCCTCCACCGCCGACGGCCCGGCGACCGCAACCGCCGCAGCCTCCGCCTTCGGTGCCGGCCGCTTCAGCGCCGCACTGAACAGCGGCAGATCCTCGGCCAGCCGGTGGATGGTGGCGTTCTGGTCGCCCGATTCCAACAGCTTCAGCACCTCGTCGGCCCGCCCGACCACCGCCGCCGGCAGCCCGGCCAGCTTGGCGACATGGATGCCATAGCTGCGATCCGCCGACCCCGCCGTCACCTCGTGCAGGAACACCACGTCGCCCTGCCATTCCTTGATCCGCATGGTGTGGCAGGACAGCGCCGGCAGCTTCGACGCCAGCATCGTCAGCTCGTGATAGTGCGTGGCGAACAGCGCGCGGCAGCGGTTGACGTCATGCAGATGCTCGACGCAGGCCCAGGCGATCGACAGCCCGTCGAAGGTCGCCGTTCCGCGGCCGATCTCGTCCAGGATCACCAACGCCCGCGCGCCCGACTGGTTCAGGATGGCCGCCGTCTCCACCATCTCCACCATGAAGGTGGAGCGCCCGCGGGCGAGGTCGTCGGCGGCGCCGACGCGGCTATACAGCCGGTCGACCACGCCGATGTGCGCCTGCTCGGCCGGGACGAAGCTGCCCATCTGCGCCAGCACGGCGATCAGCGCGTTCTGGCGCAGGAAGGTCGATTTGCCGGCCATGTTCGGGCCGGTCAGCAGCCACAGCCGGTTGTCCGACGCCAGATCGCAGTCGTTGGCGACGAAGGGGCCGCCATGGGCGGAATCCAGCACCGCCTCGACCACCGGATGCCGCCCGCCCTTGATGGTGAAGGCGAGGCTGTCGTCCACCAGCGGCCGGCTGTAGCGCCGTTCCTCCGCCAGTTCGGCCAGCGATGTGGCGACGTCCAGCGCCGCCAGCGCGTGGGCGGCCTGGGCGATGGCGTCGGCGCGGGCCGACACCGCCTCGACCAGCCCGGCGAACAGCTCCAGTTCCACCGCCAGCGCCCGGTCGGCCGCTTCTGAGATGCGGCGCTCCAGGTCCGACAGCTCGACCGTGCCGAAGCGCACCGCGTTCGCCATGGTCTGGCGGTGCATGAACACCGCTCGGCCCCGGTCCGACATCAGCTTGTCGGCATGGGCGGCGGTGACCTCGATGTGATAGCCCAGCACGTTGTTGTGCTTGATCTTCAGCGACGCCACCCCGGCGATCTCGGCGTATTTGCCCTGCAGCCCGGCGATCAGCCGCCGGCTCTCGTCGCGCAGCGTCACCAGCTCGTCCAGCGCATAGCTGTAGTCGCGGGCGATGAAGCCGCCGTCGCGGGCCAGCAGTGGCAGCTCGGGCGCCAGCGCCTGGGTCAGCTGGTCGACCAGCTCCGCATGCTCGCCCAGCCGCTTGTCGAGCGCCGCCAGCCCCTCCGGCAGCGGCCCGACGGTGCCGAGCAGCTGCCGGATCGCCGCCGCCTGTCTCAGCCCGTCGCGGACCGCCGCCACATCGCGCGGACCGCCGCGCCCCAGCGTCAGCCGCGATAGCGCCCGTTCCAGGTCGGGACAGCTGCGCAGGGCGTGGCGCAGCTCGCCGCGCAGCCGCTCCTCGGTCAGCGCGAACGCGACCATGTCGAGCCGGCGGCCGATGGCGGCGGGATCGGTCAGCGGCGCGGCGAGATGGGCGCACAGCAGCCGGGCGCCGGCCCCCGTCACCGTGCGGTCGATGGTGGCGAGCAGGCTGCCGCGCCGCTCGCCGGTCAGGGTACGGATCAGTTCCAGGTTGCGCCCGGTCGAGGCGTCGATCTCCATCACCGCGCCCGGCCCGACGCGGCGCGGCGGCGACAGCCGCGGCACCCGGCCCTTCTGCGTCAGCTCGACATAGCCGACCAGCGCGCCGGCCGCCGCGACCTCGGCGCGGGTGAAGCTGCCGAAGGCGTCGAGCGTGCCGACACCATAGAGCGCCAGCAGCCGCTGCCGGCCGTTCTCGCTGTCGAATCGCGGGTTGGGCTGCACCGTCAGCCGCGCCTTCCACTCCCCCCACAGCTCGAACAGCTCCGGCGTCTGCGCCAGCTTCTCGGAGACCAGCACCTCCTGCGGGTCGAGCCGCCCGAGCGCGGCACCGAGACCGGCCCGCTCCACCGGCTGGATCACCAGCTCGCCGGTCGACATCTCCAGCCACGCCAGCCCCAGCCCGCCCGCGGTTTCCGCCACCGCCGCCAGCCAGTTGGAGGAGCGGGCGTCGAGCAGGCTGTCCTCGGTCAGGGTGCCGGGGGTGACGATGCGGATGACGCCGCGCTTCACCACCGACTTGGCGCCGCGCTTCTTCGCCTCGGCCGGGTCTTCCATCTGTTCGCAGATGGCGACGCGGAAGCCCTGGCGGATCAGGCGCTGCAGGTAATTCTCGTGGCTGTGCACCGGGACGCCGCACATCGGGATGTCTTCGCCCAGATGCTGGCCGCGCTTGGTCAGCGCGATGTCGAGCGCCGCGGCGGCATTCACCGCGTCCTCGAAGAACATCTCGTAGAAATCGCCCATCCGGTAGAACAGCAGGCAGTCGGGATGCGCCCGCTTGATCTCCAGATACTGCGCCATCATCGGGGTGGCGTCGGCGGGGATGACGATGTCGGCTGCGTTTGACGAGGAAATGGACAAGGGAAACCGTGCGGCGGTTGCGGGTGACTGTCGGGTGCGCACCCTAGCACGGGAGATGCCGCGGCGGGATAGGCCGGATGCGGCGCTTGGGATGCGGCTGCGTCCCCATGGCGGTTGACGGACGCTCGAAGCCGGTCGCTACAATGGATGAAACCCCGGGGAGGAAACCCGGGCCGGACTTGTGGGAGACGGCCACCATGACCCAGACCACCGAAGACACCACCCCCGCCGAACTGCGGGAGGTCGTTGCCCTCTTCACCACCCGCGCCGGTTTCGACCGCGCGGTCGAGGCGCTGCTGGCGGAGGGATTCGACCGCGCCGACCTGTCGGTGCTGGCCAGCCACACCTCGCTGGAGGCGGCCGACACCAGGAGCAAGCCGCGGGACGAGGCGCTGACCGGGCTGGTCGGCGAGCTGAAATACGCCTTTCCCCTGACCACCGCCGGCCTGATCGCCATCGTCGGCGGCCCCATCGAGGCAGCGCTGGCGGCCGTGGTCGCGGCTGGCGTCGGCGGTGCCGCGATCAAGGATTACCTGGACGAGCTGACCAGCCACCCCAAGCCCGACGAGTTCACCCGGGCGCTGGAGGCCGGCGGCGTGATCCTGTGGGTGCGGGTCGGCACGGCGGAGCAGGAGGCACGCGCTTCCACCCTGCTGGACCGCGAAGGCGGCGGCAACGTCCATGTGACGGTGCGCGAGCCCTGAGAGAAGGGACGGCCGCCCACTCCAACATCCCCTCATCCACAGCCAGGGTCCCCTCTCCCCAGGGGGGGAGAGGGGGAGGTCACGCGGTCAGGTTCACCACGGCGCCGCGCTTTGCGTCGTCGCCGGTCAGCTTCCGCTTCATCTCCTCGGCGATCTCCTTTTCGATGGCCTCGCGCTTTTCGGCCGGCATCGAAGCGAGGTCTTCCTCGGTCATCTTGTGGCGGGCGAGCCAATCGTCGCGAATCCGCTGGGCCGGCGTCTTCTTCGCTTCGGCAAGGAAGTCGTCGACGGCGCTTGCCGCCTTGGAGGAGAGCGTCCCGGACGAGGCGCTGCCGGCCGTACCTGCGGCACCCGCATCGGCGGTCCCGGCCACGCCGGCGATGCCCCCGCTGTCGGAGGAGTCACCGTTCCGCGTTCCACGGGACCGGAATTGCTGCGATTGGCCAAGAACGCTGGCGAGATAGCCGCTGATCTGCATCGTTGGGTCGTCCGACCGGTTGCACGGTGGCGCGGCCCGTCGCCGGCAGCCGCACCGGTCGGCGATGCAAAGTCCATGCTAGGCAACAACCTCAACGAGTCCCGATGGATGGCCGGGCCGCAGGCCGGATGGCACTGCCGGCGGGCAATCCTTGCCGGATCGATCTTGCCGGGTGGAGACCGCTCAGATCATCTCTCCCGAGCCGTCATCCTTTCAGGCCGCCACCCGCTCCGCCGTCCGTTCGACCACCAGCCGCAGCCCCTGCTGTTTGTACTGCGCCTGGACGATCGACGCCCAGCCCATGCGGATCAGCGTCAGCTTCACGCCCTCGCCGACCTCGCCTCCGGCGACGAGGTCGGTGACCTGCCACATCAGCGTGTCGTCGACCGATTTCGGGTGCATGGCCGCCACCCGCAGCAGCCGGGCCATCAGCGCCGCCGGGCTCTGCCGCCCGAGGCCGCGCTCGGCCAGCGTCAGCGCGTCGTTCAGCGCCGCCAGTTCCCGCCGCGCCTTCAAGGAGGCCTCGCCCGTCGCGCGTTCCGTATTCTTCCGGCCGGTCATGGCCCGTCCCTCCTGCAAACCGCTGTGCAGGCCCCACTCTGGCGCCGCGGCGCCGCCTTGGCTGTGACGGCCGTCACTCCCGCGCAACGGACGCCGCGGCGCCGGCTTTCGGCAGGGCTGGTTTTCCAGAGCGGGCGTGCTACCTGAAGGCTTTACCGCTATAGTGCGAATGCTGCGGCCAGTCCTGACCGCCCGAATGTCGAGGTTCCTGCCGCCCGATGCTGTCCGCCCGCTCCAAGACGCCGACGCCGCCCGCCTCTCCGTCGGATTCCGGGGCGGATGCCCAGCCGACCGCCATCCCCAACAAGCGAGCCATCATCTCCCGCCGCAAGCTGGCGGGGGAGCTTGAGGATCTGGTCGCCGAGCACGGCACCGGCGACAAGCTGCGCCCGGCGCTGATCGCCTGCCTGCGCCGGACGCTGGCCGACGGACGGGTCGAGGTGCGGCGCCGCTTCGATGCCGGCGGGTCGGGCGAGCAGTGCGTGCGCGAGAACTGCTATCTGGCCGACCGGCTGGTCGGCACGCTGGCCGACTTCACCGTGCGCTTCATCTTCCCCACCGCCAACCCGACCTCGGGCGAGGTGTTCGACGTGGCGGCGACCGGCGGCTACGGCCGCGGCGAGCTGGCGCCCTTCTCCGACATCGACCTGCTGTTCCTGCTGCCCTACAAGCGCACGCCGCGGGTAGAGCAGGTGGTCGAATACATGCTCTACATCCTGTGGGATCTGGGGCTGAAGGTCGGCCATGCCGTGCGCAGCGTCGACGACTGCATCCGCCAGTCCAAGGCCGACGTCACCATCCGCACCGGCATCCTGGAATCGCGCTATCTCTGGGGCCCCGGCAAGCTGTTCGCCGAGCTGCGCAAGCGCTACGACAAGGAGGTCGTGGCCGGAACCGGCCCCGAATTCGTCGAGGCCAAGCTGGCCGAGCGCGACGCCCGCCACCTGAAGATGGGCGACAGCCGCTATGTGCTGGAACCCAACCTGAAGGACGGCAAGGGGGGCCTGCGCGATCTCCAGACCCTGTTCTGGATCGCCAAGTATCTCTACCGGGTGGAGGGCGTCGCCGAGCTGGTCGGCAAGAAGGTGCTGATGCCGGAGGAGGCGCAGCGCTTCGCCAAGGCGCAGAACTTCCTGTGGACCGCGCGCTGCCACCTGCATTACCTGACCGGCCGGCTGGAAGACCGGCTGACCTTCGACGTCCAGACCAGCATCGGCGCCGCCATGGGCTACACCGACCATGCCGGCACCAAGGGCGTCGAGCGCTTCATGAAGCATTACTTCCTGGTCGCCAAGGATGTCGGCGACCTGACGCGCATCTTCTGCGCGGCGCTGGAGGCCGAATCCAAGCGGCCGCCCAAGTTCAACCTGCTGCGGCTGGCCTCGGTCGCCCGGCGCAAGGACGTCGACGGCTTCATCGTCGACGGCGAGCGGCTGAACGCCCGCAACGACAAGCAGTTCAAGGAACAGCCGATCGACATGATCCGCCTGTTCCACACCGCCCAGATCAACGACATCGACATCCATCCGGCGGCGCTGCGGTCCATCACCCGGTCGCTGACCGCCATCGGGCCGAAGCTGCGCAACGATACGGAAGCCAACCGGCTGTTCCTCGACATCCTGACCGGGCCGAAGGATCCGGAGATCACGCTGCGCCGGATGAACGAGGCCGGGGTGCTGGCCCGCTTCATCCCCGACTTCGGCCGGGTGGTGGCGCAGATGCAGTACGACATGTACCATGTCTACACGGTGGACGAGCACACGCTGTTCGCGCTCGGCATCCTGCACAAGATCGCGTCGGGCGACCATGCCGACGAGCTGCCGCTGTCGACCGAAGTGATCCACAAGGTGGTGTCGAAGCGGGCGCTCTATGTCGCGCTGCTGCTGCACGACATCGCCAAGGGCCGCGGCGGCGACCATTCGGTGCTGGGTGCCCGCGTCGCCGAGAAGCTGTGCCCGCGCCTGGGCCTGACCGCGGAGGAGACCGAGACGGTGGCCTGGCTGGTGCGCTGGCACCTCGCCATGTCGCACACCGCCTTCAAGCGCGACCTGGAGGACGACAAGACCGTCCGCGACTTCGTGGCGCTGGTCCAGTCGCCGGAGCGCCTGCGCCTGCTGCTGGTGCTGACGGTGGCCGACATCCGCGCGGTCGGGCCGCAGCGCTGGAACAATTGGAAGGCCACGCTGCTGCGCGAACTGTACACCCGTTCCGAAGAGGTGATGTCGGGCGGCATGTCGGTGGAGGGGCGCGGCCGGCGCATCCAGGCCGCCCAGGCCGCATTGCGGGCCGAGCTGACCGACTTCGACGACGCCGCCTTCGAGCATCACAAGGGGCTGGGCTATCCCGGCTACTGGCTTGCCTTCGATGCCGAGACGCTGGGTCATCAGGCCCGCATCGTCCGTGAGGCGGAGCGCCAGCAGCAGCCGCTGACCGTCGACACCCGTGTCGACCGCGGCCGGTCGGTGACCGAGGTGACGATCTACGCCACCGACCACAGCGGCCTGTTCTCCCGCCTTGCCGGGGCGCTGGCGGCCAGCGGCGCCGATATCGTCGACGCCCGCATCTTCACCATGACCAACGGCATGGCGCTCGACGTCTTCTCGGTGCAGGACGCGGCCGGCGGCGGTGCCTTCGAGAGCGGCGACAAGCTGGCCCGGCTGTCGGTGATGATCGAGAAGGTGCTGTCGGGCCAGTTGAAGCCGCTGAACGAGCTGTCGACCCGCCGCACCGCCCAGGCCAGCCGCACCCGCGTCTTCCATGTGCCGCCGCGCGTGCTGATCGACAACAACGCCTCCACCACCCATACGGTGATCGAGGTCAACGGGCGCGACCGTCCGGGGCTGCTCTACGATCTGACCCGGGCGCTGTCGAGCCTGACCCTGCAGATCAGCTCGGCCAAGGTCTCGACCTTCGGCGAGAAGGCGATCGACGTCTTCTATGTGAAGGACGTCTTCGGCCTGAAGGTGACGCATGAGGGCAAGCTGGCGAAAATTCGGGAGCGGCTGCTGAGCGCGCTCGACGATCCCAGCGGCGACGCCCCGCCGCCGGCTGCCGTGAAGCGGACCCAGGCCAAGACGACGGGGGCGTGATGGGGGCGCCCTCCCGATGGGGGAGGGCGCCCCGTCTTCTTCCCGCTGCGCGGATATTGAAGGCCTGCCATGGCAGGTGACGCCGGGCGGGCCGGTTGGCGTCGGCGACGCCGGGGCGCGGCAGCCGTCGAAGTCCCCGGCTTGTGCCGCTTTTTCCTTTATGCCGATTGAAGCAAGTGAAGGCGTTGAAATTGAATTTCACGCTTATAATAAAAATTGATTCATTCCGACTCCATAGGATGAAAAATTTGCATAGAGAGGCATTGAGTATAATTCCGGTTGATCGTATAGGTATATGAACCAATGGCTATTGAGGGAAAATGTATCGCCTGTAAATGTTTTTCAAATGTCTGGCCCGTAATTTTCAGTTATAGGAGTTGATCATGGGGGATGTCAGGCTTACGAATCTGACTTCAATTCAGTTCATCGTAAAAAAACTAAAGATAAACGATACGGAAGTTATTAATAGTGATATGGGAATAGGATTAATTCATACCAATATTTTTGATTATAGTGAAAGTGAAAGCGATAAATTCAAGCGCTTGATAATTGAAGTTTCTGTTAAGAACAGAATTTACAAAATTGATCTAAACAGAGATCATTATTTTGGTGGAGGAGCACATCATTATCCGGGATTGGAATCAAAGGTTGGTTATATATTTAGTGGACTAAGTGTTGATGAAAAGAAAATACAATTGAATCTTAACTACGCTCCGAAATACTCATATCCATTGACGTATTGTGATGATTTAAAATACATGGACTTAAAATAAAATTCAGATATGAAGATCGCAAAGTGAAAATTATCTGAATTTCATTTGAATTTTAACTTGAAAGGAATGGCGAAATGGGAGTGATCAACGTTACTAATGTTTGCGGAAGAAAGATTGAAATAATAAATCTAGAAATAAATGGAACAAAATTGATAGACAGCAGCTTTAGCGATATTAGGAAAAAGGTAAAAATTTCTGATACTGCCACTTTTTCCGGGTTTTATGACGAAAAAAACTGGGACGATTTCAGTTCTTTTCAGATGAAATTGGACTACATCGGTAAGAAATACTATGTAAATTTGAACAGAGATCATTTCTTTTATGGGTCAAACTATCGATATCCTGGATGGGGGTCTGAATCCAACTTCATCATCAGCGGAATTGGTGATGGCGATAAAAACATACAGTTGAACCTGTGTTATGGCAAATCAGGCGATTTCAGCCTTACCTATTCGAATGATTTCAAGTATCTCGATCTGATCTCCGCTGAATCCTGAATAAAATCGGGACTCCCGGGCCTGAGGCCCAAGGCGGAACCGCGCCCTGCCCGGCAGGCGGGCGGCCTCGGTTCCGCCTGCCGGGCAGGGCCTCAGGGTGCCATGAACACGCTGACATGACGGCCGACCTCGCCGCTGCCCTGGTCCTTGGCGACCACCGCCACGTCGGTCGAGCCGGACTTCACCGCCGCCGCCGGCATCTTGACGAAGACGCGGTAGGTCGCCACCGAATCGGCCGCTGCCCGCAGCGTCAGGTTGGCGCCGCCGCCGGCCTTCTCGTCCCCGACCACCGACAGATGGGCGCCGGGCAGGCCGTCGACCGTGACGGCATAGTCGCGGGCGATGTGGGTCTTGTTCAGGATCTTGATGGTATAGGCGTTCTGCACCGACCCGTCGGAAAGGGCGACGAACAGCGGCGCCCGGTCGCGCAGCACGCTGACGTCCAGCGTCGGCCGCAGGATCAGCGCGATCGCCATGGCGCAGGCGACCACCAGCATGATCATCGAATAGATGACGGTGCGCGGGCGAACCAGCTTCACCCGTTCCGGCTTGCCGTCGATCTTGGCGATCTGGTTCGACTGGGTGTCGAAGCGCACGAGGTCGAGCGGCCGGCCGATCTGCGTCATCACGTCGTTGCAGGCATCGACGCACAGGCCGCAGCCGATGCAGGAGATCTGCTGGCCTTCGCGGATGTCGGTGCCGGTCGGGCAGACATGGACGCACTGCTTGCAGTCGATGCAGTCGCCCAGCCCCGCCGCCTGCCGGTCCTCCCAGCTCTGCGACTTGCGCAGCGGCGCCCGGCCTTCGCCGCGCCAGTCCTCATAGGTGACGAGGAAGGTGTCCTCGTCGACCATCGCCGACTGGAAGCTGCGCCACGGGCAGACATAGATGCAGATCTGCTCGCGCGCCCAGCCGGCGAAGAAATATGTGGTGAAGGTGAACAGCGCGATGAAGGTGGCGACGCCGCTGGTGATCTCGCCGTGCAGCAGCTCGCCCAGCAGCGTCGGCGCGTCGTTGAAGTAGAACACCCAGGCGCCGCCGGTCAGCAGCGAGATGCCGAGCCACGCCGCATGCTTGGCGGTCTTGCGCGCGATCTTCGCCCCTGTCATCGGCGCCTTGTCCAGGCGGATGCGCGTGGTGCGCGGGCCTTCGATCTTGCGCTCCACCCACATGAACAGGTCGGTCCACACGGTTTGCGGACAGGCATAGCCGCACCAGATGCGCCCGGCCAGCGTGGTGGCGAAGAAGATGCCGAAGGTGCCCAGGATCAACAGGCCGGTCAGGTAATAGACCTCCTGCGGCCAGATCTCGATCCACAGGAAATAGGCCCGGCGCCCGACCATGTCGACCAGAACCGCCTGGTCCGGGATGCCCGGCCCCCGTTCCCAGCGGATCCAGGGCGTGACGTAATAGATCGCCAGCAGCGCGATCAGCGCCGCCCATTTGATCCGGCGGAAGGTGCCGCGGACATCGGCGGCATAGACCTTGGGCCGGTCGATGAACCAATGGCGTCCCGGTTCCTCATGCGGCGCGCCATGCGGCTGGCCGGCCGGTTTCGCCGCCGGGGTCGGCTGGCGGGAGAGGGTGTTTTCTTGCGGAAGGGACATGGCGTGTTTCCTCGGCCGTCGGCGGCCCGCTGGATACTGCTATATCCCTTCTCCATAAGACTTCCGTGATGGAGTCACATTGCGCGATGTCAATCGCCGCCCGATTTCGCCCCCGTTCCCCGCCCGATCTCCCCGCCCGTTCAGCCGTTAGGCCCGCGCAGCTCGGCCAGCCCGTCATGATAGGCGCGGTCGAACAGCGCCTCCAGCCTGGTGTCGGTGCCGCGCAATCCGGCGACCACCGCATGGGCCCATTCGAAATACTCGACCTTGCGCGACAGCGACCAGTCGGCCGGCGGGCTGTGCGCCATCGAGCGCAGGTTCGACACCTTGTCGGCCAGCTTCACCAGCTTCGCCCGGGTCGAGGCGTGGGGGGCGGCGTCGATCTGGTGCTGCTTGCGCTCGGCCTTCGACATGCGTTTGTCGTCGGTGGTCTCGGCGACGACCTGCACCACCTCCGCCCCGAACGCCTGCTCGATCTCCTCATAGCTGGCGTCGGTGTCCTCCAGCGTGTCGTGCAGCAATGCTGCGATCACCACCACCGGGTCGGTGCCGTGGGTCGCCTCGGCCACCAGCAGCGCCACCTCCGACAGGTGGTTGACGTAGGGTTCGGCGCGCACGCCCTTGCGGCGCTGGTCGATGTGCCGGCGCGCGGCGAAGTCGAGCGCGCGGGCGAAGTCGAGAAGGGGGGCATTGGGCAGGCTCATGCAGGCGCTCTCATGTCAGCAGGCTCTTGGCGTTCTCTCGGCCGGGGCGGTAGTCTCGGCAGGGCAAGCCCGTGCGAAGGACCGCGCCGATGTTCACGAGTTTCTTCTTCGATCTGCGCAAGGCCGGCGTCCCCGTCTCGCTGACGGAGTACCTGACGCTCATGGAGGCCATGAAGCAGGGCACCGCGTCCTTCCGCGTCGAGGACTTCTATTACCTCAGTCGTGCATGTCTGGTTAAGGACGAGCGCAATCTCGACCGCTTCGACCGGGTGTTCGGGGCGACCTTCAAGGGCCTGGCCGACGATGCCGCCCCGGATGAAAAAGCCGCCGGTGACGAGGTTCCCGTCACCGACCTGCCGGAGGAGTGGCTGCGCCGGCTGGCCGAGCGTTTCCTGACCGAGGAGGAGAGGGCGCAGGTCCAGGCGCTCGGCGGCTGGGACACGCTGATGGAGACGCTGGCCCAGCGGCTGGCCGAGCAGAAGGGCCGGCACCAGGGCGGCTCCAAATGGATCGGCACGGCCGGCACCTCGCCCTTCGGCGCCTACGGCTACAACCCGGAGGGCGTGCGCATCGGCCAGAGCGAGAGCCGCCACCGCCGCGCCGTCAAGGTGTGGGACCGCCGCGAGTTCCGCAACCTGGACGACCGGGTGGAGATCGGCACCCGCAACATCAAGGTGGCGCTGCGCCGCCTGCGCAAGTTCGCCCGCAGCGGCGCGGCCAGCGAGCTGGATCTGCCCGGCACCATCCGCGCCACCGCCGGCAACGCCGGCTGGCTCGACCTGAAGATGGTGCCGGAGCGCCACAACACGGTGAAGGTGCTGCTGTTCCTCGACATCGGCGGCTCGATGGACGACCACATCCGGCTGGTGGAGGAGCTGTTCTCAGCCGCGCGCAGCGAATTCAAGCATCTGGAGCATTTCTACTTCCACAACTGCGTCTATGAGGGCGTCTGGCGCGACAACGCCCGGCGCCACACCGAGCGCCTGTCGACCTGGGACGTGCTGCACACCTATCCCGCCGACTACAAGCTGGTCTTCGTCGGCGACGCCGCCATGAGCCCCTACGAAATCGTCTATCCCGGCGGCAGCGTCGAGCATTGGAACGAGGAGGCCGGGCAGGTGTGGATGCAGCGTCTGCTGTCGGTCTATGCCAAGGCGGTGTGGCTGAACCCGACCGCGCCGCAATATTGGGACTATTCGGAAAGCACCCGCCTGCTCCGGGGCCTGATGAACGGCCGGATGTTCCCGCTGACGCTGGAGGGGTTGGACGGAGCGATGCGGGAGTTGTTGCGGTGATGTGAGCTGCCGCCCATTCCGTGATGTGCGGCGATGCCGATTTCCATCATGCGATCACTGCGCCGTTATCCCGGTCGCACGCACATGGCTGTCACCTCATGTCTGAAACAGCCTGTCACATCGGTCGCGAAAGGGATTTCTGGCACCTATCAGTTTCTGTTGACGGGTAGGCGGCCGACCTGTAAGTAAAAACTTACGGGTTGGTGACGGAGCGGACATGACCGGCAGCGGCGATCAATTGCTCGGGATGATATCCGCGCTGGCAAATCCGCATCGCCTGCGGATCGTGGCGACACTGAGCGTCATGGGGCGGACCTATGTCAGTCAGTTGGCGCGTGAGATCGGCATCAGCCGTCCGCTTCTGCACCTCCATTTGCGCAAGCTCGAGGACGCGGGCCTCGTCACCAGCCAGCTCGAGGTCTCTCCCGATGGAAAGGCCCTCAATTTCTTCGAGGTCGCGCCGTTCGCAATCGTGCTGACGCCTGCGGCGATTGCCGAGGCGGTGCCTTCCCTGACCGCAACCGCCAGAAATTCCGACTCCTGAAGGAGCCTCCGATGACTGACAGACCATCACATTTCCTTCTCGTCACCATTCTTGTCCTCGTGACGGTTCTTCTGATTTCCGCGATGAGGCATTTTTCCTCGGCCCGCCGGGTTCGGGTACAGATCGCCGACGACACCGCATACCGCGACCTCGTCGAGAGGATGCTCAAGACGCAGGAGGAACTGGCCGCGACCCTGGCTTCGGTCAAGGGCAGCGTCACGCAGATCGAAGGCCGGCTTGCCGGCGTGGAAAAAATCCTGAAGGATGTTGGGTGATGTCGCCGAAGACCGACCTGGAAGACCGCAGGCAGATGCTGCGGATGCGGACGGCCTGTCTTGTCGAGGGCGGCACATTGCTTCTCCTGCTTTTCGTGGCCGTGCCGCTGAAGCATCTCGCCGGCTTCCCCGATGCCGTGAAGGCGATGGGGCCGATCCACGGCCTCGCCTTCCTGACCTATGTCTGGATGCTGATCCGGATGGTGTCGGCCGGCGGCTGGTCGCGGGGCGAGACGATCAAGCTTCTCGTCGCCGCCATCGTGCCGTTCGGCGCCTTGCTCAGCGCCCGCACCCTGACCCGGCGGGCAGCGCTCGCCCCGACCATCTGAGGCGGGGTCATGACCTACCTGTGGCTGAAGGCGCTCCACATCATTTCGGTGATGGTCTGGATCGGCGGGATGTTCGTCGCGGCGGTCGCCGTGACCACCCTTTCCGCATCGAAGCCCCTGTCCGACGCGCCGGGGCGTGCCGATATCCTCGACGCCGTGCGCCGCTGGGACCGCCGGGCGACCTCGCCGGCGATGGCGCTGGCCTG
Organism: Azospirillum thiophilum; assembly: GCF_001305595.1. NCBI lineage: Bacteria > Pseudomonadati > Pseudomonadota > Alphaproteobacteria > Rhodospirillales > Azospirillaceae > Azospirillum > Azospirillum thiophilum. The sequence goes on from NZ_CP012401.1 coordinate 2,453,697, forward strand.
GCTTTTCGGCGTGGCGGTGGCGATGCAGGGCGGCTGGTTCGGCTCGCCCTGGCTGATGATGAAGCTGGTGTTCGTCGTCGCCCTGTCCGGCCTGCACGGAATGCTGTCAGGCCTGCTGCGGAACCTTGGCCGGACCGATCGGCCTGCGCCGATGTCGGGCTATCTGCCGCCGGCGATCATCGCCGCGATCGTCGTGATCGTTCTTCTCGTGGTCTTGAAGCCATACTGACATGCCGCATCCTCACCCCACCACCCGCCGGTAGAGGTGCCACGTTGCATGCCCCAGCACCGGCATGACGACCGCCAGCCCGACGAAGGCCGGCAGGCAGCCGAGCGCCAGCGCCACCGCCACGATGACGCCCCACAGCATCATCGGGCCGGGGTTGGCCATCACCGCGCGGACGGAGGTCTGCATCGCGACGATCCAGTCCACCTCGCGGTCCAGCATCATCGGGAAGGACACCACGCTCAGCGCCAGCGTCGCCAGGGCGAAGGCCAGCCCCACGGCATTCCCCAGCACGATCATCTGCCAGCCCTCCGGCGTGGTGAACAGCAGATCGACGAAGGCCCCGGCGCTGTCCGGCCGCAGGCGGCCCAGCGTCAGGTCGTAGACGATCTGCGCCGCCCCCAGCCACAGCACATAGAGCGTCAGCATCAGCAGCCCAAGCGCCGCGATCGACCAGATCGCCCGCGACCGGAAGACGTCGAGCGCGTTGATCCAGGAGACCGGCTGTCCGCGTTCCCGCCGCCGGCTCAGCTCATGGATGCCGACGGTGGCGAGCGGCCCGACGAAGGCGAGGCCGGCGACCAGCGGGTAGAACAGCGGCAGCAGGTCGCCGCCATAGGCGACGCGCGCCGCCACCAGCCCGACCAGCGGATAGATGACGCCCAGGAACAGCAGCTGCGTCGGCGCCGCCAGGAAGTCGCGCCAGCCCAGCGCCAGCGCCTCGCCCAGGCTGCGGGCATCGATGGTCCGGATGCGGACATCCTTCGGCACCACCAGCATATCGGCCAGCGGGGTCCGGTGGTCGGGCATGTACCAGCGGTTCGCCATGGCGGGACTCCTCCCTCTTCCTGTGGCCGGCCCGGCGGGCTCCCCGGCGGCAGGGCAGGGCGGCGGCACTGTGCCGGCCGGGCCGAGCAGGGGATCGGGTCGCGATCCGGCAAAGGATACACCCGGAGTCGTCAATGGGTGCGGCGAATGATGGGTATACGCACATTTTCAGCGCATGAGGCCGCGCCGGTCTGGCGATCCGGCGACGGAAAAGGCGGTGCGGCTGAACCCGACCGCGCCGCAAGAGTCGTCGAGGGCCGGGGTTTCGCGCATTCACCATGGAACACGCGAAACCCCGGCATTTGGCGATGGGCGGCACGCTTCAAGCCGATCCCGGTTTCAAGCGGCCCGACCCATGCCGCCGATGCGCCTGCCGGACTACTTGCAGCTGCTGGCGACCTGCGGGGTCGGGGTGCAGCCCTGGTTGCCGGCGGTCAGGGCGCCGGTGATCGTGGCGTCGGGGCCGACGGTCAGGGCATAGTTGCAGCCGACCGGGCCGATGGCCTGCAGCGAGCTGACCAGCGTGCAGGTCTTGCCGGCCACACTGACCGTCAGGTTCGGGGTGGTCGGGTTCTGCGCCCAGCTCATGGCGGACGACAGCATCTGCGCCGGTGCGCTGACGTTGGCATGGGTGGTGATGGACACGGTGTCGGCGTGGGCGGCGCCGGCCGCGAAGGCGGCGAGGGTCAGAGCGGCGCCGATCAGGCCGGTTTTGAAAGAAGAGCGCATTTCCATGTTCCCTATTTCTATGATTGACGTTTGTGTGAATGCGCAGAGTAATAAAAGATACCCCTTGCTCTGCGCAAATTGACAATCCGATTTTCGGAACATTTCTTCAACAATAATATTGTTACGAAAAGAATCGAATCTGATAATCATAAGTAGTCATAAACGAAGTGTCGCATACAAAAGTATAATAATAATTTATAGAACGCCATTGAATGTGATTGTTGAATTATTTTAACTTCAAATGTATGGATCATATTATCGTAGAAAATAACATATCCATGATTTTAATCTCCGATTGACGGAACGTTGCCGATGGCATCCCGAGGCGACGGAATCCGTTTGCCCCATAAGGTTCGCCGGCACCCTGGAGCAGGTCGACCGGAGCGGCGGAGAGGCACCCGCGTCCGTCCGGTTCCCACCCCCGGCGGGCTGTCGTTGTCCATCGCGATGGGCTGCATGTCCGCCGTCCGCGGCCCCCGGCGTCAATTCGCGCCGCTGCGATCGCGGCCGGGCGCGGCAGGAAGAAGAATTTGCACTGCAAACGTCGTCGCGACGACGCCTTTTCATTATTGGGCGAACGGCTCGCCGACAATCACGGCGGTATGATTGGACGAAACAGTCCAGATGGCGCCTACGGTGTTGCAGAACTGCGCAACCGGGCAGGAATTATCGAATCTCTTACACCAAATCGAGCGAAATCACCTAGCAGGGTGCGGAAAAAGGCTTTTGCGTCGCGAGGGAGGGGGATTTTCGGCAAGATTAGGAAAGGCCGAAGCAAGATACTGGTGGTATCTTGCAAGGTCTTGACGCGAGATTGCCGGAAAGAACCCGACCGCAGCAGCAAAATGGTTTTTCCGCACCCTGCTAGCCGAATGTCTTGGGAAACCCTATCTGTTGCCACGCGAAGGGCGGGTGGGCCGTCCATCTGGGAAACCGGTTGAATAGTCACAGTGTGCAAGAAAAATGCTCATCAACGCTAAAATCTTGCGACGCATGATGATCTTCGTTTCCCTTTGCATCCTCGCGGGAAACAGCGTCCTGCTTTACTCCGGCCTCAGGAGTCTTGTCGACGCTGTGGAGTGGGTGCGTCACTCCGTTGAGGTGAGGCAATCTCTCTCCGATATGGAAGCGGAATTGGCCAAATCCCAATCTGCGAAACGCGGCTATATCTTGACGGAAGATACATTTTATTTGCAGATTTATTACAGTTCGGCCAAGGAGGCGATGGAAGAAATCGACGCTTTGCGCAATTTCGTATCCGACAACGATGAACAGTTGGACAATCTGATAAAATTGTCGACTGTTCTCGATCAGAAATTCCAGGAAATGTCGGAAGCCATTCGGCTGCAGATTTCCGGCGATCGGGCAAGCGCCAAGGAATTGGTCCGAATGGACCGCGACGGCGGGGCGATGGAAAGCTTCAATGCCGCGATAAACGAAATCGAACGGATAGAAAGTCAACTTCTGCGGGAACGTCAGGAGAATGTCGATGTGGCTCGCCATGCGGCGTTCGCCGCATTGTCGGGATTCATCGTTGCCGTCGCACTGCTGCTTGCCCTTCTTTACTATCTTGCAACCAGGGAAATCAAGCAGAAGACCCTGGCGTCGCATGAACTCAAGCTATTGGCCGACGAGTTGCATCGACAGACCGAGGATCTGACCAGGGACCGGAACGAGATCGCCTTGCTCAACGAGGCCAGCAGCTTCCTGCACAGCTGCAACACGGTCGCTGAGATTGCGTCCGCATTTCCTCCTTTCACGCGTAAATTGTTTCCAGACCGGGATGGCGCCGTCTTTCTGACGGCGGCATCCAGGAACCGCCTGGATCTTCTATGTCAGTGGGGAAGCGATGACGCCGCTCAACATTTCGCCCCGCAGCAGTGCTGGGGATTGCGGCGCGGCCAGGTTCATATCCACGAATCCGACGCCGCAGCGCCGCTGTGCGAACATTTCGGCGTGCTGGGAGGCGGTGCGTCCACTCTTTGCGTGCCGCTGGTGGCCCATGGCGAGACGGTCGGCCTTCTGAGCCTGTGGAGCACCGCCGGGGAGTCCGGCGGCGTCGACGAGCGCCGCATCCGCCGGATGGCGGACATGGTCGCCCGCCAGCTCGGCCTCACCCTCGCCAACATCCGGCTCAAGGAAAGCCTCAAGGAACAGACGATCCGCGATGCGATGACCAACGCCTTCAACCGGCGCTATCTCGAGGTGGTGTCGCAGAAGGAGGTCGCCAAGGCCAGGCGCTTCTCGCGCCCGCTGGCGGTGGCGATGATCGACATCGATCATTTCAAGCGCTTCAACGACACCCAGGGGCATCCGGCCGGCGACACCGCCCTCGTCAAGGTCAGCCACTATCTCCAGGAGAACATCCGGGAGTCGGACTGGCTGTTCCGCTATGGCGGCGAGGAGTTCCTGATGATCCTGACCGATACCGAACCGCAGGACGCGTGTGAGCGGCTGGACATGCTGAGGGCCGGCGTCGAGCAGTTGGTCATGCGGCATGAGGGAACCACCCTTCCCCAGGTGACGATCTCCTGCGGGCTGGCCGCCTTCCCGGCCCATGCCGACGATTTCGACGGCATCGTCGCGATGGCCGACGAGGCGCTGTACCGTGCCAAGCAGGAGGGGCGCAACTGTGTGCGGATCGCCCTGGAGGACTGCATCGCGCCCGAACCCGCGGAGCCGCAGCCGGCCTGATCGCCGACCCGGCGCATAGCGGACCATGGGTCCGCTGAGAGCGGGGGAGGGTTGGGGTGGGGGAAAAATCGGCGCTTGGGCGTGAAGATGGATGACCAAAATCCGATGATAGGACCAATCATCCAGAAAATATGATTTTTATCCTATCTCCATCCATGATCTTGTCGGAAACTGGCGGTGATGCCCACCCGACCCATGGAGCCGCCCCATGCCCCCCGATTGCCTGCATCCCGCCGAAGGTTTCGCCGCCGCCGGTCCGATTGCCGATGATTTCCCACGCTGGGCGGAGGAGCCGCCGGTGCCGCCGGACGGCGCTTTGGTGCCCGGCTCGCGTTTCCACGAGGAGCAATGGGTCATGGCCGCCGGGATGCTGGCGCGCGGTGCGTCCTTCCAGCAGGTGGCCCGTGCCATGGGATGCAGCCGCACCACGCTGTGGCGTGCCCATTACGGTTCGCAGCCCTTCCGCCATCGTGTCTGGTGGGAAAGGCAGGCGCTGAACCGGGAAGCCGATCTTCGGCTCGGCTCGCTGCGCGCCATGGTGACGGAGCAGATCGAACGGCTGGTATCGGCGGGCGATCCGGCGACGGTGCGCTGGCTGGCCGAGCGGCTCGGCCTGTTCACCGACATCGGCCGGCCCCGGATGCAGGAGGATTCGCCCGTCCGGCCGGCGTCCCATCACGGCCAGGCCGGATCCGAGCCCCAACCCCGGCCCCAACCGTCCGCCGATGCCGCCGACGTCCCAAGCCCGGCGGAGGGCCGTGTGCCCGCGTCGTCACCCGCTCCCGCTTTCGACGACGATGCCGTTCCGGGTGCGTTGCGCGAACGCACGCCGCCCGCCCCCAAGGCGGTCGCCGCCATCCTCGCCCGGCCGGAGGCCGACGGGCCGGCGGGGGTCTATCCCTGGACCCTCAATCGCGACGATCCCTTCCCCAATCTCGGTTCGGCGATGGAGAGGCGGGGCGGGCAGGGTGCCTTCGCGCGCCGCGGCCGATGACCGGGCCGATGCCCCGCCGGATGGCTGGCCCGGTGGCCGGAGTGAACAGTGGAACAGGGCTGGGAAAACGGTTCACGGCGTTTCAAACGTTCCACCCGTCGCCGCCGCCGCCCCTTTCGCCGCCCTTCCGCCGGGGTCCGTCGCTACGATCCGTCGCTGCCTCCAACCATTGAAAAAGCCCCCGGTTTGCGTCTACGGTCGCGCGTCCCCTTGGAGTGAGTGCATGCGCGATATCACCCCCGTCACGGTCGCCCCCGGCGACGGCATCGGCCCCGAGATCATGGACGCGGTGCTTCATGTGATGACTGCCGCCGGGGCGCGGCTGAAGGTGGAAGAGGTGCCGGCCGGCGAGGCGGTCTACAAGCGCGGCCATCCGGGCGGGCTGGACGCCGCCGGCTGGGGGTCGATCCGCCGCACGCGGGTCTTTCTCAAGGGGCCGATCACCATGCCCCAGGGCTATGGCAACAAGTCGCTGAACGTGGTCGCCCGCACCACGCTCGGCCTGTTCGCCAATGTGCGCCCCTGCGTGTCCTATCATCCCTATGTGCGGACCCGGCACCCGCGGATGGACGTCGTCATCATCCGCGAGAACGAGGAGGATCTTTATGCCGGGATCGAGCACCGGCAGACCGACGACGTCATACAGTCGGTCAAGCTGATCTCGCGGCCGGGGTCGGAGCGGATCGTGCGCTATGCCTTCGACTTCGCCCGCTCCAACCACCGGCAGAAGGTGACGGCCTTCGTCAAGGACAACGTCATGAAGATGACGGACGGGCTGTTCCTGAAGATCTTCTACGAGCTTGCCGCCGATTATCCGGAGATCAAGGCCGACCATATGATCGTCGACATCGGCGCCGCTCGCCTCGCCGACCAGCCGGAGCGCTTCGACGTCATCGTCACCCTGAACCTCTACGGCGACATCGTGTCGGACATCGCCGCCCAGCTGACCGGCTCGGTCGGGCTGGCCGGCTCGGCCAACATCGGCGAGACCTGTGCCATGTTCGAGGCGATCCATGGCTCCGCGCCGATGATCGCCGGGCAGGGGATCGCCAACCCGTCCGGCCTGCTGATGGCGGCGGTGATGATGCTGGTCCATATCGGCCAGGGCGACATCGCCGCACGCATCCACAATGCGTGGCTGAAGACCATCGAGGACGGCATCCACACCGCCGACATCTATGCCCGCGGGCTGGGCCGGGTCCGGGCCGGCACCGGCGCCTTCGCCGAGGCGGTGGTGGAGCGGCTGGGCCAGACCCCCGTCACCATGCCGCCGGTCGGCTATTCGACCATGCGGCCGGCCTATGACGGGCTGAACCGGCTGGCGCCGCGCGTCCGTGCGCACAAGGAGCTGGTCGGGGTCGACGTCTTCCTGCACTGGTCGGGCGGGCTGCCCGACGATCTGGCCGAGCTGGTGCTGCCGCTGTCGACCGAGGCGCTGACGCTCGCCAGCATCTCCAACCGCTCGCAGCGGGTCTGGCCGGACGGCAACGCCGACGTCTTCTGCACCGACCATTGGCGCTGCCGCTTCCTGGCGCAGGGCGGCCCGGTCCAGCATGCGGCCATCGTCGAGCTGCTGGGCCGGCTGGCCGAGGCCGGCATCGACTTCACCCAGACCGAGAATCTCAGCAATTTCGACGGCAAGGCCGGCTTCTCCTCGCCGGGGCAATGAGGGATGGCCGGGGCGGGGGCCGGGACGGACGGAAGGGATGGGAATAAAACCGCGGGGCAGGGCGTCATGACCGCAGACGACGCCGCGCCCGGACCTTCCATGAACCCGCCAGACATCGACGACCGCGCCATCGCCGCCCATGTGCCGCGGCTGCGGCGCTATGCCACCGCCCTGGTGGGCAACCGGGCGGATGCCGACGATCTCGTCCAGGATTGCGTCGAAAAGGCGCTGGCCAACCGGCATGCCCTGCGCGACCCGTCGAAGCTCGGCGGCTGGCTGATGACGATCCTGCACAACCTGCACATCTCCGGCCAGCGCGGGCGGCGGCGGCGCGGGGCCGAGATCCCGGTCGACGACCTGTCCGACGATCTGGCGCTCAGCGCGCCGCCGGCCGACCGCGGGGCGGTGCGCGACTTCGTCCGCGCCTTCGCCCGGCTGACCGACGAACACCGCACCATCCTGCTGTTGACGGGAATGGAGGGGCTGTCCTACCGCGAGGTGGCGGAGGTTCTGGAACTGCCGATCGGGACGGTGATGTCGCGGCTGGCCCGGGCGCGCGAAAAGTTGAGGGTCCTGCTGGATGGTGGAGCCGAGCAGGCGGTCAGGAGGATCAGATGATGAGCGGCACCCGCAATCCCGTGAGCGAAGCCGAGCTGCACGCCTGGCTCGACGGCGAATTGCCGGATGAGCGCCTTGCCGATGTCGAGCGCCACCTTGCCGACCATCCCGACGACGCCCAGCGGTTCGAGCGCTACCGGGGGCAGCGCGCCCTGCTGGGCCAGAGCTTCGGTCCGCTGATCGACCAGCCGCTGCCGGACCGGCTGACCCCGCCCTTCGCGATGCGCGAGCCTGCCGCCGGGCCGGCGGCGCCGCGATGGGGGCGGGGGGCGCTGTGGGGGTTGGCGGTCGCCGCCTCGCTGCTGATCTTCGTGTCCGGCGGTGCCGGCGGCTGGCTGCTGCGCGACCGCATGGCCGGGCGGGCCGAGCCGCCGACCGCCGCCTTCATCGCCGATGCCGTCGCCGCCCACCGCGTCTTCTCCGTCGAGGTCCGGCATCCGGTCGAGATCGGCGTGGACGAGGAAGCGCATCTGGTCAACTGGCTGTCCAAGCGGCTGGGCAAGACCATGCGTTGCCCGAAAGTCACGCGAGCGGGGTATCAGCTGATCGGCGGCCGTCTTCTGGCCGATTCCGTCGGACCTGTGGCCTTGTACATGTACGAGGATGCGGCTGGGCGTCGCATCACGTTGTATATCCGCCCGTCTCCCAATACCTCCGGTTCTGCCTTCCGCTTTGCCCAGGATGGCGGTGTCCGCGCTTTGTATTGGCAGGACAATGGCTTGGCGCTTGCCGTCACCGGCGAGCTCGATCGGGATACCCTGTCCGGCGTGGCCGAGGAGGTGTACGGCGCACTGAATTCATGAGTCGAGCCCCGGACTTATCAACAGGAATGTTGCCGCGCACCCCTATCGTCCGCGGCCGTCATCTGGTAGCTTCCTCACCGGCTGGCACAAAATGTTGCGGCTTATGGAAAACGGCACTAGACCGTGTCCCATTTGCCACAACAGAACCGGACACCGGATCGGGAGTACTCGGGGATGAGTTGGACGGACGAACGGATTCAACAGCTCAAGGATCTCTGGTCCCAGGGGTTGAGCGCGAGTGAGATCGCCGACACGCTGGGAGACATCACCCGCAACGCCGTCATCGGCAAGGCCCACCGGCTGGGTCTGTCGGGCCGGCCGTCGCCCATCAAGAAGAAGCCGACCCGCGGCGCCACCATCCTCGCCCTGACCGAGCGGATGTGCAAATGGCCGGTCGGCGATCCCAAGCATCAGGATTTCCATTTCTGCGGCAAGCCGGCGCTGCCCGGCATGCCCTATTGCGCCGAACATGCCGCGCTCGCCTATCAGCCGGCATCGGGCAGCAAGAAGCGCGACGAGGACCGCAACGTCGGCGCGGCCTGACCGGCGGAATAGACATTCAAAAAAGCCCGCTCTCGGGGGAGAGGCGGGCTTTTTTGTTGGTCCCCGCGAGGGGGCCTAGGCCGTTGTGCCGGGGATGTCCTCCCGCAACTCGACCGCATCGCGCAGCCGCAGCACCATGCCGCTGTGCCCTGAGACCACCATGGCAGTCCCGGCCGGGCGGTCGGGGCCCTCGACCGCCCACAGCGTATCCCCGACGAACAGCCGGCCGTGCCCGTTGACGAACGGCTCGGTCAAGCTCACCGAACGCCCGACCAACTGCCCGGCGCGGTCGTTGATCCGGGCCGCCCCATCGTCCGAGACCGCATTGCCGCGGCGGACGCGAACGATGGCGATGCCAACCGCGACGCCGGCGGCGATGGTGAAGAAACCGGCCTCGTTGACCAGCCCCCAGTCATGCCACAATGCGGTGACGAGCCCGGTCAGCAGGGCGGCCCCGCCGAACCAGATCAGGAAGATTCCGGGCAGCACCAGCTCCGCCGCGATCAGAACGGCACCCAGCGCTCCCCAAAGCAACGGTGACATTCGCTCAGTCTCCGTCGGCCGGGGGAGCGGTCGGCGGGACCGACCACGGATTGCGCGGCGTGACCGGAGCCCGTGGCGGCGATGCCTCGCGCAGCAGGTCGCCCAGCCCGGCCAGCGCACCGGCGACGCCCGCCAACTCCACCGGCAGGATCATCGTCTTCTGGTTGGGCGACGCGGCGAACGCCTTCAATGCCTCCATGTATTTCTGGCCAAGGAAATAGCCCAGCGTCTGGCTTGATCCCTGGGCCACCGCTTCCGACACCAACCGGGTCGCCTTGGCCTCCGCCTCGGCCAGACGCTCGCGCGCTTCGGCCTCCAGCTTGGCGGCCTCCAGCTTGCCCTGGGCGATGCGGATCTGGCTTTCCTTCTCGGCATCGGCTTCCAGAATCTGGGCACGGCGCAGACGCTCCGCCTTCAACTGGCGGCCCATCGCCTGGACGATGTCGTCGGGCGGGGTGATGTCCCGCAATTCGATCCTGGTCACCCGGACGCCCCAGGACGCCGTTGCCTCGTCGACCGCGCGCAGCAGGCTGGCGTTGATCGCCTCACGCTGGCTCAGCAACTCGTCCAGGTCCATGGAGCCCATCACCGTCCGGGTGGTGGTCATCGCCAGAGTCTGGATCGCCCGCTGCAGATCGTTGACCTCATAGGTCGCCTTCATCGGGTCGAGCACCTGGAAATACAGCACGCCGTCGGCGGTCACCGCGGCGTTGTCCTTGGTGATGACGCTTTGCGACGGCACGTCGACTACGGTCTCGCGCATGTCCACCTTCGCCCGGACCGAACTGATCACCGGGAAGATGACGTTGAAGCCCGGCTGCAGCGTCTCCTGATACCGGCCGAGCCGCTCGACGATGAAGTTGAAACCTTGGGGTACAATGCGGACGCTGGTGATCGCCAGGATGACGACCAGCACGAAAGCCGCGATGACGAGAATGCCGAGTTCCATCGATGGCTGCTCCTGGGCATGGACGGGCGCGGCATGGATATGCCCAACCCATCATGGGCCATTTTGGCATCGGCGCAAATCCCGTTGCAGCCCCTCAGTAATCCTGCGCGTCGTGCTTCAGCCGGACCAGTTCGCCGTTCAGCAGGGACAGCATCAATTGCACGACGATTTCATGGACGATGACCGTGTGATGATTGCCGGTCTCTTGCATCGCCTTGCGCAAGCCTTCGCGCACGGCCGGCACGCCGGTGACATCGATCAGCACGTCCACAGTCTCGCCGAGCGCAGCAAGGTCAAGGAAGCTGGTGGTTGTCATGATGCCGCGGTGCTGGGCCAGACGCATGCCCGGGGCATCGGGATCGAGGTCGGCCACGCCCGCAAGCTCCACGAACGGGGCTGCCAACAGCTTGCGCAGCAGGGGCGTTCCGGTCTCACCGGCGCCGACCACGGCGATACGGAAGAGGTCATTGGCCATCGGGGGCGTTCCTTTTCGGAAATGGGCAATAAAAAAGCGGGGAGTCGAAACTCCCCGCTCGAACCCTAGCCGAGCCGCGGTCCGGTTTGACCCTGACGCGGCGTCGCACCCTCTGGAGAACGGTACTGGCCTTACGCCCAGACGGCCATCTTCTTTTCCAGATTGTCCGACAGCTTGTCCAGGAACTGCTTCGTGGTCAGCCACGGCTGCTGCGGGCCGATCAGGATCGCGAGATCCTTGGTCATATAGCCCGCCTCGACGGTCTCGACGCAGACACGCTCCAGCGTCTGCGCGAACTTGACCACATCCGGCGTGTCGTCGAACTTGCCACGATAAGCCAGGCCCTGGGTCCAGGCATAGATCGAAGCGATCGGGTTGGTCGAGGTTTCCTTACCCTTCTGGTGCTCGCGATAATGGCGGGTCACCGTGCCGTGCGCGGCCTCCGCCTCGACGGTCTTGCCGTCCGGCGTGACCAGGACGGAGGTCATCAGGCCCAGCGAGCCGAAGCCCTGCGCCACCACGTCCGACTCCACGTCGCCGTCGTAGTTCTTGCAGGCCCAGACGAAGCCGCCTTCCCACTTCAGGGCGGAAGCGACCATGTCGTCGATCAGGCGGTGCTCGTAGACCAGCCCCTTCGCCTTGAACTGCTCGGCGTAGCTCTCGTCGAAGATCTTCTGGAAGATGTCCTTGAAGCGCCCGTCATAGGCTTTCAGGATCGTGTTCTTCGTCGACAGATAGACCGAGTAGCCGCGCTCCAGGCCGTACATCAGGCTGGAGTGGGCGAAGCCCTCGATAGAATCGTCGAGGTTGTACATGCCCATCGCCACGCCGGCGCTGGGATAGTCGAACACCTCATGCTCGATCTGCTGGCTGCCGTCGGCGGCTTCCCACTTGATCGTCATCTTGCCCGGGCCGGGGACGACGAAATCGGTAGCCTTGTACTGGTCGCCGAAGGCATGACGGCCGATGATGATCGGCTTGGTCCAACCCGGAACGTAGCGCGGAACGTTTTCGCAGACGATCGGCTCGCGGAACACGGTGCCGCCCAGGATGTTGCGGATCGTGCCGTTCGGCGATTTCCACATCTTCTTGAGGTTGAATTCCTTCACCCGCGCCTCGTCCGGGGTGATGGTCGCGCACTTCACGCCGACGCCATACTGCTTGATGGCGTTCGCCGACTCGACGGTGACCTTGTCGTCGGTCTTGTCGCGGTTCTCGATGCCGAGGTCGTAGTACTTCAGGTCGATGTCGAGGTAGGGCAGGATCAGCTTGTCTTTGATGAACTGCCAGATGATGCGCGTCATCTCGTCGCCGTCGAGTTCGACGACCGGATTGGCTACCTTGATCTTGGTCATGGGTGCGAGATCTCCCCGAACGGGTAAGGGCGTTGTCATTCCTTGGGAGCCGGGCGCGTCGTCCAGCGGGCGCTTGTTGCCGGGGAGCATGCCTCATGGGTGGCTCCCCGGTACCCCGGGCGGAAATCAATCGCGGTTATATAGCATCGCCCCATGACCGAAAGGAAGGCGTGGCGGTGGTCCGGGCGTCGATGTCGCACGATTCCGCTTGCAACTCAGCCCAGCGCCCGGCCATGATGGTCAATTGGTATTACCGGTTGGCTGGATTGAGCCTTTTTGCCGCCCTCGTGACAGCCAAAGGCCTTGCTTCGGGCCAGACCAGGGTTCAGGCGGCCGACTCCGGCGTCCGCGCAGGGCGTAGACCGGCCGAACCAGTGGATGCCGATCCAAGCTCATGTTCGGCATTCACCATATAGTCACGTGTCAACGGCACCGCCCCCAACGTTCGCGCAAGCTGGATCTGGAATACCATGTGCCCCTGCAGGCGGAAGGCCAGCTCGGCACCAGCCAGATAAAATTCCCACATCCGGCAGAACCGCTCGTCAAATAGCTTTTTCGCCTCCTCGCGGTGGGCATCGAAGCGGTTGCGCCAGTGACGCAATGTTTCCGCGTAATGAAGGCGAAGCACCTCCACATCCGTGGTGAACAGGGCAGAACGCTCGACGACAGCCAACACCTCGGACAGGGCGGGGGAGTAGCCGCCGGGGAAGATGTATTTGCGGATCCAGGGGTTGGTTGCTCCCGGTCCGTCGAGCCGGCCGATGGCGTGGATCAGAGCCACCCCGTCATCGTTCAACATATCGTGCACCGCATCGAAGTAATTGCGGTAATGCGGCACGCCGACATGCTCGAACATGCCGACCGACACGATGCGGTCGAAGACTCCGCGGTGGTTTGCCGCGAACTCACGGTAGTCGTGCAGTTCGAAGTTGACCCGATCGGCCAGCCCGGCCTCCTGTGCGCGTTGCCGGGCGACGGCAAGCTGTTCCGACGATAGGGTGATACCGGTTACCCGTGCGCCGGTACGCCGTGCCAGATACAGCGCCATGCCCCCCCAGCCGCAACCGATGTCCAGCACCCGCATTCCCGGCACCAGCAGCAGCTTGGCCGCGATATGGCGCTTTTTCGCTTCCTGTGCGTCTTCCAGCGACATGGATGGGTCGGGAAAGTAGGCACAGGAATACTGCATGTCACGGTCGAGAAAGAGCTGATAGAACTGTCGGGACAAGTTGTAATGGTGCTCGACATTCTGTCGCGATCGCCGCATCGGGTTGTATTGCTGCAGGCGACGCAGCAACGGCGAAAGCGAATGGGCTGCGCGCCCCAGGGCGCCCTGCACCTCGGTCCCGCTCATCAGCATCGCCAGCAGGTCGTAGATTGTGCCGCCATCCACCGAAAGGCGGCCGTCCATATAGGCTTCACCGAAATTCAGGCGCGGGTTCAACAGCAGGTCGCGCTCCACCGCGCGATCATGAAGCCGGAGGGTCAGCTTTGGCGGGCCGGACCCGATGCTGTGATGCCTTCCAGTGGCTGTGACAAGGTCCAGGGTTCCGTCGCCCTTGGCGGCGGCAAGCAGATGAACCAGCAGCATGCCGAACTCCTTCCGCGGTGCCGGTTCAAGCATGATGCGCAGGGGTGAATGCGACAATCCGTCAATCGGTCAGGACTGCTACCCAATTTGGGCATTGCGGATGTATGGCGCCCGATGGAGTTGAAACAACGAACCTGAAATGCGGAAAACCGCCCGACCCTGTTCGGGTGGGCGGCTTCCGGACGAACGGTGCGACTGTGCCGAGGCGAACCCGAAGCCGACCAGGCCGGTACGGGACGCTCGCGGCGGGAGGGCGATCAGCCCTCCTCTTCCTCGGTCGCGGTCTCTTCGACGTAGGTCTCTTCCTCGTCGTCATCGCGCAGGTCGGCGGCGGTGATCATGCCACCGCGCTGGGCCTGCAACTCGGCCTCTTCGGCCGAACGGGCGACGTTGACCGTGACCGTGATCGACACTTCCGGATGCAGGACGACGCGCAGCTTGAAGAGACCCAGGGTCTTGATCGGGGTGTCGATCTGAACCTGCTTGCGGTCGGTCTTGTAGCCGGCGGCGGTCAGCGCGTCGGCGACGTCGCGGGTGGTCACCGAGCCGTAGAGCACGCCGGTCTCGGCGGCCTGACGGATCACCACGACAGAGACATTGTCCATCTTGCCGGCGACATGCTCGGCATCCTTGCGGCGCTCGAGATTGACCGCTTCAAGGTGAGCCTTCTGCTTCTCGAAGACGGTCAGGTTCGCCTTGGTGGCGCGCATGGCCTTCTTCTGCGGCAGCAAGAAGTTGCGAGCGAAGCCGGGGCGCACATTGACGACCTGACCCATCTGGCCGAGCTTCTCGACCCGCTCCAACAGAATAACTTCCATCACTCGTCCTCCTGACCGGGGGCCGCGGGGGAAAACCGGCGGCGCAGCCCGATCCATTGCTCGATCATGCCCAGGCCGACCAAAAGCAGGATCGGCCACCCGAAGAGAAACAGCATCATGTAGAAGCCGACCAGGATCAGCGTGCGTGCCGATCGCCGGCTGGCGAACACATGCACCACCGAAAGCCCGGCGAAGGCGAAGGGTACCGCCAGGAGCAGCGCGATATTGGCCGCCAGGAACCCGAAGGTTCCCGGTGCGATGGAAGCGACGACGACCGCTACCGCGAACAGCGGCACCAGCCAGTTCGGCAACTCCAACTGGTCCAGACGCATGGCGGGGCGCCGGTTGCGGCCGAACCGCATCAGCACCCCTTGCGCCAGCACCGCGTTGACGATCGTCATGACAAGCCATGACACCGCCACCAGTCCCGGTAGGACGGCAGCCACCCAGAATGCCTCGGGATCCGGGGCCGGCTGGCCCTGCGCGCGGAACGCCGGCTCGACGACTCGGGCCAGGGTCTGCTGCATCAGCCCTTCCAGCCCACCGGGCTGATCGAGCGTCAGGATCACCGCGGCAAGCAGCGCCGCCATTCCCATCCCGGTCAGGCCCACAAGGACCCGTCCGGGCGGATACCATTCCAGGGTTCCATCTTCCAGCGAACGCGCCAGCAGCGACTGCCGCACCACTAGGATCGCCGGGGCAGCCCCGGTGACCAGATAGGACAGCGCAACCAGCATGCCGCCGGAAGTTCCCAGCATCACCGCGGCGGTGCCGGCCAGTCCGGCCAACATCACCGCCGGCGCCCCCAGCCAAAGCCCCGTCAGGAACAGCGGCAGGGGGGCCAGGTAGCCCAGGATCAACGCGCCCATCCCCCCGAACATGACGGACAGGTAGAAGAACGCGCTGACCAGACCGCCGCCGACAGCGACCACCAGCGGAACGGCCGGACCCAAGGCCATGGGAACCCCTTAAAGACCTTCACCGATAACCTTCGGCCGTAGCCGGGCTTACTTCACCACGTAGGGAAGAAGGGCCAGGAAACGGGCGCGCTTGATGGCGCGAGCCAGTTCACGCTGCTTCTTCGTCGAGACCGCGGTGATGCGGCTCGGGACGATCTTCCCGCGTTCGGAGATGAAGCGGGACAGCAGCTTGACGTCCTTGTAATCGATCGCCGGAGCGTTCGCACCGGAGAACGGGCAGGTCTTGCGGCGGCGGAAGAACGGACGGCGGGCGCCGCCGGTGCGGGCGGGAGCGCCCGTGGTCTGCTTGTCGCTCATTTACACGGACTCCCCTTCGGCGGCGGCAACGTTTTCCTGACGGCGCGGCGGACGCGGGCCACGGTCGTCGAAGCGGCGCGGACCGCGGTCGCCACGCTCGCCGCGGTCGCCACGCTCGTTGCGGCTCTGCATCATCGCCGACGGATTCGCATCGAGAGCGTCGACACGCACGGTCATGAAGCGCAGCACGTCTTCGCTGATGCTCATGTTCCGCTCCATCTCCGCGACGGCGGCGGCCGGCGCATCGATGTTGAAGAGGGTGTAGTGACCCTTGCGGTTCTTCTTGATCTTGTAGGTGAGGGTCTTGAGACCCCAGTACTCGCTCTTCGCGATCGTGCCGCCGTTGTCGCGGGCGATCTGGGCGAACTGCTCGGCGAGCTGCTCGGCCTGGGCTGCCGAAATGTCCTGGCGTGCGATCAGCACGCACTCGTAAAGTGCCATTGCACTCCCCATGGCTGTTCATGGTCCGGCGCTGCGCCCCATCCCTCATGGATTTGGATCAGCCGCCCGGGCCTAGCCGACGGCGGACCGCCGGCAAGGAGTTATGAAGCGGCGCAGTATGCACAGGCCAATCGGCATGGCAAGCGGAAATCCGGCCTCCATGCATTAATCCGGAGCCATCGATTCCGCCTCGGGAAATTCGGCCGAAGGAACCCTGCCGCGCCGCGCGTGGCCTGTGCTGGGTAACGCTGGCGCAATGCACGATATCGCTGTGGATAAATCGTGACGCATTTGACCGAAGTGCAAGCCAAGTCCGTTGGGGCGATGTTCCTCTGGCCGGGCTTGGCGCCGCTTCCGCTTGGATAGGTCGCGCCGAGTCCGGCCATGCAGAGCGGCGCCTGGGAGTCGAAATGCACAAGTATACACTGCCGTACAATGTCGTGGACCTGAGAGGGCTGGCCTGCATCCTGTTGGTCGCCTACCATGTGGTCGGCGTTCCGGGGGCGGGCATGCAGGTGGCGGACGGATCGATCTACCGCTACGCCACCGACAGTTTCGAACTGATCCGCATGCCGCTGTTCACCTTCGTCTCGGGGCTGGTCTATGCCCTGAACCCGGCCAGGGGCGACAGGCTGAGGACATTCTTCGTCAAGAAATTGAGGCGGCTGGGTTTCCCATTTCTGGTGGTATCGGCAATTTTCTTCCTTTTGCAGAAAAGCGCGCCCGGCGCCAATGGCACCCACGTCCCCGATTCGATGTGGACAATCTATGTCTTCCCCTATGCCCATTTCTGGTATTTGCAGGCGCTGTTCCTGATCTTTTCCCTGGTGGCTTTGCTCGATGCTGCCCGTCTTATCGAACGGATGGGTGGATACGCCGTGGCGATGGCGGGTGCTGTGGCGGCTTGCCTGACGGTGCGCACCGAATCGAACATCCTGTCGGTGAATGAGGCCTGCTTCCTGTTGCCGCATTTCCTGCTGGGCGTGGGGGTGACGAGGTTCCGGGATCTGGTGCCGAGGCGCGCCCTTGTTGGCATGGCCGGCATGGCGCTCGCCCTGGGAGTGACTCTGCACCAAGCATCGCTCTGGGGATTCCTGCCGCATTTCGGATGGAACAGCGGAGTTGCGCTGCTGTGCGGTAT
Source organism: Azospirillum thiophilum (assembly GCF_001305595.1). Classification (NCBI taxonomy): domain Bacteria; kingdom Pseudomonadati; phylum Pseudomonadota; class Alphaproteobacteria; order Rhodospirillales; family Azospirillaceae; genus Azospirillum; species Azospirillum thiophilum. Next base: position 2,471,391 of record NZ_CP012401.1, read on the forward strand.
GGGGGGCGCGGTAACCTTGCTGCATGCCATGCCATCGAGCCGGTTTTTCCGCACTGTGGGAGCGTCGTCCTATGCAATCTATTTGCATCACGCTCTGTTCGCCGCCGCGGCACGGATGGTGTTGCACCGGATGCATACCGGTGACGGCATGATCTTTTGTGTTTCCCTTATTGCCGGGCTGTGCGGGCCGATGGTGCTGGAAATGCTGGCGCAAATGCGACCGTGGAGTCGGGTGGCGCTGGTGGGCAAGGCCTGATCGGCAGCCGGCTTCGGCATCAAAGCCGTTATTCGTTTTGCAGCGCAGGAAGCAGCTTCAAGATCCGGTATGGCGAACCCACGAACAACGCTGCCGGTATCGCGGCATTTCGTAGCCGTTCTGCCGTAATATGCCGTGTTTTATCGTATCGAAGTGGCTGTGGTCATCGCGCGTCGCTTGACTTGCTCGAAAGTGAGGGTATGACTGTCGCCCAATCCATGGTGCCGCCGCAGGGGCGGGGCGCTTTCATCCAGGGTTTCACCGAAGCATGACCAGGGCGTTCGTCTTTCCGGGGCAGGGCAGCCAGGCCGTCGGCATGGGCCGCGAACTCGCCGAGGCGTTCGAAGTCGCTCGTCACACATTTGAAGAGGTGGACGACGCGCTGAACCAGCGGCTTTCGCGCCTGATGATGGAGGGGCCAGACGCCGACCTGACCCTGACCGAGAACGCGCAACCCGCCCTGATGGCGGTCAGCGTTGCGGTGATGCGGGTTCTGGCAAGCGAGGGCGGGGTCGACCTGTCCAAGCATGCGACCTTCGTCGCCGGTCACTCTCTGGGCGAATATTCGGCGCTCTGCGCTGCCGGCGCCTTCTCTCTCGGCGACACTGCGCGCTTGCTGAAGCTGCGCGGCCAGGCGATGCAGAAGGCGGTGCCTGTAGGCAAGGGCGCGATGGCGGCTTTGCTTGGCGCCGATCTGGAGCAGGCACAGGCGATTGCCGCCGACTCCGCCCAGGGTGAGGTGTGCGGCATCGCCAATGACAATTCGGCTGGGCAGGTGGTGATTTCCGGCAGCGCCGACGCCATCGACCGGGCCATCCTGCTGGCGGCCGAACGCGGCTTGAAGCGTTCGGTGCGGCTGCCGGTCTCGGCCCCCTTCCATTGCTCGCTGATGCAGCCTGCGGCCGATGCAATGGCCGAGGCTCTGGCGAACGTCACGATTTCCGCGCCGGTCGTTCCGGTAGTCGCCAACGTCACCGCCTCGTCGGTGTCGGATCCCAACGCCATCCGCCGTTTGCTGGTGGAGCAGGTGACCGGGATGGTCCGCTGGCGCGAATGCGTCCTCTTCATGAAAGAGCAGGGCGTCGAACGGCTGGTCGAGGTCGGGGCGGGCAAGGTGCTGGCCGGACTGACCAAGCGCATCGACAAGGATCTGGCGGCGGTTTCGGTCGGCACGCCGGCCGATGTCGAGTCGTTCCTCAAGACTCTGTGAACACTACAGCCTCGTGAGGCCATCCATGTTTGACCTGACCGGCAAGTCGGCCCTCGTCACCGGCGCGTCCGGCGGCATCGGCGCGTCTATCGCCCGTGCGCTGCACGCCCAGGGTGCCTCCGTGGCGCTGTCCGGCACCCGCGTAGCCCCTCTGGAGGCATTGGCCGCAGAACTGGGCGAGCGCGCTGTCGTGGTGCCCGGCAACCTCGCCGAGGCGGCCGCTACCGAACAGCTTGCCAAGGACGCTGAAGCGGCACTGGGCAAGATCGACATCCTCGTCAACAATGCCGGACTGACCCGCGACCAGATCGCGATGCGTCTGAAGGACGAGGATTGGCAGTCCGTGCTGGACGTGAACCTGACGGCAGCCTTCCGGCTGTCGCGCGCTGCGATGCGCGGCATGATGAAGCGCCGCTGGGGCCGCATCGTCAACATCACGTCCGTCGTCGGCGTCACCGGCAATCCGGGGCAGGCCAATTACGCCGCGTCCAAGGCCGGCCTGATCGGCATGTCGAAGTCCATGGCAGCCGAGCTAGCCTCGCGCAACATAACCGTCAACTGCGTCGCGCCCGGGTTCATCACCACGGCCATGACCGACGCCCTGAACGACGAGCAGAAGCAGAAGCTGCTCCCCGCCATTCCGGCCGGCCGCATGGGCCAGCCGGAGGAGATCGCCGCCGGGGTCGTGTACCTCGCGAGCGACGAGGCCGCCTACGTCACCGGTCAAACGCTGCATATCAACGGCGGCATGGCCATGATCTGATGAGGATCTGACGGGACGGCATCGCCCTATGTGAAGAAGGGCTCTGTCCGGCTCCTTCGCAGGTGCTGGTCAAGCCTGGTGAAATGTGTTATCGGACGGGGCTTTTCGCGGCAGGACGGCACGTTCTTCGCGTGTTGCTCCGACCGGATTATCCCGAGCGGTTTCAAGGATTGGAAGGTCTTAAAAGATGAGCGACATCGCCGAGCGCGTGAAGAAGATCGTTGTGGACCACCTGGGTGTCGAGGAGTCGAAGGTGGTGGAGAACGCCTCCTTCATCGACGATCTGGGCGCCGACAGCCTCGACACCGTCGAGCTGGTCATGGCCTTCGAGGAGGAGTTCGGTGTCGAGATCCCGGACGACGCCGCGGAGAAGATCCTGTCGGTGAAGGACGCCATCGACTTCATCAAGGCCAACGCCGCCGCCTGATCGGGCCGCGGGCTTTGAGCCCCCGAGGGCCAGGCAAACCGCTCGTGCAGTATCAGCAGCGCGGGGCCTGGCCGTCGACGAGTGATTCGTCGACATTTTATTCGAGGAAAGGTCAAGGAACAGCCTCATGAGACGTGTCGTCGTCACCGGCCTCGGTATGGTCACGCCGCTTGGCGTCGGCCACGCGCTGAACTGGGAGCGGCTGATTTCCAGCAAGTCGGGAATCCGCGGCATCACGGGGTTCGACGCTTCGGACCTGGCCTCGAGGGTCGCCGGGCAGCTTCCGCGCGGTACGGGTGACGGCGAGTTCAATGCCGACACCTTCGTGCCGCCGAAAGACCAGCGAAAGATGGATGATTTCATCGTCTTCGCCATCGCCGCGGCGCAGGAAGCAATCAAGGATTCCGGTTGGGTTCCCCAGACGGATGAAGAGCGTGAACGAACCGGCGTGATGGTCGGTTCCGGCATCGGCGGCCTGCCGGGCATCGCCGAAGGTGCGGTGACCCTGCATGAAAAGGGTCCGCGCCGGCTGTCGCCTTTCTTCATTCCTGCCTGCCTGATCAATCTGGCCTCCGGCCATATTTCGATCCAGCACGGCTTTAGGGGCCCCAACCATGCGGTCGTTACCGCCTGCTCGACCGGCGCGCACGCCATCGGCGACGCCGCCCGTCTGATCATGTGGGACGATGCCGACATCATGGTCGCTGGCGGCACCGAAGCCGCCGTGAGCAGGCTTGGCGTCGGCGGCTTCGCCGCCATGCGCGCGCTGTCGACCAGCTTCAACGATGAACCGGAGAAGGCGTCCCGTCCTTATGACAAGGACCGCGACGGCTTCGTCATCGGCGAGGGTGCCGGTGTCGTGGTTTTGGAGGAGTTGGAGCACGCGAAGAAACGCGGCGCCACCATCTATGCCGAAATCATCGGCTATGGCATGTCGGGCGACGCCCACCACATCTCCGCTCCGGCGGAGGATGGCAACGGCGGCTTCCGCGCCATGAAGGGGGCGCTGAAGCGTGCCGGACTGAACCCGTCCGATATCGATTACGTCAACGCCCACGGGACTTCCACCCCGCTCGGCGACGAGATCGAGCTTGGTGCGGTGAAGCGGCTGTTCGGCAATGCCATGGACAATCTGGCCATGTCCTCCACCAAGTCGGCCATCGGCCATTTGCTGGGGGCTGCCGGTGCTGTCGAGGCGATCTATTCGATCAAGGCGATCAACCACGGTATCGTTCCGCCGACGCTGAATCTTGAAAACCCGTCGGAGAGCTGCCTGGGCGTCAATCTGGTGCCGAAGGTAGCGCAGGAACGCCGCGTCCGCGCTGCACTGTCGAATTCCTTCGGGTTCGGCGGTACCAATGCGTCGCTGATCTTCAAGGAATTCGTGTAAACGAATCACCGCATCGATTTTGCCGTTTTCAGCCGTCAATGAGGTGAGCGATGGGCTGGGGTCTCCGAATTTTCACGGGGACACTGGCCCTCGTGGTCGGTGCTGCAGGAGGAATCGGTATCTGGGGGATCCAGCGTTACGAGTCCCCCGGACCGCTGGAACAGGCCGAAACAGTCGTGATTCCGCGAGGCAGCGGCCTGGAAGCCATTGCCATCACGCTTGGAGACTCCGGCGTGATAGGATCGCCGCTGGTCTTCATTGCCGCGGCCAAGCTGACCGGTGCCTTCCGTGAGTTGAAGGCCGGAGAGTACCAGTTTCCTGCAGGAATCAGCATCGAAGCCGTTTTGGAGCAGATGCGCCAAGGCCGTACCGTCGTGCATCGTTTCACCGTGCCGGAAGGGTTGAGCTCGGCCCAGGTGATTGCGCTCCTGGAGCGCGAGGCGATTTTGACCGGTCACATCCTGAAGCCGCCGAAGGAAGGTTCACTCCTGCCGGAAACCTACCATTTCGCCTATGGTGACAGCCGTACCGCATTGGTCGAGCGGATGCAGACCGCGATGAGCCAAGCTCTAGCGGAGGCCTGGAAGAACCGCGATCCGAATCTGCCCTTTGAAACGCCGCAACAGGCATTGACGCTGGCCTCCGTCGTGGAGAAGGAAACCGGCATCGCGGCGGAGCGACCCAAGGTGGCCGGCGTTTTCGTCAACCGGCTTGAAACCGGTATGAAACTCCAGTCCGATCCAACGGTTATTTACGCCCTGACCGAAGGCAGTGGCGAGCTGGGGCGGGCACTGACCCGCAACGACTGGAAGTTCGAGTCGCCCTATAACACCTACCAAGTCAACGGTCTGCCGCCGGGACCGATTGCCAATCCGGGCAAGGCCTCGATCCAGGCGGTGATGAAGCCCGAGCGCCACGAATTCCTGTATTTCGTCGCCGACGGCACCGGTGGCCATGTCTTCGCAAAGTCTTTGCCGGATCACAACCGCAACGTTGCCAAATGGCGGGAGTTCCAGCAAAGCCGCCAACCCGATCATGGCGACACGTCATCTGAATGATCGCCGATGGACCGTGACGGGTGCCCGAAGACGATCAGCTCGGTTGCATGCTCCCCGCATTTTCGGCAATCTTTGCACCGCAGCAAAATTGACCACCAATCCATGGGGGAGTGATGAGCCTGGATATCGAGCAGCGCATCCGTGATCGTGCCTATGCGATCTGGCAGGCGGAAGGCTGTCCGGATGGACGTAATACCGATCACTGGCTTCAGGCCGAACTCGCGGTTCGGACCGAAGCGACGGGGATCCCGGACCGGGCGCCGGTCGTCGCGGTGATGAAGGCACCGCGCAAGACGACCAATGCAAAGCCGGCTGCGGCGAAAGCGGAAGCCATGGAGTCTATGGCAGCGGAAGTGGTGGCGGCAGAGCCCGTCAAGTTGCGCAAGCCGCGGGCTCGCAAAGTGGACATTCCCTGACCGCCGCTTCGTCAGGCTGCATTGGAAGCCCGAGGCAGAGACAGGTTGGAGATGACCATCACTCCGGCGGTCGTGCCGTAGGACTTGCGGGCGGTGCGAAGCCCCTCCAGCGCCTCCAGCAAGCTTTCTTCGGCAAAACCAGGGGGAAGTCCGGCCAGTTCCCGCTCCGTCAAGTCGATGAAGGCGTCCAACAGGCGCGCATGGATACGGCTGGCCAAACGGACTTCGTCGGCGACTTTCTGTGCGGGCATGGAAGGCTCCCTTGGTGTCGGGTGGATTTGAGCGTCGATATGGCGTCTTCTCGGGACCAAGCGTTCCCGTGAACCGATTAAAGAGGTAATAGGGTTAAAAGAACTTTAAATACCAGATATCGCCGTTTGGGATTAAGGCTTACCACTTCGGATATTTTTGAAAATGCGGATTGGGTGGGGCGTTTGCAGTCTCCGGTATCGCCGGATCTTTTCAATATCTGTTAAGTTGCAGCAAACATTTCGAAATCGGGCACTCTCCGCACCGGGGCCGGCTGACGTATCTTGTTCCGGATGAGTGACTAGGCGCTTCATAAGGCACGAATGTGCTCCGGAAGAGCCTTGTGTCCAGAAGCATCGCCAGGAGCACCGAGGGCCAGCCAGAAGGCGCAATTCTATATGGTCGACGTGCTCAGTCGATTTGCCATATACCGGCCCCTTCGTTGGTCCGAACGCCATCCACTGCCGGGCGTTGCGCGGCCCAAGTCAGCAACCCGTCCAAAACGGGGCATAGCGATTGCCCCCACTCCGTCAATCCATATTCTACCTTGGGCGGCACCTGATGATGAACGATGCGGCGGACGATGCCGTCCGTTTCCATCTGGCGAAGCTGCTGAATCAGCATTTTCTGTGAAATGGTGGGAATTGCGCGCTCCAGTTCAGAAAAGCGGCGCAGTGTTCCACCGAACAGGTGGAACAGGATCATCAGCTTCCAGCGCCCCTCCAAAACCTTCAGGGCTTGTTCCACTCCGGCAGCCGCGGTATCGCGGGTATAATGATGTTCCACTTCCTTACCCTCCGGTAAGTACCTTACTTTTTTGTGCGTACTTGTCATCGGGGAAGCCTACCGGCATCTTTCGTCCATCGCAACGACCGCCATGCTTGATCGCCGGGATCGAACGGAAGCAATGGTTCGCTGCGCCTCACATCGATGCACAAGGATTTCCGACGATGCATGGCATTCCGTCATCGCGAGCGCTTGGCCGTTGCCTGTCCTGTCCCGCCGTTGCGGGGGGGCGGCAATGAGCCTGTCCATCGACCTGAGCGGACGCCGGACTCTTGTCACTGGAGGTAGCAAGGGGATCGGCGAGGCAACCGTCTCGCGCTTGGTCGAAGCCGGCGCCACCGTCATGACCACGGCTAGGCGGCTGCCTCCGCATGTGCCGTCCGGGGTATCCGAGAACCTGTTCATCACCGCCGATCTGACGTCCGAGGAAGGCTGCCGGACAGTTTCCGACGCTGTGCATCGCCACTGGGGCGGCATCGACGTTCTGGTCCATGTGGTCGGCGGTTCGGACGCCCCCTCTGGCGGCTTCGCGGCCTTGACGGAGGAACAATGGACCCGGGAGCTGTCCCTGAACCTGCTGCCGGCGGTGCGCCTCGATCGGGCCTTGCTGCCGTTGATGGTGGCGTGCGGATCGGGGGTGGTGGTCCATGTCACGTCGATCCAGAGCCAACTGCCGTTGCCTGATTCCACGTTGGCCTATGCCGCCGCCAAGGCAGCCCTGTCCAACTATAGCAAGGGCTTGTCGAAAGAGGTCGGTCCCAAAGGCGTCCGCGTGTTGCGCGTGGCGCCCGGCTGGGTCGAAACGACGGCGGCCACTGCGTTGATCGAGCGGCTGGCTCAGGAAGCCGGCACCGATATGGATGCCGCTCGACAGGGGCTGATGGCGTCGCTCGGCGGTATTCCGTTCGGCCGCCCTGCCAAGCCGGTGGAGGTTGCCGATCTCATTGCCTTCCTCGTTTCCGATCATAGCGGCTGCATCACCGGGACCGAGTTCGTCATCGATGGCGGCACGGTGCCGACCGCTTGAGCCTCTCTCCTTGGTCCAGCCGGTTCATGACGTGGAATTCATGGTCGGGTCAGGTTCGGGACAGGGCGGCTGGCCTATGATCCTCTTTGTGACGCGGTCGGGCCAGCCCCCCTGAAACACCGACCGCCCACCCAGAGCGTCTTCTCTTCTGGTGTCTCTCCCCGATGGTCCCCTGCCATCGGACTTGGCCGTCCGGGCCTCCCGTTTGCCTCCGGACGGTACCTATCGGCGGAGCGCGTCCGTGGCCAAGTTCAGGCCGGCGTTGCCCCCCACCGAAGGCCACCGGCCGCGGTGCGTTCCGCCGTTCCTTCTTTTCCCCTGTTCGTCGCAGCGGCCTTGACGGCACCGCGCCCAACCGGCTTTCTGAGGACCGTCCAAGACTTTCCCGATAGCGTCCCGCCCGTGCGTCCTGCCATCCTGTTTCCGCTTTTCAAGCCGGTCACGGCACTCCCCGGCCTCGGCCCCCGATTGGGCAAGCTGGTGGAGAAGCTGGCTGGCGCCCATGTGGTCGACTTGCTGTGGCATCTGCCCTGCGGCGTGGTTGACCGCCGCTTCTCGCCCAAGATCGCGCAGGCGCCGCACGGCCGCATTGCGACACTGACCGTCCGCATCGATTCGCATGCGCCGCCGATGAACCCGCGCCATCCCTACAAGATCCGCTGCACCGACGAGACCGGCGTGCTGGAACTTGTCTATTTCCATATCCGTGGCGATTGGCTGTCAAAGCAGATTCCGTCGGGTTCCACCATGGTGGTTTCCGGCAAGGTCGAATGGTTCAACGACACTGCCCAGATCACTCATCCCGACGCCGTCGTCCCGCTCGATGCCCGTGACGAGATGGAGATGGTGGAACCGGTCTATCCGATGACTGCAGGCCTGCCGGCCAAGACGCTGCGCAAGGCGGTGCGCGCCGCGCTGGGCGACATCCCTGAACTCGCGGAGTGGCAGGATCCTGCTTGGCTGGCCCGCCGGCAATGGCCGACCTGGGCCGATGCATTGAGGCGTGCCCACACACCGGAGGACGAGGGAGCCCTTGCGCCGACCGCGCCGATCCGTTGCCGATTGGCCTATGATGAGTTGCTGGCGAACCAGTTGGCGCTGATGCTGGTGCGGGCAAGCCAGCGGCGGCTTGCCGGGAGGGTTACGCAGGGTGACGGGAGCCTGCGGCAGGCTGCATTGGCGGCGCTGCCATTCTCGCTGACCGACTCGCAGGCTGCGGCGCTGGAGGACATCTATTCCGACATGGCGGCGGAACGCCGCATGTTGCGTCTGTTGCAGGGCGATGTCGGCAGTGGCAAGACCGTGGTCGCGCTGCTGGCCATGCTGAATGCGGTGGAGGCCGGCGCCCAGGCAGCCTTGATGGCACCGACCGAGATCCTTGCCCGCCAACATGCTGAAAGCCTTGCGCCGCTGTGCAAGGCGGCGGGGGTGGAGATCGGGCTGCTGACCGGTCGTGACAAGGGGAAGGCGCGTCAGGCCGTGCTCGACCGGCTTGCTTCGGGCGAGTTGCCGTTGCTGGTCGGCACCCACGCGCTGTTCCAGGAGGATGTCACCTTCAAGGATCTGGCCCTGGCAGTGATCGACGAGCAACACCGCTTCGGTGTCCACCAGCGTCTGCAGCTTTCAGCCAAGGGCAGGGCGGTCGACGTCCTGGTGATGACGGCGACGCCGATCCCGCGCACCCTGACCCTGACTGCCTATGGTGACATGGACGTATCGCGCCTGACCGAGAAGCCGGCCGGCCGTAAGCCGGTGCAGACCGTCACCGTGGCGCTCGATCGTCTGGAGGATGTCGTCCAAGGCATCCAACGCAAGGTGAGCGAGGGTGCGCGGGTCTATTGGGTTTGCCCGCTGGTCGATGAGTCAGAGCAGAGCGACCTTGCCGCCGCGACTGAGCGCCATGCCTTTCTGCGTGCGAGCTTCGGCGATAAGGTCGGGCTGGTCCATGGAAAGATGCGTGGGCCGGACAAGGATGCAGTGATGGCTGCCTTCGCGGAGGGCAACCTCGACGTCCTGGTCGCCACCACGGTGATCGAGGTCGGGGTGAATGTCCCGGAAGCCACGGTGATGGTCATCGAACATGCCGAACGGTTTGGATTGGCTCAGCTTCACCAACTGCGCGGTCGGGTCGGACGTGGCGAAAAGCCGTCGAGTTGTCTCCTGTTGTTCGATTCGAACCTGACCGAGGCGGCGCGGGCAAGGTTGAAGACGCTCCGCGATACTGAAGACGGCTTTGTCATCGCCGAAGAGGATCTGCGTTTGCGCGGGGCTGGCGAAGTGCTTGGGACGCGGCAGTCCGGCCTGCCGGGATTCCGGCTGGCCGATCTGGCGGTGCATGGTGATCTGCTGGCTGTGGCGCGCGATGACGCGCGCTTGGTGGTCGACCGCGATCCCGATCTCGCCAGTCCGCGCGGACAGGCACTGCGGACGCTGCTCTACCTGTTCGAACGCGACGCCGCGGCCAAGACCTTGCGGTCCGGCTGACCGCCGTCGGAAGCGGGTCGGTTCTCGACAGGCTCGGCAAGAGCGGTATGGTGTTCGGGCGGGACGACGATGCCGCCGGACATCACCAGCTTCAACCCGTCCTCCACCGACATGTTCAGCACCGTCACTTCGCGTCGCGGCACCATCGCCAGATAGCCGGCGGTAGGCGGTGCGCAGGGAATGAACACATTCACCATGTCGTCGGCCTGACCGTCCAGGCGCAATTGGACTTCCGGATGGGCATTGCCAGTGATGAAACCAAGCGACCATACTCCGGGGCGCGGGTACTGGATCACCACCACCTCGCGGAAGGCGTTGGACTTCTTCGCCAGGACCGTCTCGAAGATCTGCTTCACCACGCCATAGACTGAGCGGACGACCGGCATCCGCCCGACCGCACCTTCGCCGACGCTCAAGACCAGCCGGCCGACATATCCCGCAGCGAAGGCGCCGATCAGGGTGACGACGACGATGACCACCAGAACGCCGATACCGGGAATGGAAAAGGGCAGGTAATTCTCAGGATTATAGGTGCTAGGAATGAACGGGCGGATATAGCCGTCGATCAGCGAGACGAACCACCAGGCGATGTAGGCGGTGATGGCTATCGGGGCCGTGACCAGGATGCCGGCCAGGAAATAGGCCCGAAGGCGCCCCATGAATCCGATGCCTTCACGGCGGTGCCGCACCGGTTCCGGTGTCTGGCCCTTCTTCGATTCCGTCTGATCCCCGCTCACGCCCGCCCATCCGCTGCTCGTCCGCCCGCGCCATAGTGGGGCAAGCGTGGTCCGCTCTCAACTGCCGTGTGCGTTGCGGCGTGCGGGATCAGCTGATCAGGGCTCCGGCCAATGTACAGAGCAGGGTAACCGCGCCGGCGATGGCTGCGCCGTCGACATGATTTGGAAAGGCGCGCCAGAATTCATCCTTGGATATCGGCTCCGGTGCATCGAACTCGTCCATCGACAGGCCTGCAGCCATGCCGCCGCAGGTGCGCTCGGCGATCGCGCCGGACAGATGGGCCATTGCGACGGCCAGATAGCAGAAGGTCGCGAAGTCGAGCAGGAAGCCCAGCGTGCTGTTCGCCTCGCCCAGCGGGGTGGCGGTCATGCCGGTTGCGGCGACCGTGCTCGCCATGGCGATCGCCGCGGCCAGGGGGATCAGAGCGACCGACAGCAGCCGATGACCATCGATGCGGCGGGCGGTAGGCACGGGGAACAGCTTGGGCATGGACATCGCTCCGGCAGCGGAAGGCAAATGAGGGTGTCGGTGATGCTTGGTCGGCGAGGCTTGGGTTCCTTCTGCCCTGTCGGTGTTAACGGAGGGTTGACACCGTCCATTGGTCACACGCCTTCCCCCTTTGCGCGGGTCGAGCTATCCTTTCGCGTAAGAAGCAGTCCGGGCCGGAGGCCGAATCATTCCCGTGTCGAAAGCTGAATTGCCCAAACACGAAGCCGCGACCGATCCGCCAACAGCCGGACTGGACCGTATCGCGTTGCTTCGACCGCTGACGCCCGAACAACGAGCCGCGGTGGCGCGTCAGTGTCGGTGGCGTCGTTTCAGCGCCGATGAACAGTTGATCGACCATTGGGGCGATACCCGCGATGTCGCCTTTGTGGTCGAAGGGCGGGTCAGGGTGCTGAGCCATTCTGCCGGCGGGCGCGAGATCAGCTTCAGCGACATCGACGCTGGTGAGCCGGTGGGGGAGATGTCGGCGTTGGATGGGCGGCCACGCTCCGCGTCCGTCGTGGCGCTGGCGGATGGGGCACTGGTCGCCTTCCTGCCGGCGCGTCCGTTCCAGGAACTGGTGACCGGACATCCGGAGCTGGCGCAGGCCATGTTGCTGCGGCTGTGCGATAAATTGCGCGGTGCGACCGACCGCATCATGGAGTTGTCGACGCTGGGCGCCAACAATAGGGTTCATGCGGAGCTGTTGCGCCTTGCAAAGCGTGGCAAGCGACAGGGTATCGTCGCGATCATCGCGCCGATTCCCGTCCATTCCGACATCGCGGCCCGCGTCAGCACCACGCGTGAAACCGTTGCCCGCGTCCTGAGCGACCTGACCCGCGATGGTATGCTGGAACGCCGTCCGGACGCGCTGGTGGTCCGCGACCTTCCAAGGCTGGAGATGCTGGTCGAGGATGTGCGCGGTGCAGTGTGACGCGCCAAAGGATGAGTCTGAAAAGAAAAGGCCGCGGCGGTCCGAATGAACGGACCGTGCCGCGGTCGCCTTTTTTCTTGCCGTTTCCTCACCATGAACTCCGCCCGAACCCTCGTCCGGCCGAATAACGGTGTTTTGCGGGCTAGTGGTGCAGTGCGTGGAACAGAATGGCGGCCGGGGTGGCGTTCGCCCAATCCGTCAGAAAGGCACCGACCGGATGGAGCAGGATCGCCGCCGGGGTGGCTTCGAGCCAATCGGCGATGAAGTCGCGGACTGGATGCAGGGACGGAGTGTCGCCGTGGAGGCTGTGGCCGTCGCGGTGAAGACTGAGCGTGCTCATGGTTGAGTCCCCGTTGGCAAAAGGGAAGGGGTGAAAGGCGCGTTGATGTCAGCGCTTCAGCATGCTCAGGACCATGCCGGCTGGAGTCGCTGCGGCCCATTCGCGCAGGAAAGCGGTTGTTGGACGCAGCACCAGATAGGCCGGGGTCGCTTCAAACCAAGCGGCCGGAAATTCGGCGATGGCATGCAGGGCATCAGTCGATACATGGTTGGCGGTGTCGGTTTGGAAAGTGGTGGTGGACATGATCGGTCTCCATCAGGCTGTTGAGTAGACTATATACTGGTATACCCAATGCCAAATACGCTTCCTCTGCATTGCTGAATGCTGCAAAAATTACAGCTTCCCCAAGATTTTCTTCGGCAGAACATCTTTGTGGCAGATATTCAGTTATGCTGACGATGCGTCCACCTTCTTTTGTCGTGGCGATCCTGAAGGTGTCCGGATGAATGGGTGAAAAGCTGGTTGATCAAACCAATGTCTTGACAGCGATCATCGAAAAAACGAATCCAGGTCCATGATTCAGTACATTGGCCCCGATCCCCTCCGCAGCTTGTATGACGCCGTGCAGACCCTGCGGCGTGAGCCTGCTGCTGCACCCGAAGCCTCCCGTACGGCAAAGCTGCTGGCTCAGGGACGTGCCCGTATGGCCCGGAAGGTCGGCGAGGAGGCGATCGAAGTTGCGATCGAAGCCATGCGCGGCGACCGCGACGCGCTGGTGATGGAGGCGGCAGACCTTCTCTACAATCTGGTCGTACTGCTTGCCGACCTGGACATCGCCCCCGATGAAGTTTTAGCGGAGTTGCGTCGGCGAGAAATGGCATTTGGCATTGCCGAAAAGCTGCCGAAGCCCGACGATCTTACTAACAACGTTGCTGTCGGGCCGGTAAAGCGAGGCAAGCGGTGAGCCGTTTCTTTGAGACTCGATCTGCTTAGATGTTCTCGACATCCCGTGGAAAGACGAGCTCAAAGCGCGTACCGCCACGTTGGGTAAAGCGGTACTCACCCTGGATTTGCTGGGTGAAGGCTCTAATCAGGTCCATGCCCATCGATCGCCGACCGGTTCCTGCTGGTGCCACCCCCTGTTCGGCACAGCCGGTGCCGTCATCCTCGACTGTGAGCTTCAGAAAATTGTCCTGTGCATTGACGGTGATCGTGATGATGCCGGCATGGCGATCGGCGAAGGCATGTTTGAAGGCGTTCGACACCACCTCGTTCAGGATCAGCGCAAAGGGAACCACCCGGTTAAGGTCGATGCTAAGCGGTTCCACTTGGTGCCGAATCATGATCTCGCGCCCCGGCCGGCGGTGGAAGCTGCTGAGATGGCCGGCCAGCGCCTCAATGAAATTGTCGAGCCGGACGGACGATACTCCCGTGGACCGATAAATCTGCTCATGGATCAGTCCCATTGTGTTGATACGGCTCAGCGCTTCGCTGAATGGTCCCTCCAACTCCGGCGTACGCTGGGCCTGTAATTCCAATAGGCTCAGGATGACCTGGAGGTTGTTCTTCACCCGGTGGTGAACGTCTCGCAGCAGCACCTCCTTTTCAGCCAGTGTCTGGTCCAGATGGCGGGTGCGTTCGGCGATGCGACTTTCAAGCGCTTCGTTGACGCATCGCAAGGCTTCCTGTGCGTCGGCGGCCTGACGCGACCGGCGCAACGCGATGCCGCCTAGCAGGACCAACAGGCACAACGAGGGGATGGCGAACAATGCATAGGGCTTCACCCTGTCACGCCATGCCGTCTCGACGGAGGTGATGTCTGTTCCGTATACTACGTAGATAGGCAGGTTCGGAACCTTGCGGCGAGCCAGAATCCGTTGTGCACCGTCGAAGGAGGTCACGATGCGGACGACTCCATTCTCTTCCGTGCCCTTGATCAACTCTGGGTATCGGCCGATGTTGACGCTGTCCGGTGCGGCGCTCGACGGCTCGCGCACCAGCACTTCGCCGTCCTCCCGCAGCAGCAGGACGACGTCTTGTGGATCGTGCAGGACCGATCGGTAGAAATCGGTGAAATAGCTCGGCTCCAGCGAGATCTGCACCACCCCGTGGAACCTGTGGTCGGTGGATTCCATCCGACGGCTGAGGGTGAAGATGACCTTGGACATGAGCTTGCCGCTCAGGCGCGGACCGAAATAAACCTGATCATTGCTCGCCCGATGTGCCTGAAAATACGCACGGTCCGCTACGTTCAGCGGGCGCATCGGCCATTCGAAGCTGCTGGCGCGCATCCGCCCGGTCTCGTCGGCGATCCAATAGGACTGTACCTCCGGTGCTTCGGCAGCCATGGCCTTCAACCGCTCGTGCAGCAGGGGGGAGGAGTCGACGCGCTCCCAGCCGAGATCGTCGATCATCCATTCGATATGGGACAATGTCGTTGCGTGGATGCCCAGCGTCTTGGCGGCATGCTCTTCCAGAACGCGGGCGATGGCGACGCTGCGGCTCTCCGCCTCCTCGATCACTTGATGGCGGTATTGGTGGGCCGCGATGGCCAGCAGGGCAGCCGTCAGAGTGACTGCGACAGCCAGCAGGGCCAGAACGGCGGGCGACGCCGCCTGTCGCCGCTCTCGGGCAGTGCCCCGCGCATTTTGCGGCATTCGATCATTGCTTTGGCGGCCATTGGTTCGGTTCCCACCGGCTTGCCGGCCATCCGCTTGGCGAAGGCCGTTGTCCGTGGCATCGGGTTCGTTGCTTATCCCAGAGATTGTCTCAGGTTCCTGCGCGGACCGGTTCGGGTGCGGAACGTTCCGCATGCCGGTCCGATCCTCTGCGGCGTGCGCGTGCTGATCGAAACCGGGAGAGGTCATCGGAGCGAGGCAATTCGGTTATGGTGAACGGTTGGTTACGCTCAAGCATAGCGTAACTGCAGCTTGCCGTCATCCAACAATCAAAACGATATTATCTCTATATATGAGGGCGCATTAAGTGTAGTTGCTTCTCAGAGTAGATGTTTGGCAACCAGACGGTGCTGGGACCGAATTCATAACTTCGCATATCAACCGAAGCGGCTCACTGCTTATCCCGATAAAGCAGATGGCTGCAACCGGTCAGAATGCTGTCGAACCATAATGTTCAACATTTCTATTTCGGCAAAAATGCTGTCGTGGGCAGAAGTGGAAAGACATGGATAGCGTAGGGAAAATCAGAAAAATCACGATATTTCATACACAAAAATACTCACTCACTGCAGTTCTTGCCGCGTTTCCCAAGAACAGCATCTTGGGAAGGGTCGGTTACAGCAGGCGACGAACTTTCGTAATATGCGACAAATTGAAACGAATGCTGCCCAATCGGTGAAATCGGCCTTGGAAGTACCGGCTTCCGGTGGTTCCATCGCAGGCGGGACAAAGGCCGACACGGCCGGTCGTGGGGGAGGCGGTTCATGACCGGGATGACGGCCGGGACGAAGAATGGGGGAACGGACGACGAACTGCTGTTTGGGCCGGAGGACGGCACGGTTTCGGCAGTGCGCTCCCAGCGGCCGAGCGGTCCCCCCTGGCCCATCCTGGTGGTGGATGACGACCCGCAGGTCCATGCCATGACCGCAGTCCTTTTGCGCGACTTCGATTTCGACGGCCGTCCGTTCGAAGTGGTGAGTGCGATGTCGGCGGAGGAGGCCAAGGCGATTTTGGTCGAAAGGCCGGATCTGCCCGTGGCCCTGCTGGACGTGGTGATGGAGACGGAGGATGCCGGCCTCAAGCTGGTTCGGCACATCCGTGACGATCTGGGCAACCGGCGCATGCGCATCGTTCTGCGTACCGGCCAGCCGGGCCAAGCACCCGAACGTGACGTCATCGTCGGTTACGACATCAATGACTACAAGGCGAAGAGCGAACTGACCGCCCAACGCCTGTTCACCACCCTGGTCAGCGCGCTCCGGGCTTGGCGCGACATCTTGACGATCGAACGCAACCGCCAGGGGCTGGAACGCATTCTCAGCGCCGCCACTACGCTGTTCGAGACGCGGTCGATGCGGAGCTTCGTCGAACGGCTGGTGGAGCAGATCGCCCGTGTCGTCGATCCCGGCATCGCGCCTGCCGTGCTGGCTTGTCGGCCGATTGAGCGGGACGACGGCACCCGTCCGGTCTCGGTGGTTGCCGCCCTAGGTGGATTTGGCCGGACCGTCGGGCTGCCGGTGGCCGACATCCTGCCCGCCGACGCCGTGGCGGCAATCGAGGAAGCCTTGAGCGGACACAGCAACCTGTATGGCGAATACAGGTGCGTCCTGATCTTCCGCACGCGCGAGCATGGCGTCACCGCTTTCCAGCTGGAGCGAGCGGAGCGCTACACTGCGGATGAGCATCGGCTTCTGGAACTGTTCTGCAACCGAGTCGCCATCGGCTTCGACAATGTCTGCCTTTATGAAGAACTGGTGGCACTGAACCGCTCGCTGGAACAGCGGGTGGCGGAACGGACGAATGAACTTGCCGCCAACCAGAAGGCGCTGATTCTGGCAAAGGAGAGAGTCGAGCGCGCCCTGGAATGCGAATTGCTGGCCCGTGACCGCCAACGGCAGTTCCTGGGCATGGTAAGCCATGAATTCCGCACGCCGCTTGCCATCATAGACAGCGCGGCCCAATTGCTGGCGATCCGGGCCGAGCAGGTGGAACCTGACATGCTGGAACGACTGGCGGTGATCCGCGGCAGCGTCCAGCGCCTGACCGGCCTGATCGACGCCCATCTGACCGATGAAAGGCTGCAGGGCAACGCATTGGTAGTGGAGCGTTGCGAGGTCGATCTGCCCGATCTGATCCACACCGTGGTTCAGCCCTTCCGCATCGCCTATCCCGATCGCAAATTCCGGATGGAGTTGGAGGAATTGCCGCGCAAGGTGGAGATCGACGCCCATCTGATCGGGCTGGTTCTGACCAATCTGATCAACAACGCGGTCAAATACGCTGCGCCTCCCAGCCCGATCCTGCTGCGCGGCCACACGGATGGCGCCATGGCGGTGATCGAGGTGGCCGACCACGGCCGTGGCATCCCTCAGCCGGAGATCCCGCGTCTGTTCGACCGCTTCTTCCGTGGATCCGGTGCGTCGGGCGTTCCCGGCACCGGCATCGGCCTGCATACTGTGCAGCAGATCGTGCTGCTGCATGGCGGCGCGGTCGCAGTCGACAGCGAATTGGGCAAGGGCTCCACCTTCCGGGTCGTGCTTCCCGCGCCGCATGCCTGAAGTGGATCGATAGCGATGGCGCCGATCTGGGATCCGGGCCATCGCGGACACATGCGGCCGACCTGACCTAGGCCCCCGACCTAGGCCTGCGGTGTACCCACCACACGGACCGGGGCGGAGAAGACGTAGCCGACGCCATGCACCGATTTCAGCGGGGCAGGACCGCCGATGGCGCCTTCCACCTTATGACGCAGGCGGCCGACGACGGTATCGATCGAACGGTCTTCCGGGTTCCAGCGGCGGTTGTACAGTGCCTGGGAGATCTGGTCGCGCGTCGCCGGCTTTCGTGCCTGGGCGGCCAGCAGGCTGGTCAGTTTCATTTCCATGCTGGTCAGGCTGATCCGGACCCCGGCCGGGTTGGTCAGGCTCCATTCCGTAGGGTCGAGGGACCAACGCGCCTCGTCGCCGTCGGCAAGAGCGTCAGCACCAGCAGCGCCATTGATTGGCTGGGCAGCCGATTCGGCAGCCCGCTCGTTCAAACGGCGCAGCAGCGACTTGACCTGTGCTTCCAGTTCGCGCAGTTCGACCGGCTTCACCAGATAAGCGTCGGCGCCGATTTCCAGTCCGACCACACGGTCGACGGTGGAGCCGCGCGCGGTCACCATGATGATGCCGGCATCATGGCCGTCGCGCAGCCGCGCGGCAATCTTGAACCCGTCCTCGTCCGGCAGGTTCACGTCCAGGATCACGATGGCGGCGTTGTGGATCTCCAGCATCCGGTCCAGTTCAGCACCGTCGCGGGCACCGATCGCTTCGAAACCGCAGCCGGACAGATACTCGATCATATCGGTCCGCAGGGAATTCTCATCTTCGACCACGACGATCGTCGGACCGGCCATCCCGTGCTCTCCCTATCACCACTTCAGCGGGTGAAACATACCCCAGAATGCATAAATTTTAAAACAAAGTCGATGCAACTCCAACCCTGCCGAACCCGCTGCGTCACAAACTGTCACATTAAGTGACATCTCTGTAACAGATTTGGTGAATCGGTCCAGGTCTTTTACGCCGCAATCTGTCCGGATCCGTAGCTCGCGCCGACGGCTGTCTGGCCGGACCGTAAGCGAGTGCCGAACTGGGTGATGCCGTCGCGCTGCACACGGCCGGCCTGGGAGCGTTTGGTGAACCCGGCGGGCAGCATGTCCATCGACCGCAGGGTGACGGACCGGATTGGCCGCGCATATTCGGACAACGGCATCGTGACCGTCCTGATGGCGACTGTGGTGGGGAGGATAACGGCCGCTATAGGAGTCAGTTGGGAACCGTGGCATTTCACGTCAAGATCCCGCTGCGCCGCCACAGAGAGTCCAACTGGCCGTCTTCTGTGAGACGGTCGAGCAATGAATTGAGCCACGCTGCGGCGACCGGACCGCCGCGGCGCGTCAGGATGGTATGCTCGTAGACCTGATCCGTCCGCTCCGAAATCAGCAGTTGGCCTGCCAGCCCGGGTTCGCGTTGCAGCAAGCGCGTCAGGAAAGAGCGGGTGACGATGGCAAGGTCGGCGCGTCCGGCGGCGACGCTGCGCACATTGCCTTCGTGCGTCACTGTAACGCGGGTACGATAACGCTGTTCCAGAACCTTCGGGTCTGCATCGAATCCGGCGAAGGCATAATGATAACCGAGTCGTCCAAGAATCGTCTTGCCGGACAGGTCGTCGAAGTAGCGCTGGTCGATCCCAGGCGCCGCTCTGGCCACGAACACTTCCGCGTCGTGCAGGAAGGGGCGCGTAACGTCGACCGCCCGATCCTGCCAGCCCCAGGCACGACTTTCGAAGGCGATCATATCGAACCGTCCCTGTTCCAGATCCTCGTAACGCCGTTGCGGTGCCGTCCGGACCAGTTGGAAGCGGCGTTCATTCTGGGCGGCGTTGAACAGGTTCAATAGATCCTGTGTGACGCCGCCGCCCGAATCATCGACATAGGGAGGAAATTCATAGGCGCCGACCTTGACGGTTACCGGCACCCCCTGTGCCCAAACCTTCCGGTCGGAGAGAAAAGGCAAGGCTGAAAGAAGAGGCAACACAGTCTTCAGCGCCGTGCGGCGGGATACCGGCCCCGTCATTTTGCCCTTCTCCTTTTGCCCTGATTCCGTGTGGTTACTCTACCCCCGTATGTATCCATGCTGCAATGCGTGACGTTTCCTGTCCGTCCTTCGAAGCAGGGCAATGGCAGGCGGTGACTGTCACGCCGCCTCGGTGGTCAGCTCTTCCAACTGGTCGGCCAACCGGGTGATCTCGTCGCCACTCAGGGTTTCGCGTTCCAGCAGCGCCTGGACGATGGCGTCCAGCGCGGCGCGGTCGGTGCGCAGCAGGCGGCGGGCATGGTCCATCCCCTCGTCGGTGATGCGTCGGACCTCTTCATCGATGCGCCAGGCGGTGCGTTCGGAGCGTACGCCTGGCTCGCCGCCGGCCTGGGCACCGCCGCCATAGGCGGCATGGGCGACGAAGCCGATTTCCTCGCTCATGCCCCAGGCGGTGACCATCCGGCGGGCGAGGTCGGTGGCGGCGCGGAAATCGGCTTCCGCCCCGGTGGTGACTTGGTCGGGACCGAAGGCGATCTCCTCAGCGGCGCGGCCGGCCATTGCGACGGCGATATCAGCCAGCAGCTTGGCGCGCGAGACCGACACGCGGTCGCCCTCCGGCAGCCGCACCACCATGCCCAGCGCGCCGCCGCGCGGGATGATGGTGGCCTTGTGGATCGGATCGGCCTGCGGACAGCGCAGGGAAACCAGCGCGTGGCCAGCCTCGTGGACGGCGATTAACCGCCGCTCGTGCGCCGACAGGGCAAGGCTGCGGCGTTCGGTGCCCATCAGCACCCGGTCCTTGGCCGCTTCGAAATCGGCCATGGTGACGATGACGCGACCCTGGCGCGCAGCGGACAGCGCCGCTTCGTTGGACAGGTTGGCGAGTTCGGCGCCGGAGAATCCGGGGGTGCCGCGCGCCACCGTGCGGGGACAGACGTCGGGCGCCAGCGTCAGTCGGCTGGCATGAACACCCAGAATCGCCTCGCGCCCGGCCACGTCGGGCAGGCTGACATGGATGTGGCGGTCGAACCGGCCGGGGCGGAGCACCGCGGGGTCAAGCATTTCCGAGCGGTTGGTGGCGGCGATCACCACCACGTCGCCGCCGTCGACGATGCCGTCCATTTCGACCAGCAGCTGGTTCAGCGTCTGCTCGCGTTCGGAATGACTGTTCGATTCGCCGCGCTTGCCGGCCAGAGCGTCGATCTCGTCGATGAATAGGATGCAGGGTGCGGCGGCGCGGGCAGTCTTGAACAGGCTGCGGACGCGCGCCGCTCCCAGCCCGACGAACATTTCCACGAAGTCGGACCCCGACGCGGCGAAGAAGGGCACGCCGGCCTCGCCGGCCGCCGCCTTGGCCAACATGGTCTTGCCGGTGCCGGGCGGGCCGACCAGCAGGATGCCCTTCGGCACGCGGGCGCCGGCCATGGCGAAGCGGCGCGGATCCTTCAGGAATTGGACGGTCTCCCGCAGTTCCTCCTTGGCCTCGTCCACGCCGGCGACATCGGCGAAGACGGTGCCGGTGTCCTCCGGCCGCACGCGGGTGGCGCGCGCCATCCCGAAGAACTGCCCGCCGCCGAGCAGTAGGCCGCCGATCAGCAATGCCACCACCAGGAAGGGAGCGGCGCGGTCGAGTACGCCCACCGTCCGGGCCAACAGGCCGTCGGGCCCCTCGTCGAAGGCGATGGCGACCTTGTGTGCGCGCAGTTCCTTCAGCAGGTCGTCGGTCACCGGCATGACGATGCGGTAGCGGGTGCCGTCACCGGCGACCGCATGGCCGGCGCCCCCGGCGAAGGTGATGGAGTCGATCTCGCCCCGGTTTGCCCGTTCGATCAGCGTGCTATAGGTCGCCGCCTCTTCGTCCGCCCGCTGGCTGTGATCGTACCAGGCGGCGAAGCCGAGCCATGCGGCGAGCAGGGCGGCCAGGACGGCGAGCGCGATCAACGGGCGTTTCGGCAACGTGGGCATGACGGCTCCGTGACGAGGGCAGGAGGATGGGGCAGGAGGATGGGGGCAGGGATGGGAGAGGGGCTAGCTTTCGATCTATGCCATAGATGCGGGACTGCGCGCCGCCGCGGCAACCGATAACGGCCTCCGTCCCTTCTTTGACACCGTAAGTGGGGCGTTCCCGAAATGGGCGGCTTCGGATTGTGCGGCCTTCTCAAGCGGTTGCCCATACGCTTCAGTTCGGACAGTATGTCCATCAAACCAAATGAGCCTGCCCAAACGATCCAGCCCAAACCATAAGGACCACACCGACATGGCCGAGGCCGCCGCGGCGCCCGCCCTCCGACTGGAAGGCGTGACCTGCACCTTTCCCTCACCCGACGGCCGGGGACGTTCCTACACCGCCGTACAGGGCGCCAGTTTCACAGTCGCCGATGGGGAGTTCGTATCGATCGTCGGCCCGACCGGCAGTGGCAAATCGACGATGCTGAACGTTGCCGCCGGCCTGCTGAAGCCCAGCGAGGGGCGCGCACTGTCTTTCGGGCAGCCGGTGACCGGCATCAATCCCAAGGCAGGTTACATGTTCCAATCCGAGGCGTTGATGCCATGGAAATCGGCCCTGGACAATGTCGCGGCCGGACTGGAATTCCGCGGAGTCGCGAAATCGGAAGCGCGGGAGCGCGCGCAGCCCTGGCTGGCCCGCGTCGGCCTGGACGGGTTCGGCGACCGTTTCCCGCACCAGCTTTCCGGCGGGATGCGCAAGCGCGTGGCGCTGGCCCAAACGCTGATCGTCGACCCGAAGATCATCCTGATGGACGAGCCCTTCTCGGCGCTCGACATCCAGACCCGCCAGATGATGGAGAACGAGCTGCTCGATTTGTGGGCGGCCGACCGCAAGTCGGTGGTCTTCATCACCCATGACCTGGAGGAGGCGATCGCGATGTCCGACCGGGTTCTGGTGCTGTCCGCCGGACCGGGCGCGCGGCTGATCGGCGAATACCGCATCGACCTCGACCGTCCGCGCGACGTGGCGGAAATCCGCATGACCCCGCGCTTCCTCGCTCTGCACCGGGAGATCTGGGGCCAGTTGCGCGACGAAGTGCTGAAGGGCTACGCCCAGACCAAGCTGCGGTGACGACATCATGAAATCCCATGCCAAGCGCCTGCCGGGCCGCCCGGTCATCCTGCTGCTGCAGCTCGCCGTCCTGATCGCCTTCCTCCTGGTCTGGCATGTCCTGACCGACACCAAGATACTCAGCCCCTTCTTCTTCGGCACGCCGGGGGCGGTGCTGGCCCGTACCTGGGCCGACTTCGCGTCGGGCGTCATCTGGTATCATCTGGGCATCACCCTGCTGGAGACGGCGCTGGCCTTCGTCATCGGTACGGTGGCCGGCATCGCCTTCGGCTTCTGGTTCGCCCGCGCGCCGCTGGTCTCCCTGGTGTTCGACCCGTACATCAAGGCGATCAACGCGCTGCCGCGTGTCGTTCTGGCGCCGATCTTCGCGCTTTGGCTGGGGTTGGGCATCTGGTCGAAGGTGGCGCTGGGGGTGACGCTGGTCTTCTTCATCGTCTTCTTCAACGTCTATCAAGGCGTGAAGGAGGTCAGCCCGGTGGTCCTAGCCAATGCCCGCATGCTGGGCGCCAGTTCCCGCGACCTGTTCCGGCATGTCTATCTGCCGTCCGCCCTGTCCTGGGTCTTCTCGTCCCTGCACACGGCCGTCGGCTTCGCCATGGTCGGCGCGGTTGTCGGCGAATATCTGGGGTCCGCCGCCGGGCTGGGCTACCGCATCCATCAGGCCGAAGGCGTCTTCGACACGGTCGGCGTCTTCTCCGGCATGCTGGTGCTGACGATCTTCGTCGTCCTGATCGACGCCGCCGTCACCATGATCGAGAAACGGCTGCTGCACTGGCGCCCGCAGGACAATCATGGCGGGCAGCACTGAATCCAATCGGGAGGAAAACAATGAGACTGAAATCACTGATCGCGGCCGCCGCGGTCGCCCTGACCTTGGGAAGTGCCGGCATGGCAGCAGCCCAGCAGAAGCTTGAGAAGACCGATATCAAGATCGCGGTCGGCGGCAAGCCGCTGCTCTATTACCTCCCGCTGACGCTGGCGGAACGGCTTGGTTATTTCAAGGATGCCGGGCTAACCGTCGAAATCAGCGATTTCGGCGGCGGCGCCAAGAGCCTGCAAGCCTTGATCGGCGGGTCGGCCGATGTCGTCACCGGCGCCTACGACCACACCATCCAGATGCAGGCCAAGGGCCAGCCCATCGTTGCGGTGACCCAGCTCGGCCGCTACCCCGGCATCGTGCTGGCCGCTGTCAACAAGGCCGGCACCGTCAAGTCACTCAAAGATCTTAAGGGCAAGAAAGTTGGCGTGACCGCTCCCGGCTCCTCCACCAACTTCATGCTGAACCATGTGTTGACCTCCATGGGCATGAAGCCGGAGGATGCGTCGGTCATCGGTGTCGGCGGCGGGCCCAGCGCCATCGCGGCGATTAAGCGGGGCGAGATCG
Source organism: Azospirillum thiophilum (assembly GCF_001305595.1). Taxonomy (NCBI): domain Bacteria; kingdom Pseudomonadati; phylum Pseudomonadota; class Alphaproteobacteria; order Rhodospirillales; family Azospirillaceae; genus Azospirillum; species Azospirillum thiophilum. The sequence goes on from NZ_CP012401.1 coordinate 2,495,616, forward strand.
ATGCCATCGTCAATCTGGATCCGGTGATCAGCCAGGCCCAGGCCGACGGCGACATCACCGTCCTCGCCGACACCCGGACCGAGAAGGGCACGCTCGACGTCTATGGCGGCCCATATCCCGCGGCAGTGCTCTACGCCAAGCCGGACTTCATCAGGGAGAATCCGAAGACCACCCAGGCGCTGGCCGACGTCTTCGTCCGCACCATGCTGTGGCTGAACAAGGCGAGCACCGACGACGTGCTAAAGGTCCTGCCGGAAGAGTATTTCCTGGGCAACAAGACGCTCTATGCCGAGGCCTTCGAGCATTCGAAGCCGACCTATTCGCCGGACGGCCGCTTTACCCAGGAGGGCGCCGATGCGGCGTTGAAGGTGCTGAAGGCGTTCGACCCGGCGGTGGCGTCCGCGAGCATCGACCTGTCCAGGACCTACACCAACCAGTATGTCGAGGATGCGTTGAAGCGCCTGCAGAAATAATTTTCCCGGCGCCCGTTGGTCGGGCGTCAAATACCCATAGAAAAAATGTGGGCGCGGCATTCTGTCGCGCCCTTTTCCATGTTGCGCTGCCGTTAGACTGGACGAAATCGGTCCTGATTGCCTGCGGTCAGGCCACCCCATCCGACAGCGGAGTGTACCATGGCAGAGGTGATTTTCTACGCAATGGCCGGTTGCCCGGCGAATGCCAAGCAGAAGCAGCAACTGGCCGCCGCAGGCCACGCGCTGGTTGAGCGCGATCTTGCCACCGCCGACCTGACGGCCGACGGCCTGCGCGCTTTCTTCGGCGACAAGGAGGTCGGATCCTGGTTCAACCGCCGAGCCGCTGCGGTCAAGTCCGGCTCGGTCAAGCCCGACGCCCTTGACGAGGCTGGTGCGCTCGCCGTCCTGCTGGCCGACCGCGACCTGATCCGCCGCCCGCTGATCCAGGTCGGCGACCGCCGTGAAGCCGGCTTCGATCCGACCATCCTCCATGCCTGGATCGGCTTGACGTCCGGCGAAAGCTGCGACGACAAACATGCCCGCGGCCAGTGCGACCACGGGCACCAGCATTTCGTGAAGGCTCCGGCGGCCTGACCGCACTCCCCCTTTCCGGAGACCGGCGGGGAAGGGGGCAGGGAAAGGACGCCGGGTCAGCGAATCGTCATTCCGGCGGTACTTCGCGCGGCTTGCGGTCCTCGCCGATGGCGACATAGGTGAACACGCCCTCCGTCACCTTGATCGGGTCGGAGCCGGAACGTTCGCGGCGGACCCAGGTCTCGATCCGGACCCGAAGCGAGGTGCGTCCGACTTTCTCGATTCGGGCGAAGCAGCTGACCTCGTCGCCGACGAAGACCGGCTTGTGGAAGGTCATCGCCTCGATGCCGACGGTGGCGACGCGGCCATGGCTGCGCCGCACCGCGACCGTGCCGCCGGCCAGATCCATCTGTGCCAGCAGCCAGCCGCCAAAGATGTCGCCGTTCGGGTTGGTGTCCGCCGGCATGGCGATGGCCCGCAGCGCCGGGCCATTGTCGAAGTCGTAACCGTCCACCGCGCTCATGCTTCCTCCGGCATCACGAAAATTTCGCACACAAAAGCTTGTGGCAACGCACTATAAACGCCCCAGGATACGCTTGCGCACCCCTGACGAAATTCCTATCATCCCGCCATGAGCGATCTTTTCGAGAACGCGGCCCCCAAGGCCGACAGCTACTCCGCCCAGGATATCGAGGTTCTGGAGGGGCTGGAACCCGTACGCCGCCGGCCGGGCATGTATATCGGCGGCACCGACGACCGTGCGCTGCACCATCTGGTGGCGGAGGTGCTGGACAATGCCATGGACGAGGCGGTGGCCGGCCATGCCAGCCGCATCGACCTGGAGCTTGCCGTCGACGGTTCGGTGGTGGTGCGCGACAACGGTCGCGGCATCCCCATCGACGACCACCCGAAATATCCGGGCAAGTCGGCGCTCGAGGTCATCATGACCACGCTGCACTCGGGCGGCAAATTCTCCAACAAGGTCTACCAGACCTCGGGTGGCCTGCACGGCGTCGGCCTGTCGGTGGTGAACGCCCTGTCGGACCGGCTGACCGTCGAGATCGCGCGCGAGAAGCAGCTCTACGTCCAGGATTACAGCCGCGGCCTGCCGCAGGGGCCGCTGGCCCGCAAGGGCAACGTCAAACGGCGCGGAACCACCATCCGTTTCCATGCCGACCCGGAGATCTTCGGAGAGACCGCCCATTTCGAGCCGCACCGGCTCTACCGTCTGGCGCGGTCCAAGGCCTATCTCTACCGCGGTGTCGAAATCCGCTGGAGCTGCGACCCGGCGCTGCTGTCGGTCGATGCCACCACTCCGGCCTCCGAGACTCTGCATTTCCCCGGCGGCCTGCAGGACTACCTGACGGCGGCGCTGAAGGACCGCAAGACGCTGACGCCGTCGCCCTTCGCCGGTTCGCTCGACTTTCCCAACGGCCAGGGCCGCGTCGAATGGGCGGTGGCATGGCCGGACGATGACGAAGGCTTCTCGCACACCTACTGCAACACCGTACCGACTCCGCTGGGTGGCACGCACGAGGCCGGCCTGCGCACCGCGCTGACCCGCGGCCTGAAGGCCTATGGCGAGTTGACCAGCAACAAGCGCGCCGGTCAGGTCACCGCCGACGACGTGATGGGCGAGGCCTGCATCCTGCTGTCCGTCTTCATCCGCGAACCGCATTTCCAGGGGCAGACCAAGGAAAAGCTGGTGACGGCGGAGGCGCAGCGCCTCGTCGAGGCTGCGGTGAAGGACCATTTCGACCATTGGCTGTCGGGCGATCCGGCCAGCGCCAATGCCCTGCTCGAACGCCTGATCGAAAAGGCGGAGGAGCGGGCCCGGCGCAAGCAGTCCAAGGAGATGACGCGCAAGTCGGCGACCCGTCGCCTGCGCCTGCCCGGCAAGCTGGCCGACTGTTCGCGCAATTCCCCCGAAGGCACCGAGCTGTTCCTGGTGGAGGGCGATTCGGCCGGCGGTTCGGCCAAGCAGGCGCGCCAGCGCGAGACGCAGGCCATTCTGCCGCTGCGCGGCAAAATCCTTAACGTCGCCAGCGCGTCGGTCGACAAGATGAAGGCCAACCAGGAGCTGAACGACCTGACCCAGGCGCTTGGCTGCGGCATCGGCAAGGATTTTTCGACGGACAAGCTGCGCTACGAGCGGGTCATCATCATGACCGACGCCGACGTCGACGGCGCCCACATCGCCTCGCTGCTGATGACTTTCTTCTACCGCGAGATGCCGGGCCTGATCCAGGAAGGGCACCTGTATCTCGCCCTGCCGCCGCTCTACCGGCTGAGCCACGGCAACAAGCAGGTCTACGCCCGCGACGACGCCCACAAGGACGAGCTGCTGTCGCGGATGTTCAAGGGCAAGAAGCCCGATATCAGCCGCTTCAAGGGCTTGGGCGAGATGATGCCGGCCCAGCTGCGCGATACCACCATGGATCCGTCCAAGCGCTCCCTGTTGCGGGTGGTGGTGCCGAATGCCGCCGATCCGGAGGAAAAGCCGGAATGCGAGCGCACCCGCTCGCTTGTGGAAGACCTGATGGGCAAACGGCCCGAGTTGCGCTTCAAGTTCATCCAGGACAATGCCAAGTTCGTGAAGGCCGACGACATCGACGTGTAAGCTACAGGAGTCCAGCGCGGATGAGGACCGGGATCGCGATTCTGTTCCGGGATGAAGCGGCAGATGACGACTCGCCCTGCAGTCGGGCACTCCCCATATCCAGGGCAGCGTTACCAATCCACGGTTCCACCATGCGCATGCTTCCGCCGCTCGCCGCCTTGTTGCTGGGCACTGCCTCTCTTGCCGCCTGTACGAACGAGCGGGTGGTGGCGAGCGAGCCGGCACCGGCCTATACGCGGAGCGAGGTCGCCTATGCCGCCGGAAACCGTGACCTGCGGGTGGTCGTGCACGGCGATCCGTTCGGCATGTCGGCGGATCGCTTTGCGGAAAAGATATTGCCCTACATGCAGAACCGCGCCGGGGTGGTCACGACCTTGACCACCACACCGAACGATACGGCACGACGTGACTACAAGGTGGTGCTGGCCTTCAATGTGGCCGAGACGATGTTGAACTCCTCCCTTTGCACCGATGGCCCGATCCCGACGCGGCCGCCGGGAGGGCCCATCATCGTGCAGGGGGCGTTCTGCCGGTCAGGCGGTGCGCTGACCTCCGCCACCGGCTGGCTCGACCGGCCGTTGGGGCCGGACGATCCCGATTTCCACTATCTGATCAGCGACATGACCTTTTCGCTGTTCCCATCCCACCGCGCCGGCCTGTTCTGCGGCGCCATAGATTGCTGACGCCCGGTCGCCAGCGCGAGGGTCAGCCCCGCAGCAGCCAGTCGCGCATCAGAGCGGTCACCGCCTGAGGCTGCTCCATCGACGACAGATGGCCGCAATCCTCGATCAACACCAGGCGGGCGCCTGGGATGGCCGCGGCCATCTCCTCGTGGAGGTCGGGCGGGGTCAGGGCGTCCTGCCGGCCGCAGACGACCAGGGTCGGGCAGGAGATTGCAGGCAGGCCAGGACGGCTGTCGGGACGACCGATGATCGCGTCCTGCTCGCGGGCATAACCGTCAACGCCGACCCGCTCCATCTGCGCCAGCACCGCGCGGACGAATCCCTCGTCGGCCATGCGGTCGGGGTGGATCAGGCGGGGCAGGGCGGCGCGGATGACTTGAGCGTATTTGCCGGCGCGGGCGAGCGCCACCGCCTCGCGTCGCGTCGCGCTCGCCTCCGGCGTATCGGGACGGGCGTTGGTGTCGAGCAGGGCCAGACGTTCCACCCGTTCCGGCGCACGCCGCAGGATTTCCAGCGCGACATAGCCACCCATCGACAGGCCGGCGACGGCGAAGCGCTTCGGGGCTGCGGCCAGCACGGTGTCCGCCATTCCGCCGATGCTGCTGCACGTGGCCAGTTCGACCACCTTCGGGTCGCAGATTTCGGCGAGATGCCTGACCTGATGATCCCACAGCGCGGCATCCAGCGGCATGCCGGGCAGCAGGATCAGGGTGGGGCGCGTTGTCATGCCAAGCTCTCCTACGTTCATTTCACCAGCGCGCTGACGACCTTGAAAACCGGCGTGCCGGCCCGTTCCATCCATTCGAAAAGCACCATCTCGGTGGTGACGATGGTGACGCCGGCGGCACGCATCCGCTCCAACGCCGCGGCATGGTTGGCGGGGGTGCGCGACGACACCGCGTCGGCCACCAGATACACCGAACGACCTTGCTGGCGCAGCCCCAGCGCGGTCTGCATCACGCAGACATGGGCCTCCGTCCCGCACAGCACGATCTGCGGGCGCTTCAGTTCCACGATGGCCGCGTTGAACGCCGGCTCGCCGGTGCAGCCGAAGGTGATCTTCTCGATCACCGGGGTGCCGACGGGCAACTCGGCGCGCACCGCTTCGATCGTCGGTCCGAGGCCGCGCGGATACTGCTCGGTCACCAGCACCGGCACGGAAAGGGCGGCGGCCGCCTTCAGCAGCATGCCGGTGTGACGGACGACGCGGCCGGATTCGTGGATGGCCGGCAGCAGACGTTCCTGGACGTCGACCACCACCAGCACCGATTCCTGGGCATGTAGAATCATCGAATGCACTCGACCGTTCGATTTGGGGCGTTGGCCCCGGATCATGGCGTCGGCAATGACCGCGACTCGCGACACCGCCGTCCAGCACCCTACCGCAGGCTGCCCAATTCGCCAACGCGGCGTGTTTTCACGCCTATTTTCGGGATGGGAACATCGCATCTATTGACATGCAGCCATGACTTCCTATTCTTCGGCCCTATCCAGGCATCGAGCGTTGCCCGCTCGATTTGCGCACTCCAGAACAGAAACAGGTTGGATGCTTTTTTCGGAACTTGGGCTTGGCCCTGACGTCCTGCGCGCTATCGAGGACAAGGGTTACACCCAACCGACGCCCATTCAGGAACAGGCGATTCCCTGTGTCCTGCAACGCCGCGACGTGCTGGGCTGCGCGCAGACGGGCACCGGCAAGACGGCGAGCTTCACCTTGCCCATGATCGACATCCTGGCATCGGGGCGCGCCCGTGCGCGGATGCCGCGGTCATTGATCCTGGAGCCGACGCGTGAGCTGGCGGCCCAGGTCTCGGAGAGCTTCGAGACTTACGGCAAGCACCACAAGCTCAGCATGGCTCTGCTGATCGGCGGAGAGACCTTCACCGAGCAGGTGAAGAAGCTTGACCGCGGGGTGGATGTGTTGATCGCGACTCCGGGTCGATTGATTGACCTGTTCGAGCGCGGCAACATCATGTTGAACGACATCAAGGTCTTCGTGATCGACGAGGCCGACCGCATGCTCGACATGGGATTCATTCCCGACATCGAGCGGATCGTCAGCAAGCTGCCGAAGAACCGTCAGACCCTGTTCTTCTCCGCCACCATGCCGCCGGAAATCCGCCGGCTGGCCGATGCATTCCTGAACGATCCGATGGAGATTTCCGTCGCACCGCCAGCGTCGCCGGCCGAAACGGTGACACAGGCGATGGTTCTGGTCCAGGAGATGGACAAGCGCCGGGCGCTGCGTCATCTGCTGCAGACGGAAGACGTCAAGAACGCCTTCATCTTCTGCAACCGCAAGCGCGACATCGCAGTCCTGCAGAAGTCGCTGGAACGCCATGGCTTCAACGTCGGCGCGCTGCACGGCGACATGGTGCAGTCGAAGCGCACCGAGACGTTGGAGCGGTTCAAGCAGGGCGAGATCACGCTGCTGGTCTGCTCCGACGTTGCCGCACGCGGCATCGACGTGCAGGGTCTGAGCCACGTCTTCAATTTCGACGTGCCGCTCACTCCGGACGATTATGTCCACCGCATCGGCCGTACCGGCCGCGCCGGCAAGCAGGGCCGCGCGTTCATGCTCGCCACGCCCGACGACACCAAACTGGTCGGCGCCATCGCGCGCCTCATCAAGCGGGAGATTCCAATGATCGCCATCGACGGCCTGGAGACGGCCGAGTTCGGCGAGGAAGACAGCAGCGCCCGCCGGCGCGGTCGCGGGGGCCGTGCCGTCAAGACTGAGGCGCGGCCCGCCCGTGGCGGCCGCGAGGAACGGGCTCCGCGTGAAGAGCGTGCGCCGCGCGACGACCGTCCAGTCCGGGAAGAGCGTCCCGTCCGGGAAGAGCGCGTTGCCCGTGAGGAGCGTCCTGTCCGCGAAGAGCGCGCCGTGCGCGAGGAGCGTCCGGTCCGTGAGGAGCGCCAGCCCCGCGAATCGCTCGCTGCCACCGAGGCCCGCCGCAACAATGATCCGCGCCGCGACCGCGACCGTGATCGCCGCCGTCGCCGCGACGAGGACGACGACGACATGCCGGTGATCGGCTTCGGCGACCATATGCCGGCATTCATGCTGCGTTCCGCCCGTCCGCGCCCGACCATCGAGACCACGACCGACTCGTCGCAGGAGGGCTGAGACCGTGCAGACCATCTTCGTCATGGTCAAATGCGATCTCGGCAAGGCCTATGAGGTCGCTGATCAGGCCGTCCAGTTGATCGAACAGGTGTCGGAAGTGCATTCCATTTCCGGGCAATACGACCTGCTGATGAAGTGCTACCTGAAGCAGGACGATGACATCGGCCGTTTCGTGACCGAGCATGTGCAGACCCTGCCGGGAGTGCGTGATACCTTCACGCTGATCGCATACAAGGCCTTCGCATAGGGTTCTGAGATTTCGGATGAAGAAGGCCGGGCAGTTTGCCCGGCCTTCTTCTTTGGACGCAAGGACAAGGTCGGGCCGTGCTCGGCTGGCGATGCTGCCTATTCCTCCGTGGCGCATCCCGGCTTCAATCCCGGGTCTTTGGCAAAGCCGCCGTCATCGGCCTGCTTGTCGGTGCGATAGTCCGGGTTGATCCCTTCCGCCAGAGCGGCCAAGCGGTGGGCGGTGGCAACGCGGGCTTCGCGTTCCACGGCGCGGTAATGGTCGATCACCTGCTCGCCGAAGGCGGTCAGCACGGTGCCGCCGCCATGCTTGCCGCCGACCGCGGCGCTCACCACTGGTTCGCGGAAGATGCGGTTGAGATCGTCCACCAGCAGCCAAGCCCGACGGTAGGACATGCCCAACGCCCGCCCGGCCGCGGAGATGGAGCCGGTCTCGCGTATCCGTTCCAGCAGCATGATCTTACCGGGGCCGACAGAGCCGCCACTGTCGAAATCGATGCGAATCCGCATGCGGGTCATGGCTGCGCCTTCCTTCTCAACGCTCGGCGGAGGCGAGGCCATCACCGCTCCATGCACCGGTTCGGAAGAATTCATCGATCCGGGCGATCCACGGATCGATGTCCAGCCCCGAAGCCGCCAGCCAGTCGCGGTTGAAGTAGGTGCCCATGTAACGGTCGCCCGGATCGCAGATCAGGGTGGCGACGCTGCCCTGCCGGCCGTTGCGCATCATGCCGGCGATCAACTCGATGGCGCCGACCAGATTCGTGCCGGTGGAGCCACCGCAGGCGCGGCCCAGCCGGTTGCGCAGTGCCCAGACCGCGGCGATGCTCGCGGCATCGGGCACGCGGATCATCCGGTCGATCACCGTCGGCTGGAAGGAGGGTTCGACCGTCGGGCGCCCGATTCCCTCGATGCCGGAACCGCGGCCGACATCGGCCTTCGGGTTGTCGTCGCGGAAGCCCTCGAAGAAGGCCGAATGCTCCGGATCGGCCACGCACACCCGCGTCGGCAGCCGGCGATAGCGCACATAGCGCCCCATGGTGGCGGAGGTGCCGCCGGTTCCGGCGCCGCAGACGATCCAGTCCGGCACCGGGTGCGGTTCCTGGGCAAGCTGTTCGAAGATCGATTGGGCGATGTTGTTGTTGCCGCGCCAGTCGGTGGCGCGCTCGGCATAGGTGAATTGGTCCATGAAATGGCCGGCGCAGTCCTGGGCCAACCGTTGCGCTTCGGCGCAGACCTCCGATGCTCGCTCCACCATATGGCAGCGGCCGCCATAGAACTCGATCTGCGCGATCTTGGCGGGGGAGGTATTGCGCGGCACCACCGCGACGAAGGGCAGCCCGAGCAACTGGGCGAAATAGGCCTCGGAAACCGCGGTGGAACCAGACGAGGCCTCGATCACCGTCGTCCCGTCACGCACCCAGCCGTTGCAGATCGCATAGAGGAACAGCGACCGCGCCAGCCGGTGCTTCAGGCTGCCGGTCGGGTGGGTCGACTCGTCCTTCAGGTACAGCGTGATCCCTTGGGCGGCCGGGATTGGCAGCCGCAGCAGATGGGTGTCTGCGGAACGGTTCACATCCGCTTCGATGCGCCGCAGCGCCTCGTCGAGCCAGCCCCGGCGGGTGGTGGTTGCGGCTGCTGCGGGGAGGGGGGTGCTCATGGAATCCTGTCCGGCGTTTGGCTGTGGTCATCCATAGCGCGGATCGTCGCGGATTGCATCCGGCGCGGCACCTCCCTTGCCGCATGTCCTTCACCCCTGCCGGACGCGGGCGACGAAGGCGGACACCTCGGTCAGCATGCGGTCGGCGCGCTCGCCCATCTTGCGGGCCGCGGATGCGACCTCCGCGGAGGCTTGGCCGGTGGCGGTGGCGTGGCTGCACACCATGCTCAGGCTGTTCGACACCGACGTGACTCCCTGCGCCGCCTCGTTGACGTTCTGGCTGATGTCGCGGGTTGCGGCACCCTGCTCCTCGATGGCGGCGGAGATGCTCGAGGCGACGTCGTTCACCGTCTCGATGACGCCGCCGACCCCGCGCATCGCCTCGACCACCGAGGCGGTGGCGTCGGTCATCGCGGAAATCTGGGCCTGGACGTCGTCGGTCGCCTTGGCCGTCTGGTTGGCGAGATTCTTCACCTCGCTCGCCACCACGGCGAACCCCTTGCCGGCCTCGCCGGCGCGGGCCGCTTCGATGGTGGCATTCAGCGCCAGCAGGTTGGTCTGCTCGGCGATGGAACGGATCAGGTCGACCACTTCCACCGTGCGGCGGGCGACGTCGTCCAACTGTTCGATCAGCGCATAGGTGCGGCGCACATCCTCCAAGGCCCGGGCCGAACCGGAGGTCGATTCGGCGATCTGCTGGGCGATCTCCCGGATGGAGGCGGCCAACTCCTCGGTGGCGCCGGCCACCGCCTGCACGTTGCCGGAGGTGGTTTCAGCGGCACCGGCGGCGCTGCCCATCAGGCGGGTGGTCTGTTCGGCGCCGCTGCTCATGGCGCCGGAGGTGTGGGTCAGCTGACCGGCGGATTCGGCGACGCTGCGAACCATCGCCCCGACGCTGCTCTCGAACTCGTCGGCCAAGCGGGCCATGGCGACGCGCCGTGCCTGCTCGGCCTCCTGCTCCAGCGCGGCATGGCGCCGGCGCAACTCCTCGGCCTCGATCGCGCTGAGGCGGAGCGTTTCGACAGAGCGGGCGAGCGCACCGACCTCGTCGCCGCGGGCGGTACCGGCCACTTCGGTGCCGAGTTCGCCCCTGGCGATGCGGTCGGTGGCGTTGCCGATGGAGTCCAACCCCTTGGAGATGCGCGTGACCAGCCGGAAACCGACCAGCCCAAGCAGCAGCGCGGTGATCAGAGTGACAGCCAGCGTCTCGATCAGCGTCCGCTGGAAGGCGGCGTCGACGTCATCGATATAGACGCCCGTGCCGATCATCCAGCCCCAGGGCTCGAAGATCGCGGCCAGCGCCAGCTTCGGCATCGGTTCGGCGCCGCCGGCCTTGGGGAAATTGTAGATCAGGAAGCCGTCGCCGCTGCGGGCCGAGTCGATCAGTCCGCGGATCACCAGCACCCCGTTGCTGTCCTTGAAGTCGGCCAGCTTGCGGGTGCCCTCCAGGTCGGGGCGCACCCCGTGGAACATGTTGGTGCCATCGAAGAGATAGCCGAACATATACTCGTTGCCGAAATAGCGGATTGCACGAAGTTCGCCTTTGGCGCGGCTCTGCGCCTCCTCCCGGCTGAACTCGCCCTTGGCGACGCGCGCTTCGTAGGCCTGCATGATAGACAGCGACGTCTGCACCACCGCCTGGATCGAGTTGCGGTAACCCTCGACCATCGTCGTGCGCTTCGACGTTGCCGACCAGATGCCGGCCGCAAGGATGGCGACGAGAAAAAGCCCCTGAAGGATCAAGAGCTTTGCCTTGATGCTGTGAAGTCTGAAGATCATTGCCCGTCTTCCCCCGCATCCGCACCACACGCCTCCGCCGCCGTCGGGGAGAGGGCGTCGACTCGCGGCCGGTTGCATCAATTAAAAAATACTAATGTAAAGCGGATTCGATACTGGACTATGACCGGTAAGTCCAATCTCTAATGCGCGCTTAGGATTAATCCGAATGGGCGTCTTGCCGGTTGTTGCCATCCGGCAACCACGGGGTTACGTCCGATGGGGAAGTCTGGCAGGATGCCAAGCATGACGCTCATCGCCTATCCGCTGTCGGGAGCGCTGCCCGACATTCGCCCGGCGCGCCCGACGCGCGACTGGATCGACGCCTTGCCGGAGCAGTACGGCTACCGCTGCCTGCCGCTCAACATCGCCAGCATGCATGGGTGGGAAGTCTGCTGCCCGGTGCGGGCCACCGCCGTTTGGGACGGCGGCACCGGCGTCGACGCCATCCGCATCACGGCGGACGCACCCCATCCGCTGCTGCCGGCCAGCCATTTCGGTAGCGGCGTGCTGACATTCCACGTTGCGGCGCTGTTCCGCACGCCGCCGGGCGTCAACCTGATGGTCACCGGGCCGCTGAACCACCCGAAACACGGCATCGTTGGGCTATCGGGCATCATCGAGACCGACTGGTCGCCCTATCCCTTCACCATGAATTGGAAGTTCACCGCACCCGATGTGCCGGTCACCTGGGAGAAGGGCGAACCCTTCGCCCACCTGATGCCGGTCCAGCGCGGTCTGGTGGAGAGCCTGACGCCCGAGGTCCGCGACCTGGACGGCGATCCGGAAACGGCGGCGCAGTACCGGGCCTGGGCCGAGTCGCGCAGCCGCTTCAACACCGACCTGAAGACCCCCGGAAGCACGGCAGCCCAAGAACGCTGGCAAAAAGGCTATTACCGTGGCCGCCAGCCGGACGGCGGCGACGGCCCGCCCGACCATGAGATCAAGGTCAGGCCGAAGCCCTTTCCCAACCGGTAAATCCCTAAAAGCAGCGCTTTACAGCGTGTCCTGAATGCTGCGCACGAACTCCGGCAGACCAACTTGACGGCGGCGGCGCAGCCGTTCCGCGTGCAGGATCGACGCGACCGCGGCGATGCTCTCGTCGACGTCGCTGTTGACGATGACGTAGTCGTATTCCGGCCAGTGGCTGATCTCGTTGGAGGCCTTGGCCATGCGGTTGGCGATGACCTCTTCAGAATCCTGGCCACGGCCGCGCAGGCGGCGTTCCAACTCCGTTACCGACGGTGGCAGTACGAAGACGCTGACCAGATCGTCGCGGGCATTCTGCGCCAGCTGTTGCGCGCCCTGCCAGTCGATGGCGAACAGCACGTCGCGGCCGGCCCCCAGCGCATCCTCCACCGCCATGCGCGGCGTGCCGTAGCAGTTGCCGAAGACGCGGGCATGTTCCAGCAGGTCTCCGCTCTCGGCCATGCGGTCGAAGCGCTGCTGGTCGATGAAGTGATAGTCCTGCCCTTCGATCTCGCCCGGCCGCATCATCCGCGTGGTGACCGACACGGACATGGTGATGCCGGTATCGCGCTCGAGCAGGCCGCGGGCAATGGTCGTCTTGCCGGCGCCGGACGGGGAGGACAGCACCAGCATGAAACCGCGCCGGTGGATGAGGGATGAAGTGGTCGGGGCCATGGCGATCACTCGATGTTTTGGACCTGCTCGCGAAGCTGCTCGATCGAGGCCTTCAGCGAGAGGCCGATGCGGGTCAGTTCGACGTCGGCCGATTTGGAGCACAGGGTGTTGGCCTCGCGGTTGAATTCCTGGCACAGGAAGTCGAATCGGCGGCCGATGGCGCCGCCCTCCGCCATCAGGTCGCGGGCGGCGCGGATGTGGGCGCGCAGCCGATCCAGTTCCTCCCGCACGTCGGCCTTGCCGATCAGGATGGCGGCTTCCTGGGCGAGCCGTTCCTCGGGCAAGGCCGGGAAGGATCCCAGGATCGCGGTGACCTGGGCTCGCAGCTTCTCGCGCAGCGCCTCGGGCTGGGTCGAAGCGCAGGCCGACGCGGCATCGACCAGCCGGGCGACCTCGTCGAGATGGCCGTTCAGCACTTCTGCGATGCGGTTGCCCTCGGCGATGCGGTTGACGACGAGTTGGTCAATCAGCTTGGCGAGGTCGATCTTGATCGCCGCTTCGACGCGCTCACGCGCCTCGGTCTGATCCTCTTCCACCGGTTCGATGATGCCGCGGATGGCCAGCAGCGAATCCAGACGTGGCGGCGCCGCACCGGCCCCCTCGATCTCGCGGGCGAGTTCCAGCACCTGGGTCAGAAGCACGCGGTTGATGCGCAGTTGCGACACGTCCTGGGCACGATTGACGGTTAGCGTCAGATTGACGTTGCCGCGCGCCAGCCGCTTCGGCAGGTCGGCGCGGGCCGCCGCCTCGATGCTATCGAAACCCGACGGCAGGCGGCAGCGCAGGTCGAGGCTGCGGCCGTTGACGCTCTTGGCCTCGAAGGTCCAGGAATAGCCGTCGCCGTGCCCGTCGACTCGTGCGAATCCGGTCATGCTGGCTATGACGGGGCGATGGGCGGGCAAGGCGGCCTCATTTTAAAAGCGGTGTCGGATTTGCGGAGCTTATAAACTCGACAGTACCCGACAACAAGCTCCGGCACCATCCGGCAACTGGCGGACAGGGCAGAGGTTCCATGAAGCAGCCGCGTTCCATCGTCATCACCGGTGCCTCCAGCGGTATCGGCGAAGCACTTGCCGTTCTCTATGCCGCCCCGGGCGTGGCCCTGGCACTGACCGGCCGCGACTCCGCGCGGCTGGAGGAGGTGGCGGCACGCTGTCGTGTCGCCGGGGCGCATGTCGCTGTGGCGACCGTCGATGTGACCGACCGGGCGGCGATGGCGGACTGGTTGCAGCGAATCGATGCCGGCACGCCTGTCGATCTCCTGATCGCCAATGCCGGAATGTCGGCCGGCACCGGAGCCGGCGGCGAGACGGAGGAACAGGCGCGCCGCATCCTGGCCGTCAATATCGACGGCGTGCTCAACAGCATCCATCCGCTGCTGCCGACGATGCGTGCGCGGGGGCGGGGACAGATCGCCCTGATGGCCTCGCTCGCCGGGTTCCGCGGCCTGCCAGGTGCGCCGGCCTATTGCGCCAGCAAGGCGATGGTGCGGGTCTACGGCGAGGCACTGCGCGGCGATCTGGCCGAAGCGGGAATTCGCGTGTCGGTGATCTGCCCGGGATTCGTCAAGAGCAGGATGACGGCGGTCAACCGTTTCCCCATGCCTTTCCTGATGGAGACGGCGGACGCCGCCCTGGTCATCCGCCGCGGGCTGGAGCGCAACGCCGCACGGATCGCCTTCCCCTGGCCGATGATGACCGCGGTCTGGCTCTTGGCGCTGCTGCCGCCGGCCTGGGCCGACCGGCTGCTGCGGCAGGCGCCCCGCAAGTCCTGAAACCGTAATCTCTGACCCTGACTGGGCCGGGCGTCAATCAACCTTGGCGTGGGCGATGGCTTCGCGGACGCTGACGCCCTTGCGCAGGATGTTGTCCACCGCGCGGCCCTGGACCAGATTGATCCCCATCTTGTGGGCATAGACCAAGCTGGAAACGCTGTCGCAGCGCGCCAGGATAAATTTGCAGCGGTCCTGTTCAGAGATGCGCTCGCGGAAATACTTCTCGAAGCTTGGCTCCATCTCTAGCATGTCGTTGGACCAGAATATCTTGGCGTAGTCCGCGTTCAGGTATTCCAGGTCGAAATTCGTTACCCAGAACGGGTTCAGCCCGTCGACCGCGATCTGATACCGGCGATCTTGCGCGAATTCCACCACCTCGTTGAACAGCGGCAGATTCTCGATCAGGTCGCCCTTCGACACCTCGAGCACCACCTGCCCGCGGAAGTCGATCGGCAGCCGTTCGTCGAACTTCACGAAGCCGGTGGAGATGACGGTGGACAGGTTGATGTTGATGCCGATCCGCCGTCCGCGCATGAAGCTGAGTCCATGGTTCAGTGCCCGCAGCACCGACTGGTCGAGGTTGGCGGTGAAGTAGTTGAACAGCCACTTGTTGGCTGTGATGTCGTAATCCGGACAGAGCCGCTCCTGCAGCAGCTTGATCGAGATGTAGAGCTCATAATACTCCATGTCGGCTTCGCCGCCGCCGATGTTGGCGATGCCCTGGTTAAACAGGAAGGGCGACAGGTCGAACATCTGCATCGAGCGTTCGAGCTTGCCCAACTCTTCCAGGGTGATCGGCGGCTTGGTCTCGGTGACGTGGTGGCCCGTCTCCGTCGCCTGCAATTCCTCGATGAAACGGATGACGTTGATGAAGTTCAACGCCAGTTCCATAATGGAATAAAGCGAATATTCCTTGTAGGGATTCGGCCCGGTCAGCGTCGTCTTTGACAGGAAGACCTGCTCCACCGTCTGGCAGACGTCGGTTACTCCGGTCAGCTTCAACCCCTTGTAGAGGACGATGACGTCGCCATTGGATATGTTGAAGGATTGGAGGTAGGACGCCTTGCTCGCCAACTCCTGGATGATGCTGCGCACCATCATCTGGCCGGTAGGGTCGCGATCCTTCAGCAGCGACAGGTGCATGTGGATCAGGCGCATGCCCTGCAGCTCGTTCTTGGCGGACCGCAGCAGGTTCAGCAGCTTGTCATTGTCGAACTCGGGCTTCTGATCCTTGGCGGCGGCGACGGCAGCCTGCTTTTCCGTGGTGGAAAGCCGGACACGGTCCCGTCCCATCGGTGGTCTGCCGCCAAACCTGCTCATCGGTGCTTCACTCCCAAAACAAGCCTCGCGCCTGCCAACCATCCGTATCGCCGGCTGCTCATTATCGCGGCAGCCTTCATTCCCGGCCTGGGGCACGAGACCCCGACCGCATGGTCGCCGCGCAGATCCTGCGGAGCCGAACCTATGTTAACTGTAACTGTCCTTAAAAAGCCCTTAAGGACCAAGTCCGGGCATCGCCATGCCCGGATCTCCGCAAAGGCGATGCAATCATCGAAGCGACGCCATCCGAAAAGGTCAAGTTTCCGATTCGGCCGGCACGGCAACCGGGCGCGGTTCCCCAGCAGGAACGATGCGGACGCGACGTTCGATGACCGCCAAACCGATCTTTCCGTGCTTCAGCGCCAGCGCATCATTGCCGAACAGTTCGCGCCGCCATCCCTGCATCGCCGGAATATCGGCGGAATCATCGGCGGCCAGCGCCTCCAGATCGGCCGAGGACGCCACCAGCTTCGCCGCGACGTTGTTCTCGTCACACTTCATCTTCAGCAGGACGCGCAGAAGTTCGACGATGGGCTGCAGTCCGGGCGGCGGCTCCTCGCGCGGTTCGACGCGGGGCAGGGCGCTGTCCGGCAGGTCGAGTCCCGCCTGCACCGCAGCCATCACGTCGGTCCCTTGCCGCCCTTCGGCGAAACCGCGGCCGAGCCCGCGGGTGCGGGCGAGGTCGTCGACGGTGGTGGGGGCGTGGGCGGCGATCTCCAGCAGCGCCTCGTCGCGCAGCACGCGGGACCGCGGCTGATCCCGGCGCTGGGCCTCACGCTCGCGCCACGCCGCCAGCTCCTTCAGGATCGCCATGAAGCGGGGCTTGTTGGTCCGGACCTTCAGCCGCATCCAGGAACTTTCCGGATCAACCCGATATGTCTTCGGGTCGGTCAGGATCGCCATCTCTTCCTCCAGCCAGTGCGACCGGCCGGACCGCGCGAGGCGGCGCTTCAGCTTCTCGTAGGCAGGGCGCAGGTGGATGACGTCGGAAAGCGCGTAGGTCAACTGCCGCTCGGTCAGCGGGCGGTGCGACCAGTCGGTGAATCGGCTGGACTTGTCGATGCGGGCGCCTGCCAGCTTGGTGACCAGGGTCTCATATCCGACGCTCTCGCCGAAGCCGCAGACCATCGCGGCGACCTGGGTGTCGAACAGCGGGTGCGGAATTTGACCGGAAAGGTGCCAGAAGATTTCCACGTCCTGGCGGGCGGCGTGGAACACCTTGAGGACCGACGCATCGCTCATCAGCGCGAACAGAGGCGTCAGGTCGATTCCTTCCGCCAGTGGGTCGATGGCGACCGCACTGTCGGGCCCGCCGATCTGGACGAGGCACAGTTGGGGCCAATAGGTCTTTTCCCGCAGGAACTCGGTATCGACCGTGATGAATTCGGCCCCTGCCAGTGACTGACAGAAGGCCTGCAGGGCGTCGGTTGTCGTGATGAGCGTCATGGTTGCTTCATACACGACCGTGCGGGCGCGTGAAAGTCCGCCGACGCACCGGCTGGCGTGTGGACGCATCGAGACCCAAGGGGGGAGGCGCGGACGGCGATTTTCAACCGGGGCTTAGCGGCGCGGTCTGCCGCTGGCTGGTCAGGCTCAGGCCGCGATGCCGGGCCTGAAACGGGCCTGTCTGGAGGCTCATAGCGTTCATCAAGCATGAGCCGGGCTGACTGTCCTTAGGACAATGCCATGGCGGATAGCTTCATCACGACGCTCAAGACCGAATAGATCGGCGGCCGCACTTATGCCGACATCGTCCCGGCACGGGCCTGCATCGATTGCTTCATTGACAAGCTGTATAATTGACAGCGATTCCCCGCGCTTCGATGTCGGCGATCTTGCGTCGACGGGTGCCAGCGAGCAAAACATACAGGATCCTCCGCGGTGAAAAGCAGGTCGAACCTGGGTATCACGACAGCCGGATGCCGGTAAGAACGGGATGAAAACTCCTGAAATATCAGAGACTTAGCACGCCATCTATCAGAGGTAGCACTGTAACCACTGCTCCGGCCGGCTCCGGGTCGGCGTTGGGTAGCCGGGGGATCAGGCAATCGGCCTGGGCATAGAGCGAGGTGAGGGCGCTGTCCTGCCGGGCGAAGGGGGTCACTGTTAGGGCACCGTCGCCATCTGCCGCCAATGTTGCACGGAGATAGTCCTCGCGGCGGTCGTTGGCCCGCAGCCCGACAGTCAGGCGGGCGCGCAGCGGCAGCCGGTCGTCCTCCGGCGGCAGCCCCTGCAGGACACGCAGGATCGGCCGCAGGAACAGCAGTGCGGTGACGCCGGTGGAAACCGGGTTGCCGGGCAGCCCGAGCAGCGGCACCGCCCCGGCCCGGCCGAACATCAGCGCCTTGCCCGGCCGCATCGCCACGGCCTGCACGTCGAGCGCGACGCCGCTTTCCGCCAGCACGTCGCGCACGAGGTCGTAGTCGCCCTGAGCGGCGCCCCCGGTGGTGACCAGCAGGTCGCAGCCGGCCGCCCCCTTCGCCATGGTCGCGACGCTGTCCGCCGTATCCTTGGCGACACCCAGATTGTGGGCGAGGCCGCCCTGTGCGGCAATCAGCGCGCACAGGCCGAGCGCGTTGGTGCTGACGATCTGGCTCGGCCCAAGCGGGTCGCCGGGCAGGGCGATCTCGTCGCCGGTCGCAAGCACGGCGATCCGCGGCCGGCGATGCACTGTCAGCCAGGGTACGTTGCCGCCGGCAGCCAGCGCGATGTCGCGCGCGGTCAGGCGCCGTCCCTTCGGCAGCAGTTCCTGCCCGGCGGCGAAGTCGAATCCGGCACGGCGCACGAAACGGCCGGCGGCAACCGACCGGCCGACCCGGACGACGGCGTCGTCGGCGTGGCAATCCTCCTGCATCACCACGGCGTCCGCGCCATCGGGCAGGGGAGCGCCGGTGAAGATGCGCACCGCGTCGCCCGCGCCGACGCTGCCGGCGAAGGCATGGCCGGCGGCGGATTCGCCGGAGCGCCGCAACGGCACCGGACGGTCGGCGGTCGCGGCGGCAATGTCGGCGGCGCGCACCGCCCAGCCATCCATCGCTGCGGCATGGAAAGGCGGCTGGGTCAGGCGGGACACCACCGGCTCGGCCAGCACGCGCCCCAAGCCGTCGGGCAGGGCGACCGTCTCCGCCGGCAGGGGGGCGAAGGCCGACAGGATGCGGGCACGCGCCTCCGCAACGGAGATCATGGCATCAGGCTCCGGTTGCCGGCGGCGTGGCGGATATGGAGGATGTGGCGGCTCCCCATTCGCCGCTCTTGCCGCCGGCCTTGTGCAGCAGGCGCACGTCGGTGATGGTCATGCCGCGGTCCACCGCCTTGCACATGTCGTAGACGGTCAGCGCCGCGACGGTGACGGCGGTCAGCGCCTCCATCTCCACGCCGGTCTGTCCCTTCAGCTTGCAGGTGGCGGTGAGGTCGACCGCGTTGCGCGCCGGGTCGCAGGACAGATCGACCTTGACCGAGGTCAGCATCAGCGGATGGCACAGCGGGATCAGGTCCGGCGTGCGCTTGGCGCCCATGATGCCGGCAAGCCGGGCGACCGACAGCACGTCGCCCTTCTTCACGCCGCCCTGCATGATCAGCGCCAGTGTCTCCGGCTGCATCAGCACGGTGGCGGCGGCGGTGGCAGTGCGTTCGGTGTCCGCCTTGTCGGAAACATCGACCATCACTGCCTTGCCCTCGGCGTCGAAATGGGTGAAGCCGCTCATGCGACGGTCTCCGGCACGGGATGTGGCACAGGGATGTTCAAGGGCTTTTCCATGAAGACGCTGACCCCGTTCTCTTCATAGCAGGCGTAGGGGCCGCGGTCGGTGAAGCCGGCCTTGCGGTAGAGGGCGAGCGCCTCGTGCTGGTGGATGCCTGATTCGAGGAGCAGGGCGGTCAGGCCTTCCGCCCGTGCCTGCTCCTCCAGCCGGGCCAGCAGCCGTTCGCCGATGCGGTGGCCGCGGGCTGCCGGGTCGACGAACATCCGCTTGACCTCGCCATAGCCGGCCGGATCGACCCGCAGGGCGGCGCAGCCGGCCGGCAAGCCGTCCTTGCGGGCGACGAAGAAGCGGACATCCGGCGCTTCCAGGGAGTCGATGTCCAGCAGGTGGCAGGTATCGGCCGGATAGAGGTCGAGCAGATAGCGGTCGAGCGCAGCGACCAGGGCGATCACGGCGTCCTGCCGTGGGCTTTCCGCGGCGATGACGATGTCCGGCATCCCTCGCACTCCTCCATTCACGCCAAGCGGGTCAGGCCATCGGGGTTCAAGCAGCTGCCAGCAGCGCACGGGTCGCCGCCGTGACGTCGGCCTGCCGCATCAGCGATTCGCCGACCAGGAAGCAGCGCGCCCCGACCTTCGCCATGCGGGCGAGGTCGGCCGGGCCGTAGAGTCCGCTTTCCGCCACCAGCATGCGGTCGGCCGGCACGTTGGCCGCCAGTTCCTCCGTCGTCGCGATGTCGACGGCCAGGGTCTTGAGATTGCGGTTGTTGATGCCGAGAAGCGGCGTCCTCAGCAGCAGCGCCCGGTCGAGCTCGGCGCGGTCATGCACCTCGACCAGCACGTCGAGCCCCTGGGCGATCGCCGCATCCTCGATCTCCGCCGCCTGGGCGTCGGACAGCGAGGCCATGATGATCAGGATGCAGTCGGCCCCCAGGGCGCGGGCCTCGACGATCTGGTAGGGGTCGATCATGAAGTCCTTGCGCAGGACCGGGAGGTCGACCGCGGCGCGGGCGGCCACCAGATATTCGTCGCAGCCCTGGAAATAGGGCTCGTCGGTCAGCACGGACAGGCAGCTCGCCCCGCCATCGCGATAGGCGCGGGCGAGGGCCGGCGGGTCGAAGTCGGCGCGGATCAGCCCCTTGGATGGGCTGGCCTTCTTGATCTCGGCGATCAGCCCGTAGCGGCCGGCCTCGACCGCAGCGCCCAGCGCGCGGATGAAGCCGCGCGGCGGGTCGGCCTCGGTGGCGGCCCTGGCGGCGGCCTCGACCTCCGACAGCGGGCGGGCAGCCTTGCGGGAGGCCACCAGCGCGCGCTTGTCGGCATTGATGCGGGTCAGAACGTCGCTCATCAGGCCAAAGCCTCGTTGGTGATGGCGACCAGCCGGCGCAGGCGGTCGCGGGCGCCGCCGCCGTCGATGGCGTCGGCGGCGAGGGCAACGCCGTCCTTCAGCGTCGCGGCCCGGCCGGCCACGATCAGGGCGGCGGCAGCGTTCAGCAGCACGATGTCGCGGTAGGGGGTGCGCACCCCGTCGAACAGGGCGTGGATCGCCGCGGCATTGACCTGGGCGTCGCCGCCCTTCAGATCCTCGGCCCTGGCGCGCGGCAGGCCGGCATCCTCCGGCGTCACCTCGAACACCGTGACCTCGCCGTCCTTCAACTGGGCGACGGTGGTCGGGCCGGTGGTGGTGATCTCGTCCAGCCCGTCGGAGCCATGGACGATCCAGGCGGCCTCCGAGCCCAGCCGCTTCAGCACCTGGGCCAGCGGCTCCACCCACTGCCGGGAGAAGACGCCCAGCACCTGGCGTCTTGCGGTCGCCGGGTTGGCGAGCGGCCCCAGAAGGTTGAAGATGGTGCGGGTGCCCAGCTCGACCCGGGTCGGGCCGACGTTGCGCATGGCGAGATGGTGGCGCGGCGCCATCAGGAAGCCGATGCCGGCGTCCCACAGAGCCTTGCGCACCAGCGGGAAGTCGCAGTCCAGATTGACGCCGAGCGAGCCCAGCACGTCGGCGGCGCCCGATTTCGACGACATGGCGCGGTTGCCGTGCTTGGCGACCGGCACGCCGCAAGCCGACACCACCAGCGCCGCGGCGGTGGAGATGTTGTAGGTGCCGGCACCGTCGCCGCCCGTACCGCAGGTGTCGATGGTGCCCTCTGGCGCCTCGACCGGGATCGCCTTGGCGCGCATGACGCGGGCAGCGCCGGCGATCTCGTCCACCGTCTCGCCGCGCACACGCAGCGCCATCAGGAAGCCGCCCATCTGCGACGGGGTGGCGTTGCCGGACATGATGATGTCGAAGGCGAAGCCGGCCTCGGCCTCGGTCAGGGCGGCGCCGGTGGCGACCTTGCCCAGGATGGCCTTCATGTCGTTGAGGTCGCCGCTCATGCCGCCGCACTCTCCATGCGCGGACCGGTCAGGTCCAGGAAGTTGCGCAGAATCTGGTGGCCATGCTCGCTCTCGATGCTTTCGGGGTGGAACTGAACGCCGTGGATCGGCAGCTCGCGGTGGGCCAGCGCCATGATCAGGCCGTCGGCGGTCTCGCCGGTCACCTCCAGGCAGGCGGGCAGGGTCGAGCGCTCGACGATCAGCGAATGGTAGCGGGTGGCGCGGAACGGGCTGGGCAGGCCGGCCAGCACGCCGCGGCCGTCATGCCGGATGTCGTCGACCTTGCCGTGCATCGGCACCGGCGCGCGGATCACCCGGCCGCCGAAGGCCTGGCCGATCGACTGATGGCCCAGGCACACGCCCATCAGCGGCAGCCGCGCCTTGGCGGCGGCGTCGATGAGGGGCAGGCAGATGCCGGCGCGGTCGGGATCGCAGGGGCCGGGCGACAGCACGATTCCATCGGGGCGCAGGGCAAGCGCCTCGTCCACCGACAGGGTGTCGTTGCGGCGGACCTGCACGTCGGCGCCAAGCTCGCCCAGGTAATGGACGAGGTTGTAGGTAAAGCTGTCGTAATTGTCGATGAGCAGCAGCATGCGCCTTCCGCCTTCCACCTTCGGCCGTATCGTCGTATCGCGCCCGATCCGGTTGGACCCGGACCGGGGCGGGGCCGTTCCGGCCCTGTTCCAACGACGGACACCCTAGCCGCTGAGGGGGCGGATTTCCAGCCTCCGCGCATGGCGCAGGACCGACAGCGGCACCGGGGGATGATTGGGTCAGCGGCAATCGAGCCGGGGCGGCGTCTTCGGCTCGTCCAGGACGGCGCCGCGAATGTCGGTCTCCAGCGTCAGGGTACAGCGGCGGATGCTGCGCGGCAGGTCGGCGGCCAGCGTCGCCTGGGTGTCGCGGTAGCGGCAGACCAGGAAGACGGTCTCGCGCCGTGGCCCGGCGAACTCCCAGACCTGGAGCAGGTTGCGCCCGCGCCGCACCTCCCGGTCGGGCGCAAGGGTGGCGGGGGCGGCGGACGCCATCTGGGCGGCGCGGTCGCCCTCGACGATGGAGACACCGGCAAAGCCGTGGCTGTCGCGCCCTGGGTAGGGCGACCAGCCGCCGGGGGCGTCGGGCTGCGCCTGCACGGTCAGGCTCGCCGGGCAGTCCAGTCCTGCGGCCGATGCCGGAGTCGCGGCGGCGGCCAGCACGAGCGCAGCAGTGACAAGGATGGGACGCATCGGACGGACTCCGGGGAGTAGGGCTTGGCCGGGGCAGGGGCCGGATGGGGAATCCTGCGCCGACCGCTATGGTCTTGTGCCGTTTGGGCGATTGCGGATGCCGGGACGGGGTGCCACTGTGCGGCGCCCCGGTCGCAGGATGGACGTCGTCACCATGGCCCGCAAGGCGCCTTCGAAAACCCGCAAGTCTCCGCTCCCGCCCTTTCTGTCCAACCCCTTCGTCCTGGCGTTGGCCGCCGTCGCCGCGGTGTTCGCCGTGGCGATGGGGGTGGCAACCCTGACCGGCGGCCGGTCGGGAGGCGAGCGCGCCCAAACGGCGCCGGTGCAGCAGGCCGCCGTACAGCCTCCGCCGCTCCCAGCGGTCAAGGCCGAACCGACGGCCGCCGCCAAGCCTGCTGCCGCCCAGCAGGCGGCAGAGGGAGCGGCAGAGGGACCGGAGCAGGCCATGTCGGAGAAGCCGGCCCAGCAGGCCGCCGAACCGCGCCCGCCCGTCACCAATGTTGCGATGCTGCCGCCTCCCAGCCCGCCGGCGCTGCCGACGGTCCAGGCCCCGCCCGGCAACGCCGCGCTGTGGCGCCGGAACGCCTTGCCGACCGAGGTGCCGCCGGGCAGGCCGATGATCGCCATCGTCATCGACGACATGGGGCTGGACCGCAAACGGTCGACACGGATGGCGGCGCTGCGCGGCCCGCTGACCCTGTCCTGGCTGCCCTATGCCCGCGATCTGCCGGCGCAGGCCGGATCCGCCCGCGCCAACGGGCACGAACTGATGCTGCACATGCCGATGGAGCCCAGCGTCAAGGCCGACCCCGGCCCCAACGCCCTGCTGGTGTCGCTGGACAAGGGCGAGGTCATCAGGCGTTTCCGCGCCGCGCTGGACAGCTTCGACGGCTATGTCGGGGTCAACAACCACATGGGCAGCCGCTTCACCGCCGACCGCGCGGCGCTGGCTCCGGTGCTGGCCGAACTGCACCGCCGCGGCCTGCTGTGGCTGGACAGCCGGACCACGCCCAACAGCGCCGGAATCGGCCTTGCGCGGGAATTGAAGATGCCCTGGGTCGGCCGGGACATCTTCCTCGACAATGTCGAGACGGTAGCAGCGGTGAAGGCCCAGCTGGCGAAGGTGGAGCAGACGGCGAGGCACCAGGGCTATGCCGTCGCCATCGGTCATCCGCACGATGCGACAATCGACGCTCTGGCATCCTGGCTGCCGGAGGTGCAAAAGCGTGGCTTCGTACTTGTCCCGGTCAGCGCCGTGGTGCGGATGCACCATGCCGGTGGCTGACCCGGAGCCGATGGAGCTTTGACGATGGCCGATGCGTACAAGGTGGATGGGATGACCTGCGGCGGCTGCGCCCGCTCGGTCTCGAACGCGATCACCAAGGCGGCGCCCGACGCCGCCGTCACCGTGGACCTTGCCACCGGCACCGTGCTGGTCGAGGGCGGCATCCCGGCGGACACCGTGCGCGAGGCGGTCGAGGCCGCCGGCTTCGATTTCGGCGGGCCGGCGGCGTAGAGCTGCGCCGCTTGCCCTGTCTTGAGTGCGGCGCAACAAAGCCGTTTTAAATTTATGGTCTTTGCAGGATAATCGGGCCGGCGCGATCCGCCCGACCGTCCAGCGAGGTCCCGATGCCGCTCTATAGCTACCGCTGCAACGACTGCGGCCATGGGTTCGAGACCCTGGTCCGTTCCGGCGACACGCCCGCCTGTCCCTCCTGCGGCAGTGCCGGGCTGTCCCGCCAGATGTCGAACGTCGCGCCGGAGGGCAAGTCCGGCGCCGTCGTCCAGTCGGCCCGCCGGATGGCGGCCAAGCAGGGGCATTTCAGCAATTACGGGCGGTCGGAACGGCCGAAGGGGTGAGGGAAACTCCGCCGCGCCTTGCCGCGGCTTCCCCTACCGCCGCAAGTCGCGGTCCAGGTTCGGTTCCGCCCGGTCGCCGTTCAGCCGGGCGCGGTAGACCTGCACGGCCTCCAGCACGCGCTGAACATAGTTTCGGGTCTCCGAGATCGGGATCAGCTCGATCCAATCGACCACGTCCACCGCCTCGGTGCGGGGATCGCCATAGGTCTGGATCCATTGGCGCACCCGGTTCGGCCCGGCATTGTAGCCGGCGATCGCCATCACCCAGGAGCCGTTGAAGCGGTCGATCAGGTCGGCCAGATAGGCGGACCCGAGCGTGATGTTGTAGCCGGGATCGGCGGTCAGCCGGGCGTTGGTATGCTTCAGCCCCAGCTTGCCGGCCACCAGCTGCGCCGTCGCCGGCATCAGCTGCATCAGCCCGCGCGCACCGGCCGACGACACGATGGTCGGGTTGAAGGTGCTCTCCTGCCGGATTATGCCGTGGACCAGCGCAAGTTCGGGCGCCGCCGGGCGGGCGTCGATCATCGGATAGCCGGCATCGACCAGGAACACCTCGTTCTGCGCGGCGTCCTTGGCGGCGGCGACGGCGAGGTCGCGGCGGCCGACCTCGCTCGCCAGCCGGGCGGCCAGCACATAGTCGGCCGGGATCTTGGCATCGAGGCTGACGCGGCGGACGAAGCTGCCCAGCCGGTCGTCGGTGCTGCCGCCGATCTCCGCCAGCAGGCGGGCGACACGCACCACCTCGCGCTTGTTGAAGGTCGCCGTGTCGGTGCTCGACACGGCCGGCGGCGGGGGCAGGGCGACGCTGCCGCCGGAGACATGGCGGAAGGCGAGCTGGCCATAGAAGGTGGTGGGGTAGGTCGCCGCCTTGGCGTACCAGTCACGCGCCGGCCCGGTCTCTCCCAGCGCTTCGGCGGCCCGGCCGCACCAGTAGGCGCCGCGTGCCTTGCTGATCGGCGCGGTGACCGAGCGAAAGAGCTTGTGGAAATGCGCGAAGGCCTCCGACGGCTTGTCGAGGAAGCGCAACGCCAGGAAGCCCGACAGGAACTCCGCGTCGGCGAAGGCGCTGCCCTCGCTCATGCCGTTGGTGCTGACCAGCCGGTAGGCGAGGTTGTGGTCGCCGCGCTCCATCGCCCGGCGGGCCAGCAGATGGCGCTCCGACCACCAGGATTGCGGCCGGCCCATGTCGTTGCCGGCCTTGGCGATGATCTCCAGCGCGCCGGCATCGTCGCCGCGGCGGCGCAGATAGCGGGCGCGGTCGAACATCAGGCCGGGATCGTCGCGCAGGGCCGGGGTGACGCGCGACAGCGCCGCCTCGGCGCCGGCGCTGTCGCCGTCCAGCGCGATGCGCGCCTCGATCAGCGTGTCGTACGCCTCGTCGAAGAAGGGCAGCATGCGGCGCACCGGCGCCTCCTGCCTGGCCCAGAGCAGCCGGTCGATGCGGGCCTTGTGGTCCTGCTGGCGCAGATAGGGGGTATAGCGGGCGAGGAAGGTCGCCTCCTCGTCCGCGCCCAGGATGGAGTCGGCCCAGCGCTGGCGGATCAGGGTGGTCGCCCGCTCCACGCTGCCGGTGGCGATCAGCGCGTCGGCGTAGCGGACGAAGCCGTCGTTGGTCTGCGGCGGGTTCTGGCGGAACCACTCCACCACGTCGGCGGGCGGCAGATCCGGCATCGCCATTTCCGCCTGCCGGCGCAGTCCCGCCATGTTCGGCCAGTCCGGATTTTCGCGGACGAAGGCGGCGATGTCGGCGAAGCTGCCGCCGCCGGGGCTGGCCAGCGCCATCCAGCGGATGACCTTGGCCGGCAGCGGGTCACGTGCCTGCGACGCGACGCCCTGCGCCTCGGCCAGTCTATCGCCGTCGGCCAGCTTGAAGGCTTCGCGATAGATCGCGATGTCCTGGGGGCTCAGCGCGGCTGCCGCCGGAAGGGCGCCGGGAAGCGCGGCGATCAGGGCGAGGAGACCTGCGAAAACAGCGGTCCGGGCGCTCTTGCCGATGACGGCGGGGAGGGATAATGTGCGCAACTCTTTTTTCCAGCTAAGCCGACTGAGGAGGCAGCCATGTTCCACGGTTCCATCGTCGCCCTTCTGACTCCGTTCAAGGGCGGGAAAGTGGACGAGAAGGCCTTCCAGTCCTTCGTTGAGTGGCAGGTCGCCCAGGGTACCCACGGTCTGGTGCCCTGCGGCACGACCGGCGAGTCGCCGACCCTCTCCCACGAGGAACACAACCGCGTCGTGGAGCTGTGCATCGAGGCGGCCGGCGGCAAGGTCCCGGTGATGGCCGGAACCGGTTCCAACTCGACCGACGAGGCGATCGCGCTGACCCGCCATGCCAGGCAGGCGGGCGCGCAGGCGGCGCTCGTGGTCACGCCCTATTACAACAAGCCGTCCCAGGAAGGTCTGTACCAGCATTTCAAGGCGATCCATGACGCGGCGGATTTGCCGATCTTCATTTACAACATTCCCGGCCGCAGTGTCGTGGATATGTCTGTGGCGACGATGGCGCGGCTGGCGAAGCTGCCCAACATCGTCGGCGTGAAGGACGCCACCGCCGATCTGGCCCGCCCGTCGCGCCTGCTGCAGGATGTCGGTACCGACTTCATCCAACTGTCGGGCGAGGACGCCACCGCGCTGGCCTTCAACGCGCAGGGCGGGGTGGGGTGCATCTCGGTGACCGCCAACATCGCCCCGGCGCTGTGTTCGGCCATGCAGACTGCCTGGGCCGAGGGCGACCTCAAGGAGGCCTTCCGCCTGCGCGACGTGCTGGCCCCGCTGCACGATTCGATGTTCGTGGAGACCAGCCCGGCCCCGGTGAAGTTCGCCGCCAGCCTGCTCGGGTTGTCGACCGACGAGGTCCGCCTGCCGCTGGTCACCGCGACCGATACCGCCCGCGCCGCCGTGCGTGCGGCCATGAGCAAAGCCGGCCTGCTGTCCTGACGGATGGCGGGGCCGCAAGGAGAGAGACTTGGCGACGCGCGAGGAAGCAAAGAAGTTCGCGGCACAGAACCGCCGCGCGCGATTCGACTTCTTCATCGACGATGTCCTTGAGGCCGGCATCATGCTGACCGGGACTGAGGTGAAGTCGCTGCGGGGCGGCCGTGCCAGTGTGAACGAGGCCTATGCCGGCCTGAAGGGCGGGGAGCTGTTCCTGTTCAACGCGTACATCCCCGAATATCTCCAGGCCGGCCGCATCGATCAGCACGAGCCGAAGCGGCCGCGCAAGCTGCTGGTCCGCCGCCGCGAGCTGGACAAGCTCGCGGCCGGCATCAAGCAGAAGGGCGTGACGCTGATCCCGATGTCGGTCTATTTCAACGACCGCGGCATGGCCAAGGTCGAGATCGGCGTCGCCACCGGCAAGAAGAAGCACGACAAGCGCGAAAGCGATAAGGAGCGCAGCTGGCAGCGCGACAAGGCGCGGCTGATGCGCGACAAGGGCTGAAGGCAGGGGACTGAACCAAGGTGTCACGTCTGGACAACCGGGCCACCGACCGCGACTCGACCGTCGCCGCCGTGGCCGCCGAAGCCCTGTCCGAAATCCGTCCCCAGGGCCGCCTCCTCGTCGCCTTCGACAGCGACGGCGGCATCGCCGAGGCCCTGCGTGACGGCGGGGCGGAGGTCGTGGCATGGAACCGGCTCGCCAACGGCGGGCAGGCTGCGACGGCGTGGCCGGCGGAGGGTGCCTTCGACGGCGCGGTCCTGCGCCTGCCGCGCGGCTGGGCCGGATTCGGGATGGCGCTGCATGCGCTTGCCTCGCGCCTGCCGCCCGGCGCCCCGCTGTGGATCGCCGGCGGCAACGACGAGGGCATCACCAGCGCACCCAAGCATTTCGACGATCTGGCTGCTGAGCCGCAAACGTTGATCGTCAAGCGCCGCGCCCGCCTGCTCCAGACCCGCCGAACCGATGCGCCGGCACGGGGCGATCTGGAGGATTGGCGGGAAACCGTCACCCTGACGCTGCCCGACCGGACGCCTCCCGATGGCGCTCTGGATCTGGTCTCCTATCCAGGGCTGTTCGCCCACGGTCATCTCGATGCCGGTACCGAATGCCTGCTGAAGGTGCTGCCCGAGGTCGCGGCCGGTACCCGCGTGCTCGATTTCGGCTGCGGCGCCGGGGTGATCGCCCGGGCTGTGTACGAGCGCCAGCCCGATGCGCCGCTGACCCTGCTGGACATCGATGCGGTCGCCCTGCATGCCGCCCGCCGGAATGTGCCGGATGCCGAACTGGTGCTGAGTGACGGCCTGTCCGGCCTCGGCACCCGCGAACGATTCGGCCTCATCCTGTCCAATCCACCGCTCCACCGCGGCAAGGACGAGGATTTCGGCATGCTCGACGCGCTGGTTGCGGGGACGAAGCAGTATCTGAAGCTGCGCGGCACGCTGGTCGCGGTGACGCAGCGGACGGCCGGCGTCGGCAAGCTGTTCAAGACCGCCTTCGGTCACAGCGAAATGCTGCTGGAAACCCCGCAGTTCCAGGTCTGGGCCGGGAGCCCGAAATAACCTTTCGGCGCCGCCGAGTGCCGGCTCAGACGTTCACCCCCTTCATTCCCTCCGCCGTATAGCGCTCGCCTGCCGCCGCCCCCGGCGGCAGCGCGTCGCCCAGCGCCTTGACCTCGGCATCCGTCAGCGTCACCGCGGCGGCGGCGACATTCTCCTCCAGATACTTGATGCGCTTGGTTCCCGGGATCGGCAGGATCTTGGGGCCCTGGGCCAGCAGCCAGGCCAGGGCGATCTGACCGGCGGTGCAGCCCCTCTGCGCGGCGAGCGCCTTCACCCGCTCGACCAGCTCCATGTTGCGGTCGAGATTGCCGTCGGCGAAGCGCGGCGCGACGCGGCGGAAGTCGTTTTCGGCCAGCTGCTCGCGGCTGGTCACCGTGCCGGTCAGCATGCCGCGGCCGAGCGGGGCGTAGGCGACCAGCGACACTCCCAGCTCGCGGCAGGCCGGCAGTACCGCGGCTTCCACGTCGCGGGTCCACAGCGAATATTCGCTCTGCACCGCAGCGATCGGATGCACGGCATGGGCACGGCGAAGGGTGGCGGCCGACACCTCCGACAGGCCGAGCGCGCGGACCTTGCCGGCCTTCACCAGATCGGCCATGGCGCCGACGGTTTCCTCGACCGGCGTATCGGGATTCACGCGATGGGCGTAATAGAGGTCGATGGTCTCGACCCCCAGCCGTTTCAGCGAGGCGTCGCAGGCCTGGGCCACATAGGCGGCACTGGTGTCGATGCGGCGGGCATAGTCGCCGGGCCGGCGGACGATGCCGAACTTGGTGGCAACCGCCACGCGGTCGCGCTTGCCGGCCAGGAAGCGGGACAGCAGGGATTCGTTATGGCCAGCGCCATACATGTCGGCGGTGTCGTAATGGGTAACGCCGAGCTCGAATGCCCGCTCCAGCGTGGCAAGCGACTGGGAATCGTCGGTCGGTCCGTAGAACTCCGACATGCCCATGCAGCCGAGCCCGATCTCGCCGACGGAAAGAATGCCACCGATGTTGCGCTGTTTCATCGCTTTACCCCTCCCATGCCGCGGCCGGGGGGATTACCCTGGGGGCCGGCGGCAGGCATTACACTACACTGTGCAGTGTATTTCGAGGGCGGGGAATGTCAACGGTTCATGCGGTGCGGGGTTCGGCGAAAAGGGATGCGGTGGTGGAGGCGGCGACCCGCGCCTTCCTGACCCATGGCTACGAGGCATCGTCGATGGATGCCATCGCCGCCGATGCCGGCGTGTCGAAACGCACCGTCTACAATCATTTTCCTGGCAAGCGGGAGCTGTTCCGGGCGGTGGTCGCCGGCCTGTATGAGGGATTCAACAGCGACGGCGGCCAGACCCTGCGCCATGACCAGCCACCGGAACAGGCGTTGCCGGCCTTTCTGCGCTCGCTGCTGGCCCATATGGGCCAGCCTGAGGTCCAGGGCCTGCTGCGGCTGGTGATCGCCGAACACCAGCGTTTTCCCGAACTGACGCAGGATTATCTCGAGGGCAAGAGCCAGACCTATTCGCTGCTCAACGCCTATATCACCGCGCAACATGCACGCGGATCGCTCAACGCGCCGGATCCGCACATGGTGGCGGCGCAGCTGCTGGGCGGGCTGAAGGAGATGCTGTTCTGGCCGACCATGCTCGGCCTGCCGGTCACCGCCGACCCAGAACGGGTGATCGCCGATTCGGTGGCGGCGCTGGTCCGCGCCCATGGTGGTGGCCGGGTCAGCGCCCCCGCAATTCCGATGGATTGACCCCGACCGCCGCGCGGATCCGCCTGGCGAAGTGGGAGCGGTTGGCGTAGCCGCAGGCTTCCGCGGCCTCCTGCACGCTCAGCCCTTCGCGCTCCAGCAGATCGCGTGCATGGGCGACCCGTTCCTCGGTCAGGATGCGGCGGACCGAAAAGCTTTCTTCCGCCAGCCGGCGGCGCAACGTGCCGGCGCTGAGATTCAGCGCGCCAGCGACCAGCGCCGCGGACCAGGGCCGTTCGGGCTGGGTACGCAACAACTGGCGCACCGCATCCGCCGTGCCGGTCGGCGCCACCGGGCCGAGCCACCAGACGCCGTCCTCCAGCATGGCCAGCAGAACCTCCATGCAGCGATGGTCCGCCAGCCTGGGAGGAAGCGGCGGATCGGCGGTCAGCCCGGCAGCGGCGTGTTGGATGGCATCGGTGAGGGCAGCCGTCAGGGTGACATGCCAATCCCGCGGCCGGGCACGCGGCGTCAGACCTTCGGTGCCGTGGGCCCGCAGCAGGCGCCGCACCATTTCGGCCGGAAACTCCAGCACCAGGGCGCGATAGCGGCCGGAGTCGCCGGGGTCGTTCACCACCGAACCACACCAGCCCGGCGGCAGCAGCATGGCGGTGCCGGTGGAAAAGCGGCGGGTGATGCCGGACCCGTCGGTCAAGTCCTTGGCACCCTCCAGCACCATGATCAGTGCCGTGCGCCCGATCCGAACGTCGGCCAGACGTTCCCGGTCATGGGCGACGAAGGACCACAGCTCCGGCCGATGCGGCCGGTCGCCTCCGCCCGGACGAAGGTCGCGGGCGGCGAAGCGGGACAGGCGGGCGAGGAGGTCGGAAACCATGGCGATCATCCTATGGCCGGGGACGGCGGGCGATCAACGACCCTCAGCGGCCGTAGCGGGCCGTCAGCGTGGCCTTGGCGAGGCTGGCGGCGTTCAGGTTGAAGCCGACCATGGCACCGGACGCATCGGCCGGCAGCGGCAGACTGTCCACTTTCAAGGCGTGGACCGTAACGACATAGCGGTGCGGCTCGTCGCCCTGCGGCGGGCAGGGACCGCCATAGCCGAGTGTGCCGAAATCGGTGCGACTTTGCACGGCGCCCGCGGGCAGGGCAGGCTTCGCCGGATCTCCGGCCCCCGCCGGCAGGCCGCGGCTGTCGGCCGGCAGGTTGAACACCACCCAATGCCACCAGCCGCTGCCGGTCGGCGCGTCGGGATCGTAGACGGTGACGGCGAGGCTGCGGGTGCCGGCGGGCGGTTCGGTCCAGCTCAGGGCCGGGGACCGGTTGCCGCCGCTACAGCCGAATCCGGCGAAGACGTTCCGCTCCGGGATCGGTGAATTCCCGGTGAAGTCAGGGCTGCGCAGTTCGAAGGCCGCCGCAGGCGCGGCAGCGGATAGGGCAGCCAGCAGAATGGCCGCCGGCAGGATCGGACGGGCAAACGTCATGAAGGGGGTGGGGCGGACCATCGGGCGTCTCCATGCTTGGGGAATGCCCGGACGATACGGGGCTACGGATCGCCCCGCGGCCCCGGTCGGCTCAAATTCGGCTCCGAACCGCTCAGCCCTGCCTGAGCAGCTTCGCCGCGTCGACCGCGCCATAGGTCAGGATGGCGTCGCAGCCGGCACGCTTAAAGCCCATCAGAGTCTCCAGCAGAGCCTTGTCGTAGTTCAGCCAGCCATTGCCGGAAGCCGCGCGCAGCATCGCGTATTCACCGGACACATGGTAGGCGAAGGTCGGTACCGCGAACTCGTCCTTCACCCGGCGGATGACGTCGAGATAGGGCAGGCCGGGCTTGACCATCACGATGTCGGCCCCCTCCTGGAGGTCGCAGGCGACCTCGCGCAGCGCCTCGTCGGTGTTGGCCGGGTTCATCTGGTAGGTGGTCTTGTCGCCCTTCAGGAAACCGCCCGAATTCACCGCGTCGCGGAACGGCCCGTAGAAGGCCGACGCATATTTGGCGGCATAGGAACAGACGCGGGTCAGTTGGTAGCCCTCGGCATCCAGCATGTCGCGGATGGCGCCGATGCGGCCGTCCATCATGTCCGACGGGGCGACGATGTCGGCGCCGGCCTCCGCCTGCGACAGCGCCTGGCGGATCAGCACCTCGACGGTCTCGTCATTCTGGATGTAGCCGTCGCGCAGGATGCCGTCATGGCCATGGCTGGTGTAGGGGTCGAGCGCGACGTCCCCCAGAATGCCGACGTCGGGGGCAGCCGCCTTCACCGCGCGGATCGCGCGGTTCATCAGGTTGTCCGGCCTGTAGGCCGCCGCCGCATCCTCGGACTTGGCGTCGGAGCCGACGACCGGGAACAGCGCGACGCAGGGGATGCCGAGCGATCCGGCCTGCGAAACCGCCTCGCACAGCAGATCGATGGTCAGGCGTTCGACCCCGGGCATGGAGGCGACCGGTTCCCGCCGGTTCTCGCCCTCGATCACGAAGACCGGCCAGATCAGGTCGTCGACGGTCAGCGTGTTCTCGGCGACCAGGCGGCGGGTCCAGGCATCGGCGCGGTTGCGGCGCAGACGGGTGCGCGGGAAGGCGGCGGGCAGGGAGATCGGCATCGGGGAAACCATGCACTTAGAGCGAGTGGGGCGATCCTACGCCTTCCCGGATCGTGAACTCAAGCCGCCGGGTCGGCCGGCGGTCCCAAAGGACCATTGCGGCAGCCTCGCGCGGGCGTCATGCCCTGTCGGCCAGGCCGCTTCCCCGCATGCCATTTTCCTGGCCGGCGCCGCCCACGGGGCGGAAGCCGGTGTCCTGCGCCTGGAGGGTCCAGCGCTGGCCATGCTTGCGGTAGGAGGACACCAGCCCGCCCATGAAGGCGGCTCCCTCCCACGACCGCACCTCGAACGTCACGTCCGGATGGGCGACGGTGATCAGG
Source organism: Azospirillum thiophilum (assembly GCF_001305595.1). Lineage (NCBI taxonomy): Bacteria > Pseudomonadati > Pseudomonadota > Alphaproteobacteria > Rhodospirillales > Azospirillaceae > Azospirillum > Azospirillum thiophilum. The sequence goes on from NZ_CP012401.1 coordinate 2,529,748, forward strand.
TTGTAGGCGTTCGCCTCGTTGCGCAGGCGGGTGGAGGTCGCGGTGGAGGCCTGGGCGACCAGGATCGAGCGGGCGATCTGGGTATGGAAGCTCATGATGTCGCCCGAATAGGCCTTGTGCAGATGGCCGGCCAGCAGCAGGTCGACGCCGCAGCTTTCCAGTGCAGGCAGTGCCAGCTTGTGGCGGCCAACCAGACGCGTTCCGGGCAGGTCGGGTGGTGGCAGGAAAGGGTGGTGGGTGAACAGCACCTTGAACATGGTGTCCGGCATGTCGCTGAACACCTCGCGCACCCGCTTGATCTGGCGGCGGTTCATCCGGCCTTCGGAAAAATCCATGATGACCGGGCGTGCGGTGTTGATGCCCAGCACGGCCATTTCATCGTCGATGTGCAGCGGGCTGAGATCGGTGGTGATGTAGCGCCGGTAATGGCCGAACGGATTGGTGAAGCGCCGGAACACATTATAAACCGGGATGTCATGATTTCCCGGTACGACCAGGTAGGGAAAGGGCAATTTCTCCAGGAAAGCGCTCGCCTCCTTGAAATGGCGCGGCTTCGCCCGCTGGACGAGGTCGCCGGAAATGACGATCAGGTCGGGCGCCTGGGCCGTGAGGTCGGCAAGCAGCCCGTCGACGACGCGATGATCGATCCGCCCGAAATGCAGGTCGGAAATATGAGCGAGCCGTTTCACGCCGTCTTCATCCTCTATCTCAGCCTGGAGCCAGAACCTTCAGGGCACCTGGGAGAATCCGATAGTGGAGCGGAGCCTCCAGCTTCCGGATCTCGCCGTCGTTGACCATCTTCAGATGATGGCGGCGGCTGTGGACGGTCAGGCTGGTGACCGCATAGGTGTCCAGCGCCTCGTCCTGTTTCCAGGAACCGGCGATCAGCCGTCCCATCAACCGCAGCATCGCCAAGGCGTTCCGCTCGCGGGCGACATAGACTCCCAGTTTTCCCGCATCCAGCGCCTGACGGGTCAGGACCAGCCCGAACCCCTCGTCGTAGACGTTGTTCGACACGACCAGGATCGGCGTCCGCATGCGCCTCGGTCCATCGCCCCAGTCCAGCCGGACATCGAGCATCGGCAGCCGATACAGCGTCTTCGCCAGCGCCAGGGCGGCGCCCGGCCATTTCAGCAGTCGGTGTTGCCGGCGTTGGCGTTCTCGTTCCTGCACCACCGCCGGATAGAATCCGAGTATCGAGCTGTTGGTGTATGGCTCGCCATTCACCTCGGCGATGTCGATGGCGCGAACCCGGCCGGCGGCCAGGGCCTCGGCGGCGGCCTCCAGTTCAAGAGGAACATGAAGATCACGGGCCAAGAGATTGAGAGTGCCGAGAGGAATCACCCCAAGTGTCTTGCCGGTCGGCAGTGCCAGCTTCACCGCGCTGTGCAGCGTGCCGTCGCCACCGCCGACCACCAGCGTCTCGGCATCGGAGTCCAGAACCTTGCGGATCGTCTGGGTGCATTCGGCGCCCTCGACCGCATGCAGGTCCACCGTCGCGCCATGCTTCTCGAATGCCTTGCGGATCGCCGTCTCCGCCCCGTCGATCGGGCGGCCGACCAGCGACCCCGCCTGCCGGTTGAGGATGATCCCGACTTTCATTGCTCACCGTGGAAAATCTGGTGCGGCAGGAGGGAAATCGGCATGGGGATCGGGCCTTCCGTAGGGCTGTTTCGCAAAGCTGGTCGCCAACAGATGTGAGCGTGGGCGCAACGGTCCAAGGGGTGAGATGTTCCCAATCCGCGCCACGCCCACGAACGGGAACATCCGGAGCCGTATGGCCGGTTTGACAGAAGCGCCCACTCCCGTATCATCGTTGCCGGCCGATCTTCCGCCGTCCGATGCATCGCAGAGGTGAAGGAGCCGGCCCGCCACCGCCCGATACCCACCGATAACCGAGAAAATACAATACGATGAGCGACGTCGCTGAGATTTTGTTCGAACGCCGGGGCGCCATCGGCCTCGTCACGCTCAACCGGCCGAAGGCGCTGAACGCGCTGACTCTCGGCATGATCCGGCTGTTCGATCCGCAGCTGCGGGCCTGGGATGCCGATCCCGAGGTCAAGGCCGTCGTGATCCGCGGCGCAGGGGAGAAGGCGTTCTGCGCCGGCGGCGACGTCGTCAGCCTGTACGAGGCCGGCAAGGCCGCCAAGGAGGGCCTGGGCGACAGCGCGCCTGTGCGCGCCTTCTTCAGCGAAGAGTATGTGCTGAACCGCCTGATCAAGCGGTTGTCCAAGCCCTATGTAGCCCTGATCGACGGCATCTCCATGGGCGGCGGCGTCGGCCTGTCCGTGCATGGCACCCACCGCATCGTCACCGAGCGGACGCTGTTCGCCATGCCGGAAACCGGGATCGGCCTGTATCCGGACGTCGGCGGCACCTATTTCCTGCCGCGGCTGCCGGGACAGGTCGGCATCTGGCTCGGCCTGACTGGCGACCGGCTGAAGGCGGCCGACCTGATCGCCATCGGCGCGGCCGACGCCTTCGTGCCGAGCGGCAGGATTGATGCGCTGATCGACGATCTGGCCGCCGGCATCCCGGCCGACGAAGCGGTCGCGTCCCATCGCGGAGAGGCGGGTGAGGCGACGGTTGCCGCGATTCGCGCCGTCGTCGACCGTTGCTATGCCTTCGATGCGATCGAACCCATCGTCAAGGCGCTGGAGGCAGAGGGGACGGAGTGGGCAGCGGGCCAACTGGCCACCCTGCGCCGGGTGTCGCCGACCAGCCTCAAGGTGACCCTTGCCGCCCTGCGGCGCGGGGGCAAGCTGGATTTCGAGGCCTGCATGGTGCAGGAGTTGCGCCTCAGCCTTGCCTGTCTTGCCGGCGACGACTTCTACGAGGGGATCCGCGCCGCCTTGGTCGACAAGGACAGGAACCCGAAATGGAAGCCGGCCGGGTTGGCCGATGTCGGCCCGTCAGACGTCGAGCGCCACTTCGCGGAACCGGCCGGCGGCGATCTGGTCTTCCGCGACTGAGGGAAACCGGTCGAAAATCGTTGGATTTCCCATCCGGATTTCCGCTTCGCCGCCAAATCCCGTCCGAACGCCGAGGTTCGGGCGGGAAGGTCGCCCAACTCGGGGCAGAACAATGGGTTGTGCCGGACTTTTTCCGGAATTATTAGGATGATTGCCGACGAATGATCGGTTAATCTCCCTTTAAGGTCCCGGTATCGTCCTTGCGCGGGGAACGGCCGGTTAGAGCCAAAGGAGACCGCGGTGCGCAAACCTTATTATGAGAGCATCCTGTTGATTGAGCGGCTGCATCGCCACTTTCTTGAGGTGCTCAAGACCGAGCTGGACCGGCTTGGGATACAGGACATCAACAACGTTCAGAGCCTCATTCTGTACAACATCGGCGAAGACGAGATGACGGTCGGCGAACTTACCGCGCGCGGCTATTATCTTGGCTCCAACGTGTCCTACAACGTCAAGAAGATGGTCGAGAACGGCTATCTCGGCCAGGAGCGCTCCCCGCACGACCGCCGCTCCGTCCGTGTCCGCCTGTCGGAAAAGGGACTGGATCTGCGCGAGAAGATCAGCGTCATGTTCGAACGTCATCTGACCGCCCTGGAAAAGGCCGGTTTCAGCGACGAGGAACTGACAAAGGCCAACGAGACCCTGCGCAAGCTGGAACGCTTCTGGTCGGCGTCGCTCGACTACAGCGGCTTTCCGATGACCTCCGCGGCCTGACCGGCCGTACTTCAAGCCCCCGCGGTTACCGGCTCCCGCGGGCGGCAACAGGGCGCGGCTGCAAGGGCGAGAATCTCCTTCAGCTTCGCCTTACCGGTTCCGAACTCTCCCTTCGAACAGCATCTTTGCGAACCCTTCGACGCGCTGGCGTGTTGATCGGTAACTGCCCCCGGGGGACCTGCCCTCCTACGGCCGGCACATCGCAATGCAGCCTGTTGTGATGCCGGCTTGTCGTGCCGGGGCATCACGGGGATGGGCTTGCATGTCTTACATCGTCTTGCTGGTTGGGCTCGGGGTTCTGATACTGTTGGTAGCCTGGCTGCCGATGATGCTGAAGGAACTGCCGCTGTCACTGCCGATCATCTGTGTCGGCCTTGGATATGCGGCCTTCGCCGCCTTTCCGCTGGACAACCCCGAACCGCTGGCCTTTCCCGAAGCGACCGAGCGGCTGACCGAACTGATCGTCCTCGTCGCGCTGATGGGGGCCGGGCTCAAGCTGGACCGCCGCATCGGCTGGCGGCGTTGGATGGTCACCTGGCGGCTGCTGGCCGTCACCATGCCGCTGTCCATCCTGATGATCGCGCTGATAGGCTGGTACTGGTTGGATTTCCCGATATCGGCTTCGATCCTGCTGGGTGCGGCGCTGGCGCCGACCGATCCCGTGCTCGCCTCCGATATCCAGGTCGGGCCGCCGAAATCCGGCGAGGAGGACGAGATCCGCTTCAGCCTGACGTCGGAAGCCGGACTGAACGACGGACTCGCCTTTCCGTTCGTCCATGTGGCCATCGGGGTGGCTCTGCTGAATGGCAACCCGCCCTGGACCATGCTGCTGCATTGGGCCGCCCTGGATGTGGCGTGGAAGCTGGCGGCCGGTGTCGGCATGGGCTGGCTGGTCGGCAAGCTGCTGGCATTCGTCACCTTCCGCGTGCCGAATCGGGCCAACCTGTCGCGGACGGGCGACGGTTTCGTCTCGCTCGGCATCACGCTGATCGCCTATGGGGTGACGGAACTGGCAGGCGGCTACGGCTTCGTCGCCGTGTTCGTCGCAGCACTGTCACTGCGGGACGCGGAACGCAACAGCACGTATCACGAGCGGCTGCATGATTTCGTCGAACAGACCGAAAGGCTGTTGATGATGCTGATGCTGGTGCTGTTCGGCGGCACGCTGGCCCACGGCTTGCTCCATCCGGTGTCGTGGAGCACGGTCGGCGCCGCACTGGCGATCCTGTTCGTCGTGCGCCCGCTGGCCGGAATGGCGGGGTTGGCCGGGCTGGCGATGCCGGCGGGCGAAAAGCTGGCCATCGCCTTCTTCGGCATTCGCGGCATGGGCAGCTTTTATTACGTCGCCTATGCCCTGAATGCGGCGGAATTCGATGTGCCGAACGCCTTGTGGACGATGACCGGGTTGATCGTCCTGCTCTCGATTCTCGTCCATGGCATCACGGTGACCCCCGTCATGCGGCGAATCGACAGGCGTCGGCAGGCGGCGGCCCCGCTCTCCGCCCCCTCCATACACCCCCGAATGGAAAAAGCCGGCGTTTCGCCCGACCCTTGATGAAAATTGCTTGTTAAACTGAAAATCCGCTTCGCTTACAACAGGCTGCACCTGCATAGTGTTTGGCAAGGGGCGGCGCGCACGGCCAGACGGTTTCCGATGAAACCAAATGAACGGCCGGCGCGACCGTCCCGGGATCGCCGGCCGAACCGTTTCGGACCGGTCGCCCGGAACCACGCGCAACGCAACGCTGAGGGGAGGAATCCACGCATGATCGCACGTCTTCTGACCGGTGCCGCCCTGGCTGCCCTGACGGTCGGTGTCCTGTCCACCGCGCCTCTGTCGACCGGACAGGCCATGGCCCAGCAGGGCAAGCTGTCCGGGGAGGCGGTCAAGATCGGTGTGCTGAACGACCGCTCCGGTCTCTACGCCGATCTGGGCGGCGAGGGATCGGTCATCGCCGCGCGCATGGCCGCGGAGGAGTTCGGTAACAAGATCCTCGGCAAGCCCATCGAGATCATCTCGGCCGACCACCAGAACAAGCCCGACATCGGCGCCAACCTCGCCCGCCAATGGATCGATCAGGACGGTGTCGACGTCATCGTCGACGTGCCGAACTCCGGCGTGGCGCTGGCGGTCCAGGAGGTGACGAAGGAGAAGAAGAAGATCTTCCTGATGGAAGGTCCGGCCACTTCCCGGCTGACCGGCGACGCCTGCTCCCCCACCGGCTTCCATTGGCCCTACGACACCCGCGCGCTCGCGGTCGGAACCGGACAGGCCATGGTGAAGGAAGGCGGCGACAGCTGGTTCTTCATCACCGCCGACTATGCCTTCGGCCACCAGCTGGAGGCCGATACCTCGGTCGAGGTCAAGAAGGCTGGCGGCAAGGTGATGGGATCGGTGAAGGCGCCGCTGAACACCGCCGACTTCTCCTCCTTCCTGCTGCAGGCGCAATCGTCGGGCGCCAAGGTGGTCGGGCTGGCCAACGCCGGCGGCGACACCATCACCTCGATCAAGCAGGCGTCCGAGTTCGGCCTGACGCAGGGCGGCCAGCAGAAGCTGGCGGGCCTGCTGATCTTCCTGTCCGACGTGCATGCGCTAGGCTTGGCCGTCGCGCAGGATCTGGTGCTGACCACCGGCTTCTACTGGGATCGCGACGACGATACGCGCGCCTGGTCCAAGAAGTTCTTCGACCGCCACGGCAAGATGCCGACGATGGTGCAGGCCGGCAGCTATTCCGCCGTCCGCCATTACCTGAAGGCCATCGAGGCCGCCGGCACCGATGACGGGCCAACCGTCGCTGCCAAGATGAAGGAGATGCCGGTCAACGACATGTTTGCCAAGAACGGCACCATCCTGCCCAACGGCCGCATGGTCCATGACATGTATCTGGCCCGCGTGAAGAAGCCGGCCGAATCGAAAGGACCGTGGGACTACTATCAGATCCTGCGCACCATCCCCGGCAAGGAGGCCTTCGCAACCTTCGAGGAAAGCGGCTGCAAGCTGCCGAAGTGATGTGCCGCGTGATCTGTCGGGTGGCGTGACGGACTTTCGCAGTTCGACAGGGACCGGCATCCCCGCTGCGACAACGGCCGCAGGGCCGTGACGCCGCGGGGGTGCCGTCGGGGAGGCTAACGCTCATGATGGGAACGATTTTCGGCATTCCGCCCCAGGCGCTGTTCGGTCAGCTCCTGCTGGGGTTGATCAACGGATCGTTTTACGCGCTGCTCAGCCTGGGGCTGGCGGTGATCTTCGGCATGCTGAACGTCATCAACTTCGCCCACGGCGCGCTCTACATGATGGGTGCCTTCGTGGCGTGGCTGCTGCTGACCTATACCGGCATCGGCTATTGGTGGGCGTTGCTGCTGGCGCCGGTGATCGTCGGGCTGTTCGGGGTGGTGCTCGAAAAGACGCTGCTGTCGCGGCTGTACAAGCTCGACCATCTCTATGGGCTGCTGCTGACCTTCGGGGTGGCGCTGATCGTCGAGGGTGCCTTCCGCCACCAGTACGGAGTATCGGGCCAGCCCTATCCGATCCCCGACGCGCTGAAGGGCGGCAACAATCTGGGCTTCATGTTCCTGCCCAACTACCGCGGCTGGGTGGTGGTGGCGTCGCTGATCGTCTGCATCAGCACCTGGATCGCCATCGAAAAGACGAAGCTCGGCGCCTATCTGCGTGCCGCGACCGAGAATCCGGTGCTGGTCCAGGCCTTCGGCATCAACGTGCCACGCATGGTCACGCTCACCTATGCCTTCGGGGTGGCGCTGGCCGGGCTGGCCGGGGTGCTGGCAGCGCCGATCTACCAGGTGTCGCCGCTGATGGGCTCCAACCTGATCATCGTGGTGTTCGCGGTGGTGGTGATCGGTGGCATGGGGTCGATTTTGGGCGCGGTGTTGACCGGTTACGGTCTCGGCCTGTTGGAAGGGCTGACAAAGGTGTTCTATCCGGAGGCCTCGAACATCGTGGTCTTCGTCATCATGGCGGTGGTGCTGATGATCAAGCCCGCCGGCCTGTTCGGACGGGAAAGGTGACCGCATGAGCCTTCATTCGCAAAGCAGCGCCCGAACTCCCGCCAAGGCGTCAGCCGATGACCAGTCGCCGGCCGCCGGCACCGGAGCAATGGCAGCGCGGCTGGGGGCGGTGGCGGCTTTGGCGGTCCTGTTGGCGGCTCCCTTCTTCCTCTACCCGGTCTTCTTGATGAAGGTGCTGTGCTTCGCGCTGTTCGCCTGCGCCTTCAACCTGCTGATCGGCTTCGGCGGCCTGTTGAGCTTCGGACATGCCGCCTTCTTCGGCAGCGCCGCTTATGTCACCGCGCACACGGTGAAGGTCTGGGGTTTGTCGCCGGAGTTGGGCATCCTGTTGGGCACCGCGGCGGCTGCCGTTCTGGGGTTGGCCTTCGGCGGCATCGCCATCCGGCGCCAGGGCATCTATTTCGCCATGATCACGCTGGCCTTGAGCCAGATGGTGTTCTTCCTGGCGCTGCAGTTGCCCTTCACCCATGGCGAGGACGGTATCCAGGCGGTGCCGCGCGGCACGCTGTTCGGCGTCATCGACCTGAACGAGCCGATGGCGATGTATTATACGGTTCTGGGGGTGTTCCTGATCGGATTCGCCATCATCTGGCGCACAGTCCATTCGCCGTTCGGACAGGTGCTGAAGGCGATCCGCGAGAACGAACCGCGCGCCGTCTCGCTGGGGTATCGCACCGACCGTTACAAGCTGCTAGCCTTCGTGCTGTCGGCGACGCTCACCGGGCTGGCCGGCGGGACCAAGGCCATCGTGTTCCAATTGGCGACCCTGACCGACGTGACGTGGCAGATGTCGGGCGAGGTGGTGCTGATGACGCTGCTGGGTGGCATGGGCACGCTGTCCGGACCGGTGGTCGGGGCGGCACTGGTGGTGACGCTGGAAAACTATCTGGCGGCGACCAGCCTGCCGGTTCCGGTGGTGATCGGCTGCATCTTCATCGTCTGTGTCCTGCTGTTCCGCCGCGGCATCGCCGGCGAAATCCTTGCGCGCTTCGGGAAACAGAAGCGGAACGGATAAGCTGTGCAAATCAAAGGAGAAAGTGTTGCCAATGCAATATTACAGAACAATGTAACATAAAATACGGTTCCGGTTCACAACATCCCTACCTCGAAAGAAGGGGTGTGGTCCTGTTATTTTGCGCCCTGGAACGTTTTGCTTCTCGGATGTTATACCACTCAACGCGTGCGGCGGTGCAGCAAAATGACCGGCGCGGGTTTTGGGAAGAAACGTCCAACCGGACGAAAATATTCGAGGAGCATCCCGCATGGCTACCGACAAAGACCATACCACCACACGAGAAACCGCAGACCGGACGAAGGGCTCGGTCGAGGACATGACCCGCGCCGGGGAGGCCACCACCCGCCGGGCTGCCGATGCCGCCCGGTCGATCGGAGAGGACACGGCCGAGACCGGGCGCCGTGCCGCGGACGCGGGTGCGGAGACCGGCCGGAAGATACTGGGCGCCAGTGCCGAAATGGCCCGGCGCGGTGCCGATACAACGCAATCCGTGATGGGCACCGCCTCCGAGGTCGCGGGCCGCACATCGGAAAAATTGCAGCGGGCACTTGGCCTGTCGAAGGAAGCACAGGGCGAGGTCGCCAGCCAGACGCGCGAAACCATGGACGTGATGGTCCAGTGCGGCAGTGTTCTTGCCGATGGCTGGCAGAACGCGTGGCGCGAATGGATGGGGTTGGCGCAGGATGTCGCCACCCGCAACGCCGAAGGCATGAACGCCCTGTTGCGCAGCCGCAGCGTGCCCGATTTCTATGCGGTGCAGAGCCGCATGCTGAAGGACAACATGCAACTGGTGCTGGATCGAAGCATCAAGATCTCCGAAATGTCTGCACGCTCCGCCAACGATGCGGCGACCAAGCTGAACGCCCGCATCGAAGGTGCGGCGCAGCAGACCGAACGGCGGTTCTGAGCTGCCGGCATCAGTACTCGACGATCTCCATCCTGACCTGCCCCCGGCCCGCAAAGGCCGGGGGTTTTTTCCGTTTCCACTTCAAGCCGCTTCCGGCGTCAGCCAACTGACCGCGCTGCCGCCGCCGGTGGTGGGCAGGACGGCATGCAGGGCCGGCAGCATGGCGCGCAACGTCTCGTCCAGCCGCCAGGGCGCGTTGACGATCAGCAGGCCCGAGCCGTTCAGGCGCAGATGGGTGTCTTCCGGATGCCAGGTCAGTTCGGCGATCAGGATCTTCGGGATCCCGGTCTTCTCAACCGCGTCCTGGAACCGCCAGACGGCTGCCCGCTCCTTGATCGGATACCACAGGGCGAAGACGCCGGTAGGCCAGCGCCGATGCGCCAGTGCCAGCCCCTCCGCCATGCGTGCGAACTCGTCCGGCTGTTCGAAGGGCGGGTCGACCAGCACCAGCCCGCGCTTCTCCCGGGGCGGCAGATGGGCCTTCAGCGCCGTGTAGGCGTCGGTCTGGTGGACGGCGACGCTGCGGTCTCCGGCGAACTCGGCCTTCAGGCTGCGGGCATCGTCAGGGTGCAGTTCCACCAGGACCATCCGGTCCTGCGGGCGCAGGGCCGCACGGGCGATGTGGGGAGACCCGGGGTACCAGCGCAGCGCACCGTCCGGGTTCAGGGTCCGCACAGCATCCAGGTAGGGCGCCAGGGCCGGGTGGGGCGGAGGGTCGCCCTGCAGGCCGGCCCACAGACGGCCGATGCCCTCGTCGCTCTCCCCGGTCTTGCGGGCAGCTTCCGAGGTGAGGTCGTAACGGCCGATGCCGGCATGGGTGTCGAGCACGCAGAAGGGCGCGGGCTTGGCGCGCAGATGATCCAGGATCAGCGCCAGCACGGCATGCTTCATCACGTCGGCCGGGTTGCCGGCGTGAAAGATGTGACGGTAGTTCATGCGCCGGGGTTTACCCGATCACGGCACTCTGCGCCAGCATCTTGCCGGCGCGGCCAAACCTGTGCGATCGGGGATCGAGCCGGCCCGGAATGCGGCTCAGTTGATCGCGGCGACCTGCTGCGCATTGCGGAAGCTGCGGCGGGTGCGCGGGGCGACGCTGACGGGATCGGTGTCTTCGCAACGGGAGGAGGCGAGCAGCTTGGCGCTCTGCGCATCCAACTCAGAAAGGCTCTGCCAGATCTTGCAGACATAAGCCTGGGCGCGGCGGCCCGAACCACCATTGTAGCGCGCCAGCGCGGTCTTCCAGTTGCCTTCCTCACCATGGAAACGGATCAGGAGCTGGCCGGCGTAGAAGACGTTGTCGCGCGGCTCGACGATTCGCTCCAGCGGTTGGAACTCGCCGCGGTGGCTGGCGACCGACAGCTGCATACAGCCGACATAGGTGTTGGACCGAAGCTGGCCGCGATGGTCGCGCAGGTGGCGGGCCGCATCGCTGACGTTGCGGGCATAGTAGGGACGACCCTGCACGCTCATGGCGAAGGGGTGCGGAGCGCCGTCCTGGCCGCTTTCGATCAGGGCGATGGCGACCAGCATGCCGGACGGAATGCCCAGCTTCTGTTCTGCTTCCACCGCATGGGTGACGCAGCTTTCCTTGGAGAGAACGGGAGAGGCGGATTGGGCCTGGGCGGCGCCGGCCACGGTCATGGCGAACAACGGAGCCGTCAGCAGTCCGGCAGCCAGTGCGAAACGCCCACCCCCCGTGGCGCGTACGCGCTGATTTCGTGCCTGCATCCCAAATCTCCTTCTGCTGACGCCCCGTCCATTACGGCGGCTGTTTGACCCCCCGCGCGGGGCCGTTCTTCCGGTCACCGAGTCGCTTACGGCGACCGCCTCCTACCCAAGTGTTCTGCGCCTCCCGATCGGGCGCCGCGGTCACACTTCCAAAAATTTGATCCATCGTCAACCCGCTTGCTCCCTGGTAATACCACAGCTTTCGTCCGTCAGATGTCACCCCGGGCCGCCGGACGGAAGGAGTAGGCGCTTAGATGAGCCACATAAGCCCTTGAATTGCCACATTTGATGACGCAATCGATCGGGGTGGCCCAGTCGTCCGGCGCGCCCCTCCGGACACCCTACGAAAAATGGGCTAACGCGACCGCGTGTCGCCCGAATCACACGTCCAGAGGATTTTCACCACCCCCTTGCGCAACGCAGCATGTTGGGGCAGTAAACTCCGCCGTCCCATTTCCCCGGACCTTGGCCGGACCCGGGAGTCCGGGCCGCGAGCGATGCCGCAACGTCTCCCGGGATCGCCCCGACAGCGGCCGGATGGGAGCCTGCCGGTCCGGCGCCACCGCTTCGGCCCAAACCCGACGATAGAGGAATCCCATTTGCCAGCGGATCCGTCCTTCGGCGAAGCGTCGCCCGCTTCCCCTTCCGATCAACTGTTCCGGTACGGTTACGATCGGCTTTATGGTGGGGATTTCACAGCTGCCGCCGATGGATTCCGCAGGACGGCCGCCATCGTTCCGGACAATGGCGAGGCCTGGGCGGCGTTGGCCGATGCCAATGGCGGCTCCGGCGCCTTGGGGCGTAGTGCCGCCGCCTGGCGGTGCGCCGTCACCCTGGAGCCAGGGAACTGGACCTGGCGGCTGATGCTGGCCGAGGCCTTGCGGCAGTGCGGCGAAATCCCTGCCGCACTTGCGTTCCATACACAGTTGGTGGCCGAGCGCAGCGATTCGGCGCAAGCCCGACTCGGGCTCGCCCGCTGCCTGACCGCACTCGGGCGGATGGATGAGGCGCTGGACGAGTTCCGGGAGGCGGTTGCCCTGCGTCCAGACGACCGTGACGCGGTCCTGGCCCTGGCGGAGGCGCTGACCGCATGCGGCGATGCCCTGGCCGCGGTGGAGCTGCTCCAACCGCTGGCACACCGCTTCGAGGACGACGCCGCGGTCCATCATGCGCTTGGCCGCGGCTGGCTGGCGCTGCGGGAACCAGCTAAGGCCCTGGCGGCGCTGCGCCGTGCGCGTGACGGGGCCGAAGGCGACGAGGCCGCCGCCATAGAACGGCTGGTCGCGGCGTTGGAGGCCGGGGAGGGGGCCGACCTGTCGGCCGCCTATGTCCGCGCCCTGTTCGACCGCTATGCCGACCGATTCGACCAGGATCTCGTCGGCAAGCTCGGATATGCGGCGCCGGAGTTGCTGCGCGGGGCGGTGGACCGCGTCCTGCCGGAAGCGGCGGGCCTGCGGATCCTCGATCTCGGCTGCGGCACCGGGCTGGCCGGCGTCAGCTTCAAGCCGCTGGCCGGGCATCTGGCCGGCGTCGACCTGTCGCCGCGCATGGTGGAAAAGGCGCGGCAGCGCGGGCTCTATGACGAACTCGGCGTCGGCGACGTGGTGGAGGCGATGGAGCGGACGCCCGGCGCCTGGGACCTGCTGGTCGCCGCCGACGTGCTGGTCTACATCGGCGATCTCGTCCCGGTCTTCGCGGCGGCGGCCTCCGCCCTGCCGCCGGGGGGCCTCTTCGCCGCCACGGTGGAGCGGTTGCCGACGGAGTCGGCCGAACCCTTCGCGCTCGGAGCGACACGCCGCTATGCCCATGCGGAGACCTATGTCAGGGCCGCTGCGGTGACGGCAGGCTTCTCGGTCCGCCTGATCGAGCCCTGTACCCCGCGCCGGGAAAAGGGAGTGCCCGTCGACGGGCTGCTGTTCGTGATGGAGCGCGCCTCACTGTAACCAAACAGGGGGCAATCAAATGGCTTGTGCGTAGTGACCGGGGTCGCCCGGCAGGCACCAGCGCGCATGCAACTGGCCCTTGCCGTCGAAGGCGCAGGCGATCCATCCCGGCCCCTGCAACAGCGTCCGCCCGCCCTCGGCGAAAATCGGCAACTCGAAGCGGTGGGCGGGCGTCCGGCCGGACCGGGCCGCCATTGCCGCCAGACGCGCCCGCCAGCGGAGTCGCCAATCGGGGTGGACATCGCCGGTGAAGCGGGGGGCATAGAGCTGCCACATCTCCAGCCCGCCGCCGCGCAGTACGCCGCGCCCCGCGCTTCCGGCCAGCCCGCGCGAGGCGATGGTGATGCGGCAGCCGCTGCGCCGGGAGAAGTCGGCCAGCATATGGACCAGCCGGTCCCGGTCGGCATGACGCCCCGCAACGGCCCATCGGGTGCTCCAGGCAGTGCCCGGCCGGCCCCCCAAAAGGCGGCCCAGCCGCTGCCACAGGCCGGCGGGCCGGCTGTCGGAGGGGTCGGACACGGCGCCTGCGGGCATCAGCAGCGGTCCGCCGCTGACCAGGATCAGGTGACGGCAGCTGGAAAAACGGTCCAGCCAGTCCGGCAGCAGGCTCCAGTCGCGGTCCGACAGCAGGTGCCGGCGGCTGCGGTCGCTCCACAGATCGAGCGCCAGCAGGCCGACCTCGCCGACGACAAATCCCTGCGACAGCGTTCCGCCGGCGGCTCCCCATAGGCAATCGGGTGGCGAATCGGCAACCGAGGCGGTCTGGAACAGCTGGATCTGCCGCCGCGCCGCCGCAATCAGCGGCCACAGACTGCGCGACGCGGCATCGCCATCCTCCCGACCGCTCCAGGCGCCGGCCAGAAGGCGCCCGAGGTCGGCGCGATCCCACATCATCACCGACGGGATGGACGCCAGCGCATCCGCCGCGGCCGCACCGCTCCAGAACTGCAGCATGCGCTCAAAGCCGGCATTCATCAGTTCTTCCGTCAGACCGGGCCGAGGCGGGCCCAGCCGGTGGACGGCGGCCAACAGTCCGGCGGCCTGGGGAGCGTCGGCCAGCACCGCGTCCCCATCGGTCTGCCCGCCGGCCTGGACCAGCAGATGGTAACGGTCGGCGGCATGGCGGGAGACGAGGTCCGGCCATAGGGATGGGGGCTGGGGCGGGGCCGGGATTGACGCGCCGCCGGGCGACTCCAGCGCTATCATTCCGCTTCCATACAGAATGGCCATTCGTGGGAATGAATAACGACCCGGAACAATTATTGTCCAGCGCGGTCCGTCGGGAAACCCATAGGTGACGTCGGTGTCGCGCATGCCGCGCGGCACGGCGAAGTCGAAGCGCCAGACATGGCGGCGGCGCCATACGGTCAAATGGCGCGGCGGAACGGGGAGGGTGACGCCGTCCACCCGCAGATCGTCCGGTTCGACCTCGCCATCCAGCACGAACAACGCCGACAGCCACCAGCGGTCGCGTTGTTCACCGCGAAAATACAGGATGGGGCCGAGCAGGATGCTCGGCTCCGCTCGTCTGCGCGCCATGGTCCATCCGTCCGATCCGGGCCTTCACCAAAAGAAAGGCGGTACCGCATCCCATAGCGCAAGGGGCTGCCGGAGGGAGAAAAAAATAAAGCAGCCGGTCAATCGGCGATCGACCGATCCACGGCCAGCCGGTTTCCCGGCCCGTCCATGGATCGCCCGGCAACGCCCGGATCAACCGTTCCGTTTACGCAACAATTCCAGCATGCGGGAAGGAACCTCCTCGCTCAGCACCGGATCGTACAGGCGATGGAGTTCCTCCACATGCTGCCGGTGCTGAACGAGCAGCGCCCTGGCATCGGGGTCGCTCTGCACCACGCTCTCGAATTCCGCACGCTCCTGCTCATCCAGGGCGCCGTCCAGATAGGCGTTTATATCGGTCATCGTCACACGCTTCATCTCTGTCGTTCCCGGATGGGTCGCCGGGGAGTCTTCCCTGGGACACGATCAACCGTGGCACGTCCGGCGTGACACGCCCGGCGCCGCCGCCGTTCCCGGAAAAGGCCAGCCGAAAGGACGCCTGCCCGACATCTTACGGGCATGAACCTCGGCCATACCAGTCCGACGAACGGCACGATCATCGCTCCCTTTCGAGGCGGGCAATCCGGCATCGGCATCCTCTTTCGCGTCACCCGGGCAAGTAACAGGGCGGCATCGCCTATTGTTCCGTCCGACAGCCGGGCGGAACGCGACGCAATCGCGCCTGTTGTCGTTGTGCAACGCAGCCCACCCGCGTCACGAAGGCGTTACCTTGGAAGGAGAGTGCCCATGGCTCAGCAAAAGAGCCGACATCCGGCCGGTCAACCGCCGCAGCACCAGGGCAAGCGGCCCGGACACCAGGGTCCGATGAACCCCCAGCCGTCCGAGACCCGGCCCGGCTATCGCGGCAGCGGCAAGCTGCGCGACAAGGTGGCGCTGATCACCGGCGGAGACAGCGGCATCGGCCGCGCCATCGCCGTGCTGTACGCGCGCGAAGGGGCCAAGGTCGGCATCCTATACCTGAACGAGGACGAGGACGCCCGCGAGACCCGCCGCCTGGTCGAGGCGGAGGGCCAGCCCTGCACCATCCTGAGCGGCGACGCCGGCCAGGAGGAAATCTGCCGCAACGCGGTGGAGCGCATGATCGCCGACCATGGTCGCCTCGACATCGTGATCAACAACGCGGCGGAGCAGCACCCGCAGAAGTCGATCGAATACATCACCGCCGAGCAGCTGGAACGGACCTTCCGCACCAACATCTTCTCCCAGTTCTTCATGGTGAAGGCGGCGCTGCCGCATCTGCACGAGGGGGCGTGCATCGTCAACACCACCTCCGTCACCGCCTACAAGGGCAGTCCGGAGTTGCTGGACTATTCGGCGACCAAGGGCGCCATCGTCGCCTTCACCCGGTCGCTATCCATGGCGCTGGCCGACCGCGGCATCCGGGTCAACGCCGTCGCTCCCGGCCCGATCTGGACCCCGCTGATCCCGTCCACCTTCGACGAGGAGAAGGTGGAGAGCTTCGGCAGCAACGTGCCGATGAAACGCGCAGGCCAGCCCGACGAGGTGGCTCCGTGCTTCGTGTTCCTCGCCTCCGCCGATTCCTCCTACATGTCGGGTCAGGTGCTGCACCCGAACGGCGGTACGGTGGTGAACGGCTGATTCCGGGCCGGGATTCTCCCGGAGGCGCGCTTGATGGGATCAGGAAAAAAGGCCCCCGCGTCGATGACGCGGAGGCCTGAGGCGGGGAAAAGGATGGTCAGGCGGCCATCAGGGTGTTCAGCCGTTCACGCGCGCGGCACAGGCGGGAACGGATGGTGCCGATCGACACGTTCAGCGTCTCCGCCGCCTCCTGGTAGGGGCGGCCTTCGATGGCGACCAGCTTCACCACCTTGCGCTGGCTGGGGGTGAGGGAGGAAAAGGCGCGATCGACGTCCCGGAAGACCAGCCGCGACATCTGCGCCGCATCGACCGACATGGCGCCGTCCCACAGTTCCACCTTGGTCACGTGGCGGTCGCGCTGAAGATTGTTGAAGTGCAGGTTCTTCAGCATGGTGGTCAACCATGCCTGCATATTGGTGCCGGGTTCGAAACGATGCTGGCGTGAGAGGGCGCGGGCCATGCAATCCTGCAACAGGTCTTCCGCCGCGTTGGCGTCGCGGGTCAGCTTGCAGGCATAGCGCTGCAGATTGGGCATGCAACGGATCAGTTCGTTTTCGAACGAGTACGCCATGGTCTTTTCGTCCTCCACGGTCTGGCCTCCACGGTCTGGTGCGTCTCCGGCCGGGGAACGGCGGAACCCGGCGGGGACGGCATTGGGCGTTCCGGCGCGCGTTGGCGCTGCCGGTTCGAAAAGCTGGTGGTGTCTTGTGCGGTCTTGCGGCCTCAGATCCTGAGGTGCCGGGCGGTCCGGAGGTCCGCCACAGCCCGGCCCGTCATCTGTCGCGGGGCGGAGATCCGTGCAGGATGCCGCGGCACGATCCGGTCGGCGGTGGCGTCATCGGCGGTTCCCTCTTTGCCCGTCGTTGATCGTGTCGGGAGCTAAACGCACCGCCCGTCGCCGATGTTCCACCGGAGGATTCGGAAAGAGTGACATCGGTGGCAGATTGAAGCGATTCCGGTCACGGTCCCGCTTGCCGGGTTTACCACCATCGAATGAGCAGCGGGCGGGGCGGGGGATAGGAAGGAGCCAGCGCCTTCTCCAGCCGCAGCGCCGCCATGTCATCCTCGTAATAGGCGGGATAGACGGCGAAGCGGCGATATCCGGCGGCGGTGTAGAGCGCGATGGCCGCCGCATTGTCCGCCCGCACCTCCAACCGCAGGGCGGTGGCTCCCATCGCCGTTGCCGCACCCTCGAGCGCCGGCAGCAGTCGCCGGGCGATACCCCGGCCGCGATGGGACGGTGCGACAGCAAAGGATGTGAGCCGGGCGAAGCCCGTGCCGGCATGGACCGCGACGACGCCGTAGGCGACCGCTTGGCGCGCGACGTCCGGCGGGCCGCCATCCGCCACCAAAACCACACCTTTCGCCTTGAGGATCGCATATCGGAAATTGCGCCGCGTCATCCGGTCGGTCGCGAAGCTCTGCTCCTCGATCGCCAGCAGCGCGGGGATGTCGGCCGGTTCGGCGCGGCGAATGCCGATGCGTGTTGCATCGCAGTGGACAGGAACGATTTCGTGACGCATCGTTGACGGGAAAAAAGGGGCGTTGGTGTGATCCTACTCCCTTTTACCACAGGGAAACGATTGTACGCTCCGTGTGGGAAAGCTTTGTTTAACCAACAGCGCAGACACTTCCCGCATCTTGGAGCGTCGTCCTTCCAGCCGCCCGCTCCCATTGGCCTTTCAAGCAGAAAGTCAGGACATGGACGCTCGGTACAAATCGCGTGACATCGAACGCCGCAGTCTGGATGTCGACGGCCTCAAACGGTCGTTCTTGGAGTGGCTGGTCTATTCGGTCGGCAAGGATGCGCGGGCCGCGACCCGGCGCGACTGGTTCCATACCGTTGCGCTCGCCGTGCGCGACCGCGTCGTCGACCGCTGGATGGACACGACGCGCAGCTATTATCACGAGGACGCCAAGCGCGTTTACTACCTGTCGCTGGAATTCCTGATCGGCCGGCTGCTGACCAACAGCCTGTCGAACCTGGGCATCATGGACGAATGCCGGCAGGCGCTGGACCGTCTCGGCCTGTCGATGGAGGACGTCGTCGATGCGGAGCCGGACGCGGCGCTCGGCAATGGCGGCCTCGGCCGCCTGGCCGCCTGCTTCCTCGACAGCATGGCCTCTCAGGGACTGCCCGGCTACGGCTACGGCATCCGCTACGAGTTCGGCCTGTTCGAGCAGCGATTCGAGAATGGTTGGCAGGTCGAGTATCCCGAACAGTGGCTGCAATTCGGCAACCCCTGGGAATTCGCCCGTCCGGAGGTGCTGTATCCGGTCCAGTTCTATGGCCGGGTCGAGGAGTTCCGCGACAGCGTCGGCGAGCGCGCCTATCGCTGGGTCGACGCCGACCGCGTGCTGGCGATGGCCTACGACACGCCGGTCGTCGGCTATGGCGGCGACACCATCAACACGCTGCGCCTGTGGTCGGCCCGCGCCACCCGCGACTTCAACTTCGGCCATTTCAACGACGGCGCCTATATGAAGGCTGTCGAGCAGAAGATCCTGTCGGAGAATCTCAGCCGCGTCCTCTATCCCAACGACGCGACCGAGACCGGCAAGGAACTGCGGCTGAAGCAGGAGTATTTCTTCACCTCGGCCTCGCTGCAGGACATCCTGCGCCGCTATCTCCAGCACCACACCAGCTTCGACAACCTGCCCAACAAGGCGGCGATCCAGCTGAACGACACCCATCCGGCCATCGGCATCGCCGAGCTGATGCGCCTGCTGGTCGACCAGCACGCCCTGCGCTGGGACAATGCGTGGGAGATCACGCGCGCCACCTTCGCCTACACCAACCACACCCTGCTGCCCGAGGCGCTGGAAGCCTGGCCGGTGCGGATGATCGAGCGGGTGCTGCCGCGCCACATGCAGATCATCTACGAGATCAACGCCAAGTTCCTGAACCGCACCAAGGCCAAGGCCGCCGGCGACAATGCCCGGCTGTCGCGCCTGTCGCTGATCGACGAACGCGGCGAGCGACGCGTGCGCATGGGCAACCTCGCCTTCCTGGGGTCGCACAAGGTCAACGGCGTCTCGGCCCTGCACACCGACCTGATGAAACAGACGGTCTTCAACGATTTCCACGAGGAATTCCCGGACCGCATCAACAACAAGACCAACGGCATCACCCCGCGGCGCTGGCTGAAGCAGGCCAACCCGGCCCTGTCGGAGCTGATCACCACCCGCATCGGCCAGGGCTGGATCTCCGACCTGTCGCAGATATCGGCGCTGCGCGAGAAGGCCGACGACGTGGTGTTCCGCGAGGAATTCCGCCGGGCCAAGCGCAAGAACAAGAAGCGGCTGGCCGCCTACATCGCCCGCCAGACCGGCGAGGAGGTGCTGGTCGACAGCATCTTCGACGTCCAGGTCAAGCGCATGCACGAATACAAGCGCCAACTCCTGAACGTGCTGCACACCATCGCGCTGTACAACGAGATGCGCGACAACCCGACCGTCAGCTGGGTGCCCGTCACCAAGATCTTCGCCGGCAAGGCGGCGCCGTCCTACCACATGGCCAAGCTGATCATCAAACTGATCAACGACGTCGCCAAGGTGGTGAACCACGACCCGTCGGTGCACGACAACCTGAAGGTCGTGCTGCTGCCCAACTACAACGTCACCGCGGCGGAGATCATCATCCCGGCAGCCGACCTGTCAGAGCAGATCTCCACCGCCGGCATGGAGGCGTCGGGCACCGGCAACATGAAGCTGGCACTGAACGGCGCGCTGACCATCGGCACGCTGGACGGCGCCAACGTCGAGATCCGCGAGCATGTCGGGCCCGACAACATCTTCATCTTCGGCATGACCGCGGACGAGGTGAACGACCTGCGCGCGACCGGCGGCTTCAACCCGCGCGAGGTGATCGCGTCGAACCCCAGCCTGAAGCGGGCGCTCGACATGATCTCCACCGGCGCCTTCTCGCCGGACGACCGCAACCGCTACCACCCGATCGTCCAGGCGCTGACCGACGGCGGCGACCATTTCCTGGTGACGGCCGACTTCGCCGACTATTGCCAGGCGCAGGACGCGGCGATGCAATTGTACCGCGACCAGGAGGAGTGGACCCGCAAGGCCATCCTGAACACAGCCAACATGGGTTGGTTCTCGTCCGACCGCACGGTCAACGAGTATGCCGAAGAGGTCTGGGACGTACACCCGGTACATCCGAACCACGAGGGCGAGGGGTACCGGTAAGGGGATTGGGTGCTGAGATCTTGCCCCCTCCCTAACCCTCCCCCGCCTTTGGCGGTGGAGGGGACTCCCGCCACTTTTACGTAAGGCACCCTCTCCCGCGCCGCGGGGGGGGGGTCGGGGAGGGGGCAAGTGGCGCTGCGGCCGAACCATACCCAGCGCTTTACAAGCCCCCTCCAATGGGCTATGACAACCTGTATGAACCGCAAGGCCATCACCATCACTACGACGAAAAAAGCGACTCGCTTCGGCGGGAAGCGTCGTGGTGCGTGCTGATCGGATCGACCAGCGTTTCTTCCACGAGGCAGGCCCCGCCGGACATCGGACGGGGCCTCGTCGTATCCGGGGTCCGCTGTCCGAACGACCGATAGGCCGGTCCGATCAACAGTGCGATAGACAGGACGGAACCCCGACATGAGCAGCAACACCGCCTCCGTTTCCCCCCGCCGCGTCGCCGTGGTCGGCGCCACCGGTGCCGTCGGCCGCGAGATGGTCAAGGTCCTGCACGACCGCAACTTCCCGGTCGCCGAGCTGGGCCTGTTCGCCTCCGAGCGTTCGGCCGGCAAGGTGCAGGAGACCCCGTATGGCGCCCTGACCCTGAAGGCGTTCGACGCCGATGTCGTCAAGGGCTATGACGTGGTCCTGCTGGCGGTGTCGGGCGACTTCGCCAAGGCGCATGCCAAGGATCTGGCGTCGGCCGGCGCGCTGGTGATCGACAACAGCTCCGCCTTCCGCTACGACGCCGACATCCCGCTGATCGTGCCGGAGATCAACGCCCACGTCTTCCGCGAGGCGTACGCCGCCGGCAGCCGTCTGATCGCCAACCCGAACTGCACCACCGCCATCGCCGTCGTGGCGCTCGGCCCGCTGCACAAGGCCTTCGGCATCAAGCGCGCCATCGTCTCCACCTATCAGGCCACCAGCGGCGCTGGTGCCGAGGGCATGGCCGAGTTGGAGGAGCAGACCCGCAACCAGCTGGACGGCAAGCCGGTTACCAACAGCGTGTTCCGCCACCCGATCCCCTTCAACCTGATCCCCCAGATCGATGCCTTCCAGGAGAACGGCTACACGAAGGAGGAGATGAAGGTGACGTGGGAGACGCGGAAGATCATGGAGGTTCCGGACCTCCTGCTCAGCTGCACCGCCGTCCGCATCCCAACCTACCGCGCCCATTCCGAGGCGATCACGCTGGAAACCATCCAGCCGGTCACGCCCGACGCCGCCCGCGCGGTACTGGCCGATGCCGCCGGCGTGAAGCTGGTGGACGATCCGGCCAACGGCGCCTACCCGATGCCGCTGAACGCCACCGGCCAGTATGATGTCGAGGTCGGCCGCATCCGCACCAACCTGGTGTTCGGCGACCATGGCCTGGACCTGTTCGTCTGCGGCGACCAGCTGCTGAAGGGCGCCGCCCTGAACGCGGTGCAGATCGCCGAGCTGGCTCTCTGATCGGTTGAGCTCTGCGGGACGGGTCTCCGTCCCGCAGAATTCCCGCATGAGAATACAGTCGTATTGATTTCCCGGTTGCGGAAATTCCATTGCGCGTTTCATCATACGCCCGACAGCGCTTCGGGCGGCACGGCTCGCCCCGTGCCGCCGTCGCATCCAGACACGAGGCGATGATGGATTACCTGATCAGCGACATTATTTTGGTTGGCTGCAACTTCGTCCCCGTGGGCTTTCTGCCCTGCGACGGCAGCATCCTCCCCATCGCGCAGTACGAAGCGCTCTATTCCCTGATCGGCCCGCAATATGGCGGCGACGGCCATACGACCTTCGCCCTGCCGAACCTGAAGGGGAAGGAGCCGTTGCCAAGCCTTCACTACGTCATCTGCAACGACGGCATCTATCCGCAGCGGCCCTGACGGACCCGCCCCGGGACCGGGCTGGCGGAACGCTCTGGAATCCGCCCAGCGCTGCTGCTATCTAATCGACGGGGGCCGGTGGGCGTTTTTCGCCTGCCGGCCCCTTTCGCCGTTCGTAAGATCACCTTCTCTTGTCACGGGACTTCGCGCATGTCCGAACTTCAGGACGCCGTCTCCCGCCGTCGGACCTTTGCCATCATCGCGCACCCCGACGCCGGTAAGACCACGCTCACCGAAAAGCTGCTGCTGTTCGGCGGCGCAATCCAGATGGCCGGCGCCGTCAAGGCGCGCGGCGAACAGCGGCGTGCCAAGTCAGACTGGATGAAGGTGGAACGCGAGCGCGGCATCTCCGTCACCGCCTCCGTCATGACCTTCGATTTCGACGGGCGCACCTTCAACCTGCTCGACACGCCGGGCCACGAGGACTTCTCGGAGGACACCTACCGCACGCTGACTGCGGTGGACAGTGCGGTGATGGTGATCGACGGCGCCAAGGGCATCGAGACCCAGACGCTGAAACTGTTCGAGGTCTGCCGTCTGCGCGACGTGCCGATCATGACCTTCTGCAACAAGATGGACCGCGAGGCGCGCGATCCCTT
Organism: Azospirillum thiophilum; assembly: GCF_001305595.1. Classification (NCBI taxonomy): domain Bacteria; kingdom Pseudomonadati; phylum Pseudomonadota; class Alphaproteobacteria; order Rhodospirillales; family Azospirillaceae; genus Azospirillum; species Azospirillum thiophilum. Next base: position 2,552,894 of record NZ_CP012401.1, read on the forward strand.
CGACCTGATCTCGGAGATCGAGAGCGCGCTGGCTCTGGAGGTCACCCCGGCGAGCTGGCCGATCGGCATGGGCCGCGACTTCCTGGGCTGCTACGACCTGATCCGCGACCGGCTGATCCTGATGGACCGCAGCAAGGGCGACGAGATCGACGAGGGCATCGAGTGCAACGGCCTGGACGATCCCCGTCTGGACGAGCTGCTGCCCGCCCACGCCGTCGCCAAGCTGCGCGAGGAGGTCGAGATGGCGCGCGGCCTGATGCCGGCCTTCGATCTGGAGTCCTACCGCGCCGGCCACCTGACGCCGATCTATTTCGGCTCCGCCATCAACAATTTCGGCGTGCGCGAGCTGCTGTCCGGCCTGGCGGAGAACGCCCCGCCGCCGCGTCCGCAGCCGGCCGATCCGCGCACCGTCCAGCCGGACGAGGATAAGGTCACCGGCTTCGTGTTCAAGGTCCAGGCCAACATGGACCCCAACCACCGCGACCGCATCGCCTTCGTTCGCCTGTGCTCCGGCCGCTACAAGCGCGGCGCGAAGCTCAAGCACATCCGCTCGGGCAAGCTGATGGCGGTGAACAACGCCGTGCTGTTCCTGGCCCGCGACCGCGAGGTGGCGGAAGAGGCGTGGCCCGGCGACATCATGGGCATCCCCAACCACGGGTCCTTGCGCATCGGCGATACGCTGACCGAGGGCGAGGATCTGCGCTTCACCGGCGTACCAAGTTTCGCGCCGGAACTGCTGCAGCGCGTCCGCCCGGACGATCCGATGCGGGTGAAGCACCTGCGCAAGGCGCTGGAGCATTTCGCCGAAGAGGGCGCCTCCCAGGTGTTCAAGCCGCTGACCGGCGCCGACTGGGTGGTCGGCGTGGTCGGCCAGCTGCAGTTCGAGGTCCTGGCCTCGCGCATCGAGGCGGAATACGGCATCGCCGCCCGCTTCGAGGGGGCCGGTCTCGACGCCGCCCGCTGGATCGAGACCGACGACAAGGTCCAGCTGGAGAAGTTCATCGAGCTCAACCGCTCGGCGCTGGCGGAGGACCATGACGGCGCCCTGGTCTTCCTGGCCCGCAACGCCTGGCACCTGAACCGCGCGCAGGAAGATTTCCCCGCCCTGCGCTTCCTGAAGACCCGCGAGCAGAACCGCAAGGTCCATACCGCGGCCTGACGGCCTGACTGAGAAGCGGCTGTCAGATCAGCCGCCAGCCCGCCCGCCGATACCGTGGGCGGGCACCCTTCCAGATAGCAGTTCGGCATCGTTGGACCCTCTACGGATTGACGGCTTGACGCCGTCAATCCGGTGGAAGAACGTGTGCTGACGCGCGAAACAGTTTCGACACTCAATCAGCGACCTCCAATGGTCGGGTGGCGTCGGACAAGGGGCGGAGATGGCTGTGGGATTGGATGAACTCCTGGATACCGGCGGCTTCGTGCCGCATGGCGTCTGCCTGCTCTGGCGTCCCGATCTGCTGGCGCTTCATGTCGCGTCCGACACGCTGATCGGCTTGTCCTATTTCTCGATTCCCCTGGCGCTGCTCTATTTCGTCTATCGTCGGCGCGACGTGGCCTTCGGCTGGGTCGCGGTTCTGTTCGCCTTGTTCATCATCGCTTGCGGCAGCACCCATTTCCTCTCGATCTGGACGCTGTGGGAGGCGGATTACCTGCTGGAAGGAGCGGTGAAGCTGATCACCGCGGTCGTATCGCTGGCCACCGCGGCAACGCTGTGGTGGCTGATGCCACGCCTCCTGGCATTGCCCAGCCCGGCGCAACTGGCGCGCAGCAACGCCGCGCTGGAGCATGAGATCGCCATCCGCCGGCAGATGGAGCAGCGCTACTCCGGCTTCTTCAACAATCTGGCAGAAGCGCTGTTCATCGTCGAGGTGCTGCCCGACGGCGGTTTCGCCTATCAGGCGATCAATCCCGCACTGGCGCGGGCAACGGGCTTGGATCCGGAAAAACTGCGCGGAAGGCGGGTGGAGGATGCGCTGTCGCCGGAGATAGCGGACGGAGTGCTCCCACGCTATGCCCAATGCCGGGACAGTGGTGAAAGCGTCGACTATGAGGAAGTGCTGTCGCTGCCGGTCGGCCGGCGTGTGTTCCACACCATGCTGGTTCCGGTGAGGGACGCCGCCGGCCGGGTGGCCCAGCTTTTGGGCAGCGGCCGCGACGTGACCGAGCGCAAGAGGCTGCAGGAGGAGATGGTGCAGACCTCCAAGCTGGCGACGCTCGGTACCCTGGCGGCCGGAATGGCCCATGAGATGAGCCAGCCGTTGAATGTCATCCGCCTGTGGACGGAGAATACGCTGGCCCGGCTGCGTGAGACCACGCTCGACCCCGTCAGAACCGAACGGGCGCTGACGCTGGTGATCGAACAGACCGAGCGCATGGCCAAGCTGATCGACCATGTCCGCACCTTCGGACGACGGGACGGCGGCGGAACCCAGATCTTCCATCCCGCCCATTGTGTGCGCAGTGCGGTGGAACTGGTGCGTCACCAGTATGCATTGGAGAACATAGAGGTCGTCGAGAGCATCACCTCGGCCGACCTGCCGGTGAGCGGACGCCCCCTTGAATTGGAGCAGGTCATCCTCAACCTTTTGTCGAACGCCCGGGATGCGATCATCGCATGTCGCGCGGCGGACGGGACGTCAGGATGCATCATGGTGGCGGTGGACGATGATCGCGACGGACACAACACGGTCATCCGGGTAACCGACGACGGCGGCGGCATCGATCCGACGGTGCTGCCCCGGATCTTCGACCCCTTCTTCACGACCAAGGAGGTCGGAAAGGGCTCTGGCCTCGGCCTGTCCATCGGTTACGGCATCGTCGACGGCATGGGCGGCCGCATCGATGCCCGCAGCGTCGAACTGGATGACGGACGCTGCGGCGCCCGCTTCACCATCACCCTGCCGAGCCAGCCGGTATCCTCATCCGACCGGGAGTTGTCGCATGCCTGACCCATTCCACATCCTGGTCGCGGAGGACGAGGTTCTGGCGGCAATGGCGCTGGAGGATTTCCTGTCCTTCAAGGGCTTCCGCGTCACCGTCGCGGCCAACGGGCTGGAAGCGCTGGAACATTACGCACGGGATCGGGTGCATGCGCTGGTGACGGACCTGCGCATGCCGCGGATGGATGGCCATGCGCTGATCAGGGAAATCCGCGAACGCGACGCGACGCTGCCGGTGGTGGTGATGACCGGCTTTCTGACCCAGGACAGCGACCTGACCCACGAGCGCTGGAAGCCGCTGGAGATCCTGAGCAAGCCGGTCAACCCGCGCACCATCTGCAACACGCTGCATCGCATGCTTGGCCTGCCGCAGGAGGGTTGAGAGCCCTCACTCCTCCATCGGTTCGACGTCGACGCTGACGGTCAGGCCGTGGCCGGCACCGCCGACCAGCACGCCCCGCGCCGGGCTGACATCGTCGTAATCGCGGCCCCACGCGATGGTGATGAAATCGCGATTGGCGACACAGGCATTGGTCGGGCAGATGTCCAGCCATCCGTCGGGCCCGCACCAGACCGAGGTCCAGGCATGGCTGACGTCGGCACCGACCAGGCGCGGACGGCCCGGAGGCGGCAGGGTGCGCAGATAACCCGATACATAGCGTGCCGGCAGCCCGAGGGCGCGAACGCAGCCGGCGGCGATGTGGGCGAAATCCTGGCAGACGCCGCGGCGATTGCGCATCACCTCGGCCAGCGGCGTCGCGACTGTCGTCGCGGCGGGGTCGAAGGCGAAATCCTGGTTGATCCGGTTCATCAGGTCGATGGCCGCCACCACCGCCGGCCGGCCGGGAGTGAAGCTGATGCGGGCATAGTCCAGCAGCTCAGGGCTGGAGACGACCAGCGCGCTGTCGAAGCAGTACTGGGTGATCTCGGCCCCGTCATCCGGCCCCGTCAGGCCGCGCAGGCTGTCGCGCACATGCTCCCACGCAGGTGAGGAGTCCGGCGTCAACGCCGGCGGATCGAACACATCGACCTCGCTTTCGGCGATGACGGAGAAGTTGCGGTGCGGCTCCTGCACAGCGATATAGGTGACGGTGTTGCCGAAATAATCCACGCGGTCCGACCGCACCGCCGGTACCGGTTCGATGGTCAGCACGCTGCGCCGGATACGCTGGCGCGGGTGTGGCCGCAAGGCCAGATGCAGCAGATGGTGGGAGATCGGCACATCCTCGCCATAGTCGTAGGCGGTGGCGTGACGCACGCGGTAGCGCGTGGCGGAGCCGCTGGCGGAATTGGCGTTGCCGGGGACGGGGGGTGTCATCGGGTCAGGCCGATCTTGCGAAGGCATGGCTGAAATAGGCATGCGCCAGGAAGTTGGAAACGTCCGGCAGCGACATCGCCAGAGTGTCGAGCAGGACACGCAGGGCATCGCTGGAGGCCATCGCCTCGCTCCGCTCCAGGCTGTTGCGTGCGGCGGCGACGATGGCGAGCGCTCCACCGGTCGGATCCGTCCCGGTGCCGACGCCCTGGTTGGGCAGCGCCCGCATGTGCCGGTCGAGCACCGCCAGCTGGAAGGCCAGCGCGCGCGGGTTGGCCTCCTCGCCCAGCAGCAGGTCGAGCACCGTGGTGCGCTGCACGCTGGTCAGGTGGCGAGCACGGTAGGTCATGACGCTCTCGCCCAACTCCAGCAGGACGGATAGGGTCGCCGCCTGCACCGGCTCCTCCTGGCGATCGAGGTCGGCGACGCGCATCCCACGCATCAGCCCGACCATGTGCAGCGCCCGCTCGACGCGCCGGCCGATGTCGAGGAAGCGCCAGCCGGCCCCGCGGGTCATGCTCTCCTGCTCCATGCCGGAGAAGGCGGCGAGCGTGATCATCACATCGTCCAACCGCAGCAGCAGCCCTGCCGCATCCATCCGCCCCTTGGGGGGTTGGGACTGGCGGTCGATGGCCGACACCACGCGCCACATGTCCATCGACAGGCGGTCGCGCACCGAATAGGCGATGCGGTGCAGGCGCAGGACCTGGGCCCGCAGGCTGTTGGGATGGTCCGGATCGACGACCGCGGCGTGCAGGGCCTCGCGCAGACCCCGGTTGGCACCGCTCTCGGTGATCCGCGCCATCTCCGCCGGGATCATGCCTTGCGAAAAGAGCAGGTCGAGGAGCGGACGGAGCTGAGCCGTGGCGCCCGGCATGTTGCTGTCGATCAGGCGGCTCTGCGTCGCGCGCAGCAGGCGCAGCACGCCCTCCGCCCGTTCGGCATAGCGGCCGAGCCAATAGAGGCCGTCGGCGACACGGCTGGGCAGGTCGTTGGCGGACAGGCGCAGGCCGCTGGCGGTCGGCTCGGTCGCCAGCGCCGGGCGCGGCTGGGTGGAGGCCACGTCGGCACGCCGCGCCGCCAGGATCCAGGTGTCCTTGCTGCCGCCGCCGCTCTGCATCGACACCACCAGACGCCCCGATTCGCTGGACACGCGGGTCAGGCCGCCGGGCATCACCGCATAGCCGCCGCTGGGTGTGGCGCAGACGAAGACGCGCAGCACCAGCGGGCGCGGCTGCAGCCGGCCGTCCTGCCAGACCGGGGCGGTGGACAGCGCCATCTGTTCCTGGGCCACGAAATACCAGGGCCGGCGCTTGATCCGGTCGATCAGGGTCGACCGCTCGCCGGCCGACAGCTGGGCGCCGAAGATCGGCTCGAAGGACAGGGACGGGAAGGCTGGCTTGACCACCAGCCCGTCGAGATGGTCGATGACGTACGCCCGCTCCGCATCGTTGCCGCACCACCAGCTGGCGACTCCGGGAAGCCGCAGTTCCTCGCCCAGCAGATGGCGGCACAATGTCGGCAGCGACGACTTCATCGCCATCGATTCCATAAGGCCGGAGCCCAGCGCGTTCGCCATCACCACATTGCCGGCACGCACCGCCTCGATCAGCCCGGCGACGCCGAGCGAGCTGTCGGCGCGCAGCTCCAGCGGGTCGGCAAAATCAGCATCGAGCCGGCGCAGGACGACGTCCACCCGTTCCAGCCCGGACAGCGTCTTCAGGAACACCTGCCGGTCGCGCACCGTCAGGTCGGCGCCCTCCACCAGCGTGATGCCGAGATAGCGGGCGAGATAGACGTGCTCGAAATAGGTCTCGTTGTAGGGGCCCGGGGTCATCAGCACGACACGCGGGGTGCCGCCGCTGCCGGCAGCCCGCAACGCGATCGACAGCAGGGTTTCCTTGAAGGTGTCGAAGAAGCCGGTCAGCCGCTCAACTTGGCAGTGGCGGAAGCTGTCGGGCAGCACCTTGGCAATCACTGCGCGGTTTTCGAGCGCGTAGCCGCTGCCGCTGGGCGCCTGGGTTCGGTCGGACAGCACCCACCAGCGCCCGTCCGGCGCGCGGGCGAGGTCGGCGGCATAGAAATGCAGATGCATGTCGTTGGGAACGCGGATGCCATGGACCGCGCGGCGGAAACCGGGGTCGGCATGGATGACCGACGGCGGCAGCCGGCCGTAACGGGTCAAGGTCTGCGGACCGTAGAGGTCGGTAAGGATCGCGTTCAGCAGCGACGCCCGCTGGATCAGCCCCGATTCGATGGCCTTCCATTCATGGGCGGGCAGCAGAAGCGGCATCATGTCGAGCGGCCATGGCCGCTCCATCCCGTTGGGGTCGCCGTAGATGTTGTAGGTGACGCCGTTCTGGTGCAACAGGCGCCGCGCCTCCTCCCAGCGTTCCGCCATCTGCCCGGATTCGAGCGGGCCGAGCGTGCTCATGAAGGTCTGCCAGTGCGGCCGAAGCCGCCCCTGGCCGTTCACCATCTCGTCATAGACCTGGCCGGAACCGTAGCCGATGGCGTCGGCCTCGCCGAACAGCGACCCCTGGGTGAAGGGAACCGGCGGCATTCCCGAAAGGGACGCGGAGGCCGGCGGGCGGAAAGGCTGATCGGGCTGGGACAAGGTCTGACTGATGCTTTTTGCCTATGAAGGGAGCAACAGTCTGAACGCCCAGGCCCGGCGATGCAAGGCCGGTGGCCGGCGAACCCATCCGAAAGTGGAAAGATTCCATGCCTATGGCGTTGGGAACACGAACGGTCCGGAGCGCCCGGCGGTAAAGAAAGCCGGAGCGCCGCCCAAGGCGACGCTCCGGGTTCGCGGTATCATGACGGCCTCATGCGACGATGGTCAGGCGGCCGCCGGCCGGTCTTCAGCCGCGCCGCAGGTCGAGGGTCATCGGGAATTGCGGGTTCCGCTCCTCCGCCGGCACCTCCATCGGGCCGGGGGTATGGCCGAAGGGGAAGAAGCGGGCGAGCCGCCGGCCTTCCGCCTCGTTGGCATTGACCGGGAAGGTGTCGTAGTTGCGGCCACCCGGATGCATGACGTGATAGGTGCAGCCGCCGATCGACCGGCCGGCCCAGCTGTCGACGATGTCGAAGATCAGCGGGGTATGGACCGGGATGGTCGGGTGCAGGCAGGACGGCGGCTGCCAGGCGCGGTAGCGCACGGCCCCGACGAACTCGCCCTCGATTCCCGTCGGGATCAGCGGCACCCGCCGGCCTTTGCAGGTGATGACGTGGCGGACGTCGGTCAGGCCGGTGACGCGGACCTGAACCCGCTCGACCGAGCTGTCGACATAGCGCACCGTCCCGCCGCCGCCCGGCTCCTCGCCTAGCACATGCCAGGGCTCCAGCGCCATGCGCAGCTCCATGGTGATGCCGCGCTGGTTGACATGGCCGTAGATCGGGAAGCGGAAGTTGAGGTGCGGCGCGAACCAGCTGTCCTCCAGCGGATAGCCGTGGTCGCGCAGATCCTGCAGCACGTCGGCCATGTCCTGCTGGACGAAGTGCGGCAGCATGAAGCGGTCGTGCAGGTCGGTGCCCCAGCGCACCAGCCGGCCCTTGTAGGGGTGCTTCCAGAAGCGCGCGACCAACGCCCGCATCAGCAGCTGCTGGGTCAGGCTCATCTCCGCATGCGGCGGCATCTCGAAGGCGCGGAACTCGACCAGCCCGAGGCGGCCGGTCGAGCTGTCCGGCGAATAGAGCTTGTCGATGCAGAACTCCGCCCGGTGGGTGTTGCCCTGCACGTCGACCAGCAGGTTGCGCAGCACCCGGTCGACCAGCCAGGGCGGGCAATTGCCGGTCGCCGCCGCCTGGTCGATCTGGTTGAAGGCGATCTCCAGCTCATAGAGCTGGTCGTCGCGCGCCTCGTCGACCCGCGGGGCCTGGCTGGTCGGCCCGATGAACATGCCGGAGAAGACATAGGAGAGGGCAGGGTGGTTCTGCCAATAGGTGATCAGGCTGCGCAGCAGGTCGGGCCGCCGCAGGAAGGGGCTGTCGGCGGCGGTGGCGCCGCCCATCACCACATGGTTGCCGCCGCCGGTGCCGCAATGGCGGCCGTCGATCATGAACTTCTCGGCCCCCAGGCGTGACTGGCGCGCGTCCTCGTAGAGGGTGATGGTGTTGCGCACCAGATCGTCCCAGCTGGCGGCCGGGTGGATGTTCACCTCGATCACGCCCGGATCCGGGGTGACGGCCAGCGAGTTCAGGCGCGGATCCTTCGGCGGCTGGTAGCCTTCGATGACCACCGGCATCTCAAGTTCGACCGCCGTCGCCTCGATCTCGGCCAGCATCGCCAGATAATCCTCCAGCGTGCTCATCGGCGGCATGAACAGATGGAGGCGGCCGTTGCGCGCCTCGCAGGTCAGGGCGGTTCGGACCACCCACCACGCCGACTTGCCCTCCTCGGGCATCTCGTCGCGGACCTCGGCCATGATGCGCTGGCGCTGGGCGATCCGCTTGTCGGTGTGGACACCGCGGTCGGATTCCTGCACGGCGCCGCGGATTTCCTGCCGGCGCTGGACCGGGTGCGGCGGCAGCGGACCGCGATCCTCGAACGGGTCGGTCTCCCAGGCATAGGGATAATCGGCCTTAGACACCCAGGGCAGCGAGCCGATGGGCAGGCGGTAGCCGACCGGGCTGTCGCCGGGGATCAGCAGCAGCCTCTCCTGGCGCAGCGGCCAGGTGCTGGACAGCCAGACCGGCCCCTGCTGGGTCATGCGGCGGTTGATCGGCAGGGCGAAGCCCACCGGTTCGGCCAGCCCGCGGGTGAAGATGCGGGTCAGCCGCTCGCGCTCCTCCTTGTCCTCCAGCTTGCTGTTCAGCGGATCGACGTTGACGGGAAGCTGCGATTCCTTGCGCAGGTAATGCCAGGGATCCTCGTAGGCGCCGAGCACCAGGCTGGGATCGAGGCCCAGCCGCTTGGCCAGCGCCACCAGGAAGACGCCGGCATCCTGGGCGGTGTGGCCGTAATCGGTGTCCTCGCGCGCCAGCAGGTCGCTGTTGGCCCACAGCGCTTCGCCGTCGCGGCGCCAGTAGACCGTCATCGCCCAGCGCGGCAGCGATTCGCCGGGATACCATTTGCCCTGGCCGAAATGCAGAAGCCCGCCCGGTGCGAAGCGTGCCATCAGCCGGTGGATCAGGTCGGCGGCCATCTTCCGCTTCTGCGGTCCCAGCGCCGTGGTGTTCCACTCATCCCCGTCCATGTCGTCGATGGAGACGAAGGTCGGCTCGCCGCCCATGGTCAGGCGGACGTCGCCGGCCTTCAGATCCTCGTCGACGCGGTGGCCGAGCGCCTCGATGGCCGCCCATTGCTGCTGGCTGTAGGGCTTGGTGACGCGCGGCGCTTCGTAGATGCGGGTGACCGACATCTCGTGCCCGAATTCGACCTCGGCCTCGTCGACCATGCCGGAGATCGGGGCGGCGGAGGAGGCGTCGGGCGTGCAGGCAAGGGGGATGTGCCCCTCGCCCGCCAGCAGGCCGGAGGTGGGGTCGAGCCCGACCCAGCCGGCGCCGGGCAGGAACACCTCCGTCCAGGCATGCAGGTCGGTGAAGTCGCTCTCCGGCCCCGACGGGCCGTCCAGCGCCTTCTGGTCGGCGGTGAGCTGGATCAGGTAGCCGGAGACGAATCGCGCGGCCAGACCCAGATTGCGCAGGACCTGCACCAGCAGCCACGCCGAATCGCGGCAGGATCCGGTGCGCTTGGTCAAGGTCTCCGCACAGGTCTGGATGCCCGGTTCCATGCGGATGACGTAGCCGATGTCCTGCTGCACCCGCTGGTTCACCGCGACCAGGAAATCGATGGTCGGGGTCTTCTCCCGCGGGATGTCCTGGAGATAGGCTGCGAGTTCCGGGCCCGGCTCCTCCGTTTCCAGATAGGGGCGCAGCTCGCGCTGCAGCCAGTCATCGTAGGCGAAGGGGATGTGGTTCGCCTTTTCCTCCAGGAAGAAGTCGAAGGGGTTGATCGCGGCTATCTCGGCGACCAGATCGACCTCGATGATGAACTCCCGCGTCTTTTCGGGAAAGACGAAGCGGGCCTGGAAGTTGGACTGCGGGTCCTGCTGCCAGTTCAGGAAATGCTGCTTCGGCGTGACCTTCAGGGAATAGCTGAGGATCGGCGTCCGGCAATGGGGAGCCGGGCGCAGCCGGATGATCTGCGGCCCAAGGGAAACCAGCCGGTCGTAGCGATAGATCGTCTTGTGGTTCAGCGCGACGTGGATCGCCATGGAAAACCCCGCCTCATGCCTGTTCGATGATGATCGCGCCCCGGTTCGCTCCGGGGTCGCCGTTGCAACGGTATCACCGAAAAACCCGCCCCGACAGGGCGCCCGGACCCGGGCGCTACCGCAGTTGCGAAAAAGTCACGAAGTTTCGCAGGACGTGCGCTGCGGCTTTCTTCCGTTCGTGTTACCCTTTATATCCTGAGCGAACAGGGCAGGGGCTGCGGCAGGGGTCGGCGTCCGGATGATGTCATCAGCCGTGTCTTCCATGAAAGGCGACATGCGCATGTCGGGCGGCGACGCCGGGATGGGCGGTGCCGGGCGCGGCGTCGTCACCGGAAAATACTTCAATTTCAAGCCATTGCCACCACCCGACGACATCCTCGGCAACCCGCTGGTCGTCCCCAACCTGCCGACCCACAAGCTGCCGAAGGAGACGTTCGGCAGCCGCATGCGGCGCTTCTTCGCCCGGCTGAACCTGGGCAGCCAGTCGGCGGAAACCCGGCTGCGCTGGAAGCTCCACGACACCATCCAGGCGACCATGGCCTCGCTGTCGCCGGCAGTGACGCCGGTGGCGGGAAGACGGGCACCAGCGAAGCATCGCAAATTGTCCGTGCCGGTCATCGTCGTGCGCCACCCCTATCACCTGCGCCATGTGTTCGAGTTGCTGCCGCAGATTCCCGATACGCTGGCGGTGGAGCGCCGGTTCCTGGAATTGCTGATGACCCGGGCGCTGAAGCGTTATGGCGAACAGATGGCGCTGATGAAGGGCAGTCCCTTCTCCTTCGAGAACGAGGCGCGGGAATATTTCTTTGCCGGATTCCGCATGGAAAAGCAGATCAAGAAGGTCAACAATCCGGACGAACGGTTCGCGGCGCTCCAGGCCATCTACACCGCTTATTTCCACGGCCGCAACTATTACTACTTCGCACTGTTGCGGCGGGAGAAGCTGGCGCCCGACAACAAGCTGTTCATGCTGTTCGCCAGGGCGGTCTATTTCATGGCGCGCGTGGACTGGAACGGAGAGCTGTTGGAAAAACCCAATCCGCGGTCGATGCCCAGACGCGACGACCTTTTCTTCTTCGTGGAACGTGACAAGACGGTCGTGACGCGCTATCGCACCGACCAGGATTTCCAGCGTCAGGTCAAATCCGTCCTGGATGCCTTCCCCGCCTCGTGATGTCCCGCTTCCCATCCAAGGTTCCCGATCCGATGCGTGCCCTGACCCTGGTGAGCGGCCTGCTGGCCGCAGGCTCCCTGCTCGCGATGCTGGCCGCCGCTCCGGTCCTTGCGGCGCCAGCCGAGACGCCGGCCCCAAGCCCGACCGAGAGCCCGGCCCAGAATCCGGCTGAGGCGCCCACATCCGATGCGTCGGCGCCCGGTTGCGAGGCCGCCGAAACGCCGTCGGCGCAGCTGCTCTGCCGGGATGCCGGGCTGGCCGCCGCCACGGCGGAGATGGACGCCGCACTGAAGGCGCTGGGCGCCACCACCGACGACACCGGCCGGGCCGCCATCGACGCCGGGCAGACGGTTTGGCGCGCCCGCCGGGACGAGGTCTGCCCTGTCACGGCATCCGACCTCGCCGAGTCCAAGACCGCCAAGCTCCGCACCGACTGCCTGCTGCGCGTCACCCGCCAGCGCACCACGGCGCTGGCGGCGGAGCGGCAGGCCCGCTCCCGCCCGGTGGCCGACCTGCCGCTGGCGGTCACCGGGGCCGCCGCCCCCCGGTTCGCCGCGCAGCCGCCGCGCGTGGCGCCGGTCAACCGGACGGTGACCCTGTCGGCGCTGGCCGGCCGCTGGGCCAAGGCCGATCCGAACGACCGCACCGCCATCGACGATTGCCGCAGCTCCTATCTGGAGATCTCGGCCGAGCGCAGCCTGCATGCGGTGGACGCCCGGCTGCCGCAGTTCCCGCTGGAGGGCACCCTGGCGGCCGATGCCGACCCGACCCGGGAGATGGCCGTGCTGCCGGCGGCGGACCAGTCCGCGGCGGATGCCGCCGGCCGGCCGGTGGCGACGCTACGCCTGCTGCCCGCCGATTCGGCGCGGTTCGACCGTCTGGTGCTGCGCATGGCGCCGCCCGCGACCTTCGCGGCCGAGTTCCTGCGCTGCCGCTAGGGTCGAGCGGTTCCGCTTGAACCGATCACAGTCTAGAGTCGCGACACCAGGAAGCGCACCGTCACCGACAGCCGTTCGCCCGGCGGTAAGGCGATGACCCCGGCGTCCGGCTCGTCGGTGCGATTCAGCGCGTCGGTCATGTGGGTCACCGGCTCCAGGCACAGGTAAGGCTCGCCCGGCGGGGCGTAGACGATCAGATGGCCGAACGGGCCGTCGGCCAGCATGGTCAGGCGCAAGCGCTCCCGGGGCCGGTCTAGGATCGCCGTCCCGTTCCAGCCGGTGAAACCGTTGTCGAGCGCCACATCGTCCATCACCACGCCATGCCGGAAATCCCAGGCCGGCGGGAGCGGGCGGCGCTGCCGGGGCAGGATGGTGTCGTCATTGTCCCAGACGGCGCGGACGTCGGCGGTCACCCGGCTGCCCGGCGGCTTGACGAAATAGGGGTGCAGGCCGAGCCCGGACGGCATGTCACTGTCCGAGTCGTTGGTGAGATCCAGCCTAACCGTCAGCCCGTCGCCATCCAGCGCCACCGTCTGCGCCGCCCGGTAGCTCCAGGGCCAGTCGCCGGTCCGCTGGGTCGTCCGATGGGCGAAGCCCATGCGCAGGGCGTCGTCGGCAACGGCCTCCACGGTCCAGGGGGTGGCCCAGCCATGGCCGTGGATGCGGTGCGGTGATCCCGGATCGGGGGTCAGGACGATGTCCCGTCCCTGGAACGCGAACCGGCCGCCGCCGATGCGGTTGGAGAAGGGGACCAGCGGGAAACAGGCCATGTCGGGAGCGAAATCACCGGCCAATGCGCGGTCGGAAGCGCGGCGGAACAACTCGACCGGACCATCGGTGGTCGACAGGCTCCAGCTTGCCAGCGAACCGCCGCAATGCGGGGCCGCGGTGAGTGTCATCGGCCCGTGCCGCAACGCGATGATGGTGGCGGTCCGGATCATGCGTCTCTCCCATCGTCGGCGTCACTGGTTTTATCGCACATGCGAAGACCGAAGGGAACGGCCGCCGCCTGCTGCACAAGGCTGACACAGTTGGTGTGTCTTTGACGAAAAATGTGGGTATCGTACATTCGTCCTTTACCGTCGCCGGGCGATCATGCGGCGGTGAGGCCGTCAGGAGGTTGCCGGGCGGTTGCGGCTGGACCGGACAACACCGTTCCGGCCGACTTGTTTCACCGGTTGCGGGCCGGATCATCCGCCTGGATCGTCGCTAGGAAAGGCTTGGAGTGTCCAGTCCCCTGCTCAGCCGCGCGGTGCCGACACCGCCCCCCTCGGCCGGCGTCGTCGACGAGGCGGACCTGTGCGGCGACCTGGCCGATTACCATGCATTGCCGTCGCGGCTGGTGATCGGCGTGGTCCTGCGGCCCCACCTGGACCCGCTGTTCCTCACTCCCACCGAACTGATCCACCTCGCAAAGCCGTTGAAGACCTGTCTCGACCAGGGACAGTTGGCGGAAAACGCCATCGCCAAGGTCGCGACGGTCCAGGCCCGCATGCCGGGGCAGGAGCAGCAGGCACGCCGCAAGGCGATCCGCGCCGCGGTGGACGAAAGCTGGGCCCGGGCCCGGGCGGCGCAGATCGCCTTCGCCTCGATGCCGCGCGGACGCACGCCGGTCGACTGGCTGCTGACGCAAGGGACCAAGACGCCGACCGGCGACGCCGACTATGACCTGCGGGTGGCGTTGAGCCTGGAACTGGTGGAAATCAAGAGCTGGAGCGGCAAGCTCGACCGCCTGCTGGAGCTGCACCAGTGGGACCGCGACCTCCGGCTGGCTGCGGCCGCCGACGGGGTGATCGGCGACATCCTGGCCTCGTCCGCCGCCGGGGCCGAGCTGTTCGGCGCCAACCTGATGCCCGGCACCCTGCTGACCATGCTGTGCGACCTGCTGTTCGGCCGCATCGGCATGGAGGCCATGGGGCCGAACCGCGTCGGCGTGCTGAACGCCCTGTTCCGCCAGGGCAAGCTGTCCCAGGCGCGCGCTGCGGTTCTGGACCGCATCCGCCGGCAGTTGAAGGCGCCCCAGCCGCTGGGACGCGGCGCCTTTGACCAGGAAGCCGAGCAGTTGAAGACCCTGACCGGCCATCTGCTGACCCGCGACGGGCTGATCGGCGGAGCGGCGATGGCGGACGCGCTGACCGTACGCTATTCGCGCCGGCTGGAGCAGGGTGGGGCCAGCGCCTACCGCCGTTCCATCGTCGGGCTCAGCGAAGGCCAGCCGGACCTGATCTGCCGCATCCATTACCTGACCCGCATCGCCGCCGTGCCGGCCGGGGAGCGCCATGCCGACGAGGTCGTTGCCTCGCTGGAGGCCGCTGCCGGAAACGAGCTGCTGATCGAAAACATGCTGGTGCAGACGCCGGACACGGCCCTTCTGGAACGCTCCTTCGCCGGTGCGATGGCGGCCATCCGCTCCGCCCCGCTTCCGGCCGATGCCTGCGAGCGCATCGCCACCCGCGCCGAACGCGCCGTCGACGAGTATGTGAAGACCGGACAGCTTGCCGCCCGCCTGAAGCAGGTGGAGCCGGTGCTGCGCCGCCGCACCATCCGTCTGGCCGAATTCGCCTGCTCCGGCCTGGTCCGGGAGGATGGGGCGCTGCCGCTGATGCGCCAGCACATCCTGGAGATCGTCCGCCAGCCCCAGTTCCAGGTGGAGCTGGCCCAGCCAGACAGCGACGTCGCCCAGGCGGAGGTCCGCCGGTTGCTGGAGCTGCTGGACCGCCTGCGCCGGATCGCCACCGCGGCTTCTCCGCCGCCGGGCCCGCTTCCCGCCGCGCAGACGACACCACCCGGTCCGCGCAGCGCCGACACGGTCGCCCATCCGATCGCCGCCAATCCAGCGGCCAAGGCGCCGGTCCGGACGGCACCGGCACCAACCGCGCCTGCCCAAGTGGTGCCTGCCCGGATGCAGCGGCAGGTCGAGACGGTCATGGTGACCACGCCTGCGGCATCCGCCGGGGCCCCGCCAGCCGCCCCGTCCGCCGTCCAATCTGCGGCGCCTGCGGTGTCGGCCGGGGCCGAGCCTTGCCCCAGCTGTTTTGCCCGCAGGCCCTCACCCTCTTCCTCCACCGGTCCCTGCGCCGAATGCGGATACCCGGCCAGGTCCGACAACCGCCCTGGCGTGCACCTGGCACCGGGCACGTTGCTGCATGGCCGCTACAAGGCCGGGCGGGTGTTGGGCCAGGGCGGCTTCGGTGCCACCTATCTGGGCTGGGACGACCGGCTGCGGGTGAAGGTGGCGATCAAGGAATATTATCCGGCCAACCTGATCTCCCGCCTTCCCAACGCCGCCGCTGTCTCGCCCTTTTCCGACGAGCATGGCGAGACCTTCGCCGCCGGGCTGGCCAAGTTCCTGGAAGAGGCGCGGACCCTGGCCCGCCTGCGCGACGTCCGCGAGATCGTCGGCGTACAGGACTTCTTCGAAGAGAACGCCACCGCTTATCTGGTGATGGAACTGCTGGAGGGCCGCACCATGAAAAAGTATCTCGCCGACTGTGGCGGCCGGATCGACGTGAAGCGGGCGCTGTCAGTGGTGACGCCGATCGCCAAGGCGTTGCAGGCTATCCACGACCAGGGGCTGATCCACCGCGACATCAGCCCGGACAACATCTTCCTGACCAATGCCGGGGACCGCAAGCTGCTGGATTTCGGCGCGGCCCGGCAATCGGCACGGACGGACGCCGGTCTGACCGTCATCCTGAAGCCCGGCTATGCCCCGCCGGAGCAATATTCGAACGAAGGCCGGCAAGGGCCCTGGTCGGACGTCTATGCGCTGTGCGCCACCCTCTATCTGGCGCTGACCGGCCGCACCCCGCCCGACGCCACCGCCCGTTTCATGAACGACAAGGTGCCGCGGCCGGCCGAACTGGGCGTGACCCTGCCGTCCGGATTCGAGAAGGCGCTGATGGCTGGGCTCGCCATGCGCTGGCAGGACCGGCCGCAATCGATGCGCGACCTGCTGCGTGGGATGACCGCAGGTTTGACCGGCGGCTGACCAGTGTCCGGTGCCGGAATCCGGGCATGGAAAAGGGGACCGGCGCACCGGTCCCCCTTCACGATCGGTATCGACGACGAAATTACTTCGCGTCGGCCGCGACCTGCATCTTGACGATCTTGTCCGGGTCGGTGACCTGACCGTTGCGGCCCTGGTTGCCCTTCTTGATCATGTCGACGAACTCCATGCCCTCGACCACGCGGCCCCAGACGGTGTACTGGCGGTCCAGGAAGGAGGAGGGCGCGAAGCAGATGAAGAACTGGCTGTCGGCGCTGTCCGGATCCTGCGCACGGGCCATCGACAGGGTGCCGCGGATGTGCGGCGCGCTGGAGAACTCGGCCTTCAGCTTCTTGCCGGAGCCGCCCATGCCGGTGCCGGTCGGGTCGCCGGTCTGGGCCATGAAGCCGTCGATGACGCGGTGGAAGACGACGCCGTCATAGAAGCCCTGGCGGGTCAGTTCCTTGATGCGGGCGACGTGGTTCGGCGCCAGGTCGGGCCGCAGTTCGATCACCACGCGACCATCCTTGAGGTCGAGGTAAATGGTGTTTTCCGGATCCAAGGCCTTCGCCTCCCCTTGCGAGACTGTAAAGAACGAGACAGTGAAAATCGTGGCGAACAGGGCCGCCATCAATGCGCGGGTCCACCGCTTCATGCGAAACACTCCGATGAACTGAAATCCGCGCAGCGGACCATAGGGGAAAAGCGGGGGAATGCAAAGCCGCGCTGGCGAGGTTGGCGATCCACCAAAGGTCACGGACGAAAACGCCCGGCCGGGGTGTTCTTTCGGGCATGGACATGGCACTGGGACATGACATGTGTATGGGGGATGAGGCCGCGAGCGGGTCGGGAAAAAGGGGAAGGGGACTCCGGTGAGGCTGGCACGGGCATTGGCGGGAATGGCGGCGGGAACGGCGGCGGCCACGGTGACGCTGGGCATCGCCGCCATCGGCGGCGCGATCCTGGCCGGCCCGACCCTGCTCGGCGGCCTCGCCACCGAGGCGATGCGGGAGGCCGGCTTTGCCGGGGCCGCCGTCCAGGTCACCGGCCTGCGGCTCGCGGACGACTGGCGTGGCCTGCGCCTGGAGGTCGCCGCCGACAGCGGCCCGCTGGAGGCCGCCGCCGCGGCACTGGATCTGCCGATGGCGGGACGCGTCGCACTGTCCGGCGCACTCGTCGTGGCACCGGACGGCGGAACGGCGACGGCCACCCCCGACGGCTGCCTCTCCGTCACCGCCGAACGCCTTGCCGTCAGCGGCCAGCCGCTCGTCCTGCCGGAGGGGGGAAGCCTGTGCGCCGTCCCTGATGCGCCGCTGCTGCGCTGGTCGCCCGCCACCGCGGAGCAGGCTGCCCTCGGACTTGCCGCGGAGGTCAGGACGCCGCGGCTCGATGCGCCCGCCGTCACCCTGCGGGCCGAACAGGTCATACTGCGGCTGGGGCAGGCGGCAGGCGGGCGCAGCCTCGAGGCCACCGTCGCCAAGCTGACCAACACCGCCAAGCCGGCGCCCGTCGTGCCGCTGGCCGTCACCCTGCGCGCCGCGCAGACGGGGGAAGAGCCCTGGACAATCGACGGCACCGCCAGGGATGCGCAGGGCATCCTTGCCGTCACCCTGACCGGCCACCACGACCAGGCGGCCGGCGCCGGCTCGCTGGAGGCGGTGGCCCGGCCGATCCGGCTCGCTCCGAAAGGCCCCGGCCTCGCCGCCGTCTCGCCGCTCGCCGCCGGCCTGTTTCAGAAGACGTCCGGCACCCTGTCCGGCAAGGCGACGGTCGCCTGGGGCGCCAAGGGCATGACGACCGGCGGGCAGGTGGTGCTCAAGGATCTGGCCGGCAATGCCGGCCCGGTGACCGTTGCCGGGGTGAGCGGCACGGTGGCATTGTCGAGCCTGTCGCCGCCGGTGATCCCAGCCGGCCAGAAGCTGACGATCGGCCTGCTCGATGTCGGCATCCCGCTGACCGACGGCACCCTGCTGTTCGGCTATGAGCGCGACGGACGGCTGGATGTCGACCGGGCGCAATGGCGCTGGGCCGGCGGCACGCTGCGCGCCGATCCGTTCAAACTGGCACCCGACAAGCCCAAGGGCGCCGTCACCCTGCATGCCGACGGCATCGACGCCGCCCGGCTGCTGGAGTTGATCGCCGTCGACGGGCTGGAGGCCAGCGGCACGCTCTCCGGCACCCTGCCGGTGGTCTTCGCCGGCGACCGCGTGACGCTGGATGGCGGCGTGCTGGAATCCACCGCTCCGGGCACCCTGCGCTACGACCCCGCCAACCCGCCGGCCGCGATGAAGGGAGAGGAGGGCAGCCCGACCGCCATGCTGATGGGGGCACTGACCGACTTCCGGTATGAGACCCTGCGAATCACCATCGACGGGGAGGCCGGCGGCGAACTCAGCGCCGGCCTGTCGCTGCGCGGTGCCAACCCGTCATTCTACGATGGCTATCCGGTTGCGCTTAACCTTAAGCTGTCGGGCGCGCTCGACCGGATTCTGCGCCAGAACCTCGACGTCTACCGGATTCCCGACACGGTGCGGGACCGCATGACCGGCTTCGACCAGAAGGACCCCTGACCGCCACCATGGTGACCATTCCCCTATCCCTGCGCCTGCTGGCCGCGCTGCTGATCCCGGCCGCGGCGGCCTGCTCCCCCACGGTGAAGATCGAAGCGCCCGACAAGCCCATCGAGATCAACCTGAACGTCCGCATCGAGCAGGAGGTGCGGGTCAAGCTGGAACGCGACGTAGACGACGCCATCCGCAACGACCCCGCCCTGTTCGGCCTTCCCACCGATTCCGCTCCCTCCTCTGCGAAGGGGAAAAAGCCATGACCAGCCATCTCATGACCCGCCGCCGCTTCACCCGGCTGACCCTGTCCATCCTTGCCGCCGGGCTGCTGGCATCGTCCCTGCCGACGCTGGCGCTGGCCCAGGACGCGCTGGCCGCCGCAAAGGCCGCCGGCCAGATCGGCGAGCGTCCCGACGGGCTGGTCGGCACCGTCCCCGGCGCTCCCGCCACAGCCCAGGCGCTGGCGGCGCAGGTGAACGCCCAGCGGCTCGCCCGCTACCGGGAGATCGCCCAGGGCAACGGCACCGCGCTCGACAAGGTCCAGGCGGTTGCCGGGCAGCAGTTGATCGAGCGCACGCCGGCCGGCCAGTTCGTGATGACCGCTGCGGGCCAGTGGCAACGCAAGTGACCGGGCAAGTGACCGAAGGGTCCGGCATCGCCGACCTGCGCCGTCGTCTGGCCGGAAGGCCGGGCGACGGCGCGCTGCTGTCCGCACTGTTCGGCGCGCTCGACCGGGCAGGGCAGGCCGGCACGCCGGAGGAGGCGGTCGCCCGCTCCAATCTCGGCGAGGCGCTGCGCCGCCAGGGCCGGCTGGCGGAGGCGGAGGCGCATCATCGCATCGCGCTGGCCTGGCTGCCGGAGTTCGGCGGCAACCATTACAATTGGGGCGTCACCCTGCAGGCGCTCGGCCGCTTGGCGGAGGCTGCGGACGCCTATGGCGAAGCGGCCCGCCTGATGCCCGGCTTCGCCCCCGCCGCCTGCAACCAGGGCGTCCTGCTGCGCGACCTCGGCCGCCTGGATGAGGCGGAGGAGCCGTTGCGCCGGTCGCTCGGCCTCGATCCGACATTGGTGCCCGCCCGGCTGGCGCTTGCTGCGCTGTACCGCGACCGCGGCGACCTGGAGCGTGCAGTCGCCGGTTTCCGTACCTGCCTGTGTCTGCGCCCCGATCTGGCCGAGGGGCAGGCCAATCTCGCCTTGGCCTTGAAGGAGCGGGCGCAGCAGGCTGGTGGAGCGCCTGAAGACGGCGGCAGCGCCATCGCCGGCTTCGAGCGCGCGCTGCGCATCGGCCTGCCCGACCCCGGCGGCGTGCTTGCCCAACTGGTGCAGCAGCGCCGGCATCTCTGCCGCTGGGACGGGTTGGGGCCGTTGTCCGACCAGCTCGTCGCCCTGGTGCGCGACGGGCGGACGCGGCAGGGGCATCCCTGGATCTTCCTGGGCGAGGGCGCCGGGCCGGAGTTGGAGCGGACCTGCGCCGAGCGCTACGCCGCCTGGAAGACCGGTGGCATCCGGCCGGCCTTTCCGCAACGCCGCAGCCGCGGTCCAAGACTGCGCATCGGCTATCTCTCCGCCGACTTCCATGAGCACGCCACCGCAATGCTGATCGCCGAACTGGTCGAGCGGCACGACCGCGGCCGGTTCGAGATCGTCGGCTGCTCGACCGGCCCCGATGACGGCGGGCCGTTGCGGGGGCGGCTCGTCGCCGACTTCGACCGCTTCCTCGACCTGTCGGCCCTGCCGGACCAATCCGCCGCCCGCGCGATCCACGGGGCCGGCATCGACATCCTGGTCGACTTGAAGGGGCACACCCAGAATGCCCGCCCCGGCATCGCCGCCTATCGCCCCGCACCGGTTCAGGCCCAATGGCTCGGCTATCCGGGAACGCTCGGCAACCCGGCCATCGACTACGTCATCGCCGACCCGGTGGTCGCCCCCGCCGCCCACCAGCCTTTCTACAGCGAGCGCATCGTCCATCTGCCCGACAGCTACCAGCCCAACGACCGCAAGCGCATCATCGGACCGGTGCCGAGCCGCGCATCCTGCGGCCTGCCGGAGGAGGGCGTGGTTTTCTGCGCCTTCAACGCGCCCTACAAGATCGGCCCGGTGCTGTTCGGCCGCTGGTGCCGCCTGCTGGACCGGGTGCCCGGATCGGTGCTCTGGCTGCTGCACGGAGCGCCGGAAGTCGCGGTCAACCTGCGCCGCGCCGCGGTGGCGAACGGGGTCGCACCCGATCGGCTGGTCTTCGCCCCGCGCCTGCCGGGTCCGGCGCATCTCGCGCGGCACCGCTTGGCCAACCTGTTCCTGGATTCAGGCCCCGTCGGCGCCCACACCACCGCCAGCGACGCGCTGTGGGCCGGATTGCCGGTGCTGAGCGTGCTCGGACGTTCCTTCGCCGGACGGGTCGCCGCCAGCCTGCTGCATGCAGTCGGGCTGCCGGAGCTGGCGGTGGCGGATTGGGACGCCTACGAAGCGGCCGCATGCCGCCTCGCCACCGATCCGGCGGAACTGTCGGCGCTGAAACGGCGACTGGAGGAGGGACGCCTCACCGCCCCGCTGTTCGACACCGACCGCTTCGCCAGCTCCATCGAGACGGCCTATGCCACCATGTGGGACATCCATGCGGCGGGAGCTCCGCCGCGCGGCTTCGCGGTGCCCGCACGGGATGGGGCAAGTCAGGGATAGGCGCAGCGGTCAGCCGTGACCTCGACGAAGGAGCGCTGCGAGGCAGCGATGCTGAAGCGGTATTCGCTGTTGTCGACCACCAGCGACTGATGCAGCGGCAGCACGCCGCTGATCGTGGTGCCCTTGCCGCCGATGCCGGTGATGCGGATCGTCACGGGCTGGCCCGGATCGAACCAGCTTTCGGGGTTGCCCTGGGCATTGTGGGCCGACTGGCCCTCGCCCGACACGGTGATGGTGCCGTTGCCGAAGGTCACGCCGCGGGCACCGCCCTTCAGCAGCGGGGTGCTGAGCGTGAAGCGCTTGGTATCGGTCGGCTGGCAGTTGCGCGGAACCTGGGCCTGGGAAATGACGAAGGCCAGGCGGTTGGCATCCAGTCCACCCTTCAGCCGTTCGGCCACCAGCTGGGCCAGCTTGGCGAGGTCGCCGGTCGGCACCTCGCGCTGCAGGCGGCCCTCCAACTCGGCGACGCGCGCCTCGGCGGTACGGGCGGCATGTTGCATCTGGCTGGCCAGCAGCTCGAGCTCCGCCTTCTGGCGGGACAGCGTCGCGATTTCCTCGCGTAGGGTCACGTCGCGGCCCTTCAACTGCTCGATGCCCATCTGGTAGGAGAAGAGCCCGACACCGAGCACGAGCGTTGCCAGCAGTCCGTACTTGATCACGCCGGCCCTCAGCCGTCGGCGATACCGTCTTTCGTAGTCGTAACGTCCCAGGGTCATGATGCGTCGCGGCAGGCTGTCAGGTCGGGGCGTTAATGGCTAACGGCAACGGCGAAGGGATGCAACCCCCCTGGCCGTCCGTTTCTGCCGCATCCTGCCGTCGCTCCGGTTGCGGATCGCGATTACTGGTTGGACGATCCGCCGCCGAGGAAGCTGGCGTTCAGGCCGGGGCTCTTGAACTCGCCGACATTCTTGAAGACCAGACGGAAGAAGATCGTGTTCCCGTCCTTTTCCCCGGTGGTGCTGATCGTGTAATCGCGCTGCGCCACGGTCTGGAAGATCAGGCATTCGTCCGAATAGGTGAGAATCGCCACGCTGGAGCGCGGCCCCGGCTGCGGTTCCATCGCCTGGGTATGGCCGATTCCCAGGTTCCAGTAGTTGGTAAGCTGCGACGACAGGCCGAAGTTCGCCTGCTCCACCCGGTTGCGGGTGACCGCTGTGCGCGACGTGGTCTGATCGACATAGGTGTAGGCGGTTGACAGCCGCAGCAGCGGCACGCCGGCCGACGCGTTCAGCGAGTGGCGGCGCGGCTTCAAGGTTTCGTGGTCGATGCGGAAGCCGTAATTCACATCCAGCCAGTCGGCCGGCTGCAGGTCCAGCCGCCCGACATAGTCGGACACGCGGTCCTCGAGACCCGACCCGCCGGTGAAGCCGACGCTGCTGTCGGTCAGGCGATGGCTCTGGCCCAGGAACAGGCTGGCCGAGCCTTGGCTATTGCCATAGATGGCGGTACGGATGCCGTAGGTGAAGCGCATGCCGTCGTCCAGCCGGTCGATGCCGGTGAAGCGGTTCGGCTGCAGCAGGTTCACGTCGTCGAACTCGATGTCCAGGCTGTCTTCGTTCGGGAAGACCTTGGAGTTGGACAACTTGGGCGCGACGGTCAGCTGCCCGATCGGCTCGACCAGCTGCGACGAGCTTTCGCCGTAGCGGACGAACGGATAGCGCACAGTCGCCTGCCCTTGCGGGAAGAAGCGGAAGCGGCTGGCGTTGTCGTCGCCGCGCGATGACGGGTCGGCGGTGTTGAACTGCTGCGCCGTGTAGCCGGCGATCAGCACGCTGCCCGACAGGTTGGTGACGAAGCCGGCATTGGAGACGATGTTCCGTTCCCAACCCGGCTGCGCCATGATGCGCTGGGTGTCGGGTCCGCCATTCTTGAGGCGGGAGACCGCCAGCAGGCTGGTATCGAAGGACCAGCGACCGCCGAGCAGGCTCCCCGGTTCGCCCAGCGCATTGTACTGGGCGTAGGGCAGGGTGACCGGTTCGGGAATCGTGTTCCCGTAGCGCATGTCCTGGAAGCTGTAGGCGGTGACCGCCGCATAATTCCGGCCGCGGAAGCCCTCGACATAGGCTTTGCTGGTCAGATAATCCTCGCGGAAGCCGTAATAGCGCCGCAGGAAGGTCGGATCGCTCGCCCGCTTGATGTCGAAGCCGGCGCGCCACGTCTCGTCGATGTCGAACAGCCCGCGCGCTGCGATGTAGCCGCGGTTGCGCGTTTCCTTCGGGACGGTCGTCGAGTTGGCGACGTCGCCGCGGGTGATCGCGCCCTCCAGTTCCAGCCGGCCGTTCTCGAACCGCTTGCGGTACTGGCCGCCGAGCAGCGGTCCCTCCTGCGAGTAATAATGCAGGTCGAAGGTCGCATCCTGGTCCGGTGCGATGTCCCAGTAATAATGGGTCTTGAGGATCGCGCCCATGTTGGAGTCGTTGCCGAAGGACGGCGTCAGGAAGCCGCTCTTGCGGTCGACCGACGGATCGGGATGCGACAGGTAGGGGGTGTAGCCGACGGGGATCCCGAAGATCTCCATCGTCGCGTCCTTGTAGCGGACCTCGTGCTCCTCGTTGTCGTGCACGATGCGCACGGCGCGGATCTGCCACAGCGGCGGCCGGGTCGGGTCCTCCTTGCACAGGTCGCAGGGGCTGTAGACGCCGCGGTTGATGCGCGTCAGCCGGCCCTCGCGCCGTTCACCCTCGTTGCCGGCGACACGGCCGTTGTCGGTCATCAGGACGCGGATGTTCTCGATGAACACGTCCTTCATGTCGTCGGTGAGTTCGGCGTAGTCGGCGAAGATGATGTCGCCGGACGGCTCCACCAGCCGGATCTTGCCGGTGGCGGTGACGATCTTGGTCTTCTGGTCGTAGGTGATCTTGTCGGCACGGACGCTGCGCTTGCCTTGCGCCAGTTCGACGTTGCCGCTGGCCGTGACGAGGCTGTTCACCTCGTCGAACGTCACCTGATCGGCGGTCAGCAGGACGGGATCCTGCGACGCGCGCGGCGAGCCGGTTCCGTTCGCCGCCGGGGCGGCGGCGGGCTTGGCGCCAGGGGCCTGGCCGTTGGACGGCTGGCCGTTCGACGATTGGGCATTCGCCGTGTCCGGAAGGGCCAGATCCACGGCGGCGACCCCGCACGCCACCATCAGCCCGACGATGCCGGAGCGCAGGATGGGGTTGGCGGCGGTCGGAGCTTTGGCGCGGGCGCGCCGGGAGACGTGCTTGGACATGGCTGAACGATTGGGGGAAGCGCAAGCCCAAGTCAACGGTTTCGCAGAGCGTCGGCCGGCAATGTCATCCTGTCGCCGTCCGCCCTGTGGCACCGCAGCCGCAGCCCGCGCCCCGCATGCGGTGGCGCGGGCTGCGATACGTCATCCAAACTCTCTCAAACGACCCGGAAGTTCTTGAACTGCCACGGATCGTCCTCGTCGATGTCCTCGGGGAACAGGACGTTGCGGTCCTGCAGCGGAGTCCAGTCGCCATAGGCGCCGATCACCTCGCCGAGATAGGGTTCGGCGATGTCCAACACCCTGCGGAAATCGACCTCGTCCGGCTCGACCACGCCCCGATTCGGATTCTCCAGCACCCAGACGATGCCGCCCAGGACGGTGGAGGTCACCTGCATCGAGGTGGCGTTGTTGTAGGGCGCCAGCCCCCGCGCCTCGTCGATCGCCAGGCGCGAGCCGTACCAGTAGGCGCCCTTCTCGTGGCCCATCAGCAGCACGCCGAGCTCGTCCATGCCGTCGGTGATCTCGTGCATCATCAGCCGCTGTTCGGCCTGGATGTTGAAGTTCTTGCCGGCCAGTTCGTGCAGCGACATCACCGCGTCGTCGCAGGGGTGATAGGCATAGTGGCAGGTCGGGCGGTAGACGACGCGGTCGCCCTCGCGCACCGTGAAATAGTCGGAGATCGAGATCGCTTCGCTGTGGGTGATCAGGAAGCCGTGGAACGGCCCCTCCAGCGGAGTCCAGGTGCGCACGCGGGTGGCGGCGCCCGGCCGCATCAGATAGATGGCGGAGCCGCAGCCGAACTCGTGCCGGCGGCCGTCGTCGGGCAGCTGCTTCTCGTGCGTGCCCCAGCCAAGTTCGGCCGGCTGGCAGCCTTCGCTGACGAATCCGTCGATCGACCAGGTGTTGACGAACTCGCCGATGCGCTTGGGCTGGTTCGAGACCTGGGTGTCGCGCTCGGCGACATGGATGGTCTTGACGCCGAGCCGCTGCGCCAGCCGTGCCCAGCCGTCGCGGTCGGTCGGCACGTCGGTCACGACCCCGGTGTCGGCGGCGACGTTCAGCAGCGCCTGCTTGACGAAATGCGACACCAGCCCTGGATTCGCTCCATGGGTGATCAGCGCGGTCGGCCCGCCTTCGAAACGGCGGCGCAGGGCCAGCGCCGTTTCGCGCAGCGCATAGTTCGAGCGCAGCGACGGCGACAGGCTGGAATCGGTGTAGCCGCCGGCCCACGGCTCGGTGCAGGTGTCGGTGTAGAAGGCGCCGACCCGCTGGCAGAATTCGATCAGCGCGATCGACGACACGTCGACCGACAGGTTGACCAGGAAATCGCCACGGTCGATCAGCGGCTTCAGCACCTGGAAGAAATTATCGTTGTCGAGCGGGTTGTTGTGGAAGGCGACGCCATACAGCTCCGCCTCCTCCCGCCCGCGCTCCTCGGCGGTGACGATGGTGATCCGGTCGGCGGTAAGTCCGTCGATGTGACGCAACAGCAGTGGCAAGACACCCTGGCCGATCGAACCGAATCCAATGATGACCATGCGGCCTGTGAACGTACAGAGCTTCGTGTCCAGGGCCATGATGTTTTGTCTCCCCGAGGTAGTTTAGGCCAACGACATAAGCCGACGCACTCGCCTCTTCGATAAAAAGGGGGCGAGCTGCGCCGGGCCGGTGAATGTTACGGGTGTCTTTACGCTTTATCCACAGATTCCGGCTTTTCCGCTGACTCCGGCTTTTCCGCTCAGGCGGCGCAGGACTGCAGACGGTAGCCGGGCGTGGCCAACAGCGGCGCGTCCGACACCTCGACGATGCGCGCCTGATCGAAGCCGTTGAAGGCGGTGCGCAGACAGGAGCCGTAGGCGCCGAGCTGCCCTAGCTCGATCCAGTCGCCGGCCTTGATGTCGGCCGGCAGGTGGAACGGGCCGTTCATCCGATCGGCGCTGTCGCAGGTCGGGCCGTAGAAGCTGAACGCCTCCTCGCCAGCGTCGGACATCGCCTCGAACGGACGGATCAGCCGCGCCGGGAAGCGGAATCCCGGCACGCCAGCGTCCGACAGCCCACCATAGACGCCGTCGTTGATGAACAGTTCGCCGCCCCGCCGCTTGACCACCTGCACCACCAGCGAGACGCCGGGGGCGACCAGGGCGCGGCCCGGCTCGCACCACAGGCGGCAGCTTGCGGGCAGGTCGAGCGCCGAGACGCCGCGGGCGATGGCGGCCATGAAGTCACCGAGCGGCGGCGGGGTGACACCCGGATAGGACACCGGGAAGCCGCCGCCGACATCCAGCACGTCGATGGCGACGCCGCTGTCGGCGATGACCCGGCCGGCCAGCGCGATGGCGCGCTCGTAGGCCGACGGATCGAGCATCTGCGAGCCGACATGGAAGGACAGCCCGACCTTCGGCGCCACCGCGCGGACCTCGCGCAGCAGGTCCGCCGCGTCGGCCATGGCGGCGCCGAACTTGCCGGACAGGTCGTAGACGGCATTGCCCTTCGGCAGTGCCAGACGCACGACGAGGCCGAGGTTGGCGGCGTTGTCCGTCTCCTCCAGGATCTTGGCCAGCTCCTCGCGGCTGTCGAGCACGAAGTCACGCACGCCATATTGACGATAGGCGTTGCGGATCGCCTGCCGGCCCTTCACCGGATGCATGTAATGCAGCACGGCGTCGGGAAACATCTGGCGGATCAGCCGGATCTCGCCGGGCGAGGCGACGTCGAAATGGCGCACGCCGCCGGCCCACAGCGCGCGCAGCACCGCCGGTTCCGGATTGCACTTCACGGCATAGAGCACGTCGCCGCCGCGGGCCGACGCGTCGGTCGCCTCGCCGAAGGCGGCGAGGAAGCTGCCGGCGGTGTCAGCCAGCACGCCGGGGCGGATGCAGTGCATCGGCTCTTCCGGCCGGTGCAGGGCGACCGCCTGGGCGACGGTCGAGCGGCGGCCGCTGCCGGACAGCGAAACGGCGCTGCTGTCGTTCATGCCGACGCGGCGGAGCGGGGTGACGGCGGAACGGGAACGCAGGAAACCCATGGCGCACTCCTATCCCCGGGCCGCGGCATGCAAGCCGGCCCGGTGAGCAGACGGCGACCCCAGGCCACGCAGGCAACGCACAGCACAAGGCTGGAGCGCTGGTTGGGCAGCAGGATCGTCGATCGTTCGAATTTGGGAAGGGGGGAGACGGAAAAAGCCGGTGCGAGCAGCGGCCCCGGGCTGTGAAGCTCCAGGCAACGGCGCGTCGTTTACCGGCTATAGGGCTACCGTCTCACAGCCCCACCGTGGGCAGCGTACATACTGACCTCCCTCTCGGGACCGACCCACTGGAATGGCCGGTTCTTCCAAAAAGGACGCGGTACGTCGTAGCATAACCACAGAGGGCCATAGGCACGTGCGGGTGCGTCGTGCCGATTGATTTACGCTATTCGGCCCGCGATTCAAGTGAAATTTTTAAGGCGAGAATGGGGCGGACCGGAGGACGTCAGGGCATCGCCGCGATGTCAGGCTCGAACAGGGGGCTCGAACAGGGGAAAGCGCGCGGCGATGGGATCGCCGGTCGGGACGGCGACCCAGCCATCGGGACGGGTGAAGAACCGGATGGCGGTGAAGCGCGGCCGCGCCCCCATGTCGAACCAGTGCGGCGTCCCGGCGGGGATGCTCAGCAGGTCGCCGGCCTCGCACACGACGCGGAATACGCGGCGGTCGAGATGGATGTAGAAGGCGCCGGCCCCTTCGACGAAGGCGCGGGCCTCGTCCTCGCCGTGGGTATGCTCCTCCATGAACTTGGCCCGGAGGGCGGCCGAGCCCTCGGTCGCCGGGGTGATGCGCACGACGTCGACCGAGCCGAAGCGGCGTCCCGCCTTCATCCGGGCGATGGGGCCGGCATAGTCCAGCAGCACCGCGCCGGCATCGGCGTTGGCGTCGGCGTCAGCGTCAGCGGAAGCGGGCAGGGATGCGTCGATCGCCCAGCGCTCGAACAGGATGCCGATGTGGGCGAGATGCCCGGCCATCAGGTCCGGATCGGCGGTGCTCAACTCCGGCCGGCGGGCATCGCTTTCCAGATAGACGGTCAGGTGACTCAACCCTGCGCACTCCAGCCGCATCAATCCGGCAGAGCGTGACGCGAGATTGTTCGTGATGCAACGAGCCGAAGGACGTGTGTGACCGTTCGCCGCAATATCAGCGGCTGCGCTGGAGCCCAGCCGTGACCGCAACCGCAATCACAAGCAGCAAGCCGACGAAGAGCGCGACTCCGGTCCAGCCATGGTCGTGCCAGAACAACCCGCCCAGCGTCCCGGCGAGCGTGGAGCCGACATAATAGCAGAACAGATAGATCGATGACGCCTGTCCGCGCGCCACCGCGGCCCGCCGGCCGATCCAGGCCGAGACGATGGAATGGGCGCCGAAGAAGGCGAAGGTGAACAGGGCGATGCCGGGGGCGATGGCGAACAGGCTGTCGATCTCCAGCAGCGCCAGCCCGGCCACCATCAGGGCCACCGCCGCGGCCAGCGTGCGGTTGGAGCCGATGCGCCCCGACCAGCCGCCGAACAGCGGCGAGCTGACGACGCCGAAGCTGTAGACCAGGAACACCGCGCCGACGATGGCCGGCCGCAGCTCGAACGGCGATTCGCTCAGGCGGAAGCCGATATAGTTGAAGACCGTGACGAAGCCACCCATCAGCAGGAAGCCCAGCGAGAACAGCCCAAGCAGCGCCGGATCGGTCAGCAACCCGCGCCATGCCCGCGCGAGCCCGCGCAATCCGGCGGCCCGGCGGATGAAATGGCGCGACGGCGGCAGGGCCAGCCAGACGGTGATCCCGGCCGCCACCGCCAGCGCGCCCACCACCCCGACCGCGAGCCTCCAGGTGCCGAGGTCGGTGACGACGGCGGTCAGCACCCGGCCCGACATGCCGCCGATGGCGGTGCCGCCGATATAGAGCCCCATGGCGACGCCGGCCGATTTGGGGTCGACCTCTTCGGAGACATAGGCCATGGCGACGGCGGGCAGGCCGCTCAGCGCCAGCCCTTCGATCGCCCGCACCGCCAGGAAGCCATGCCAGTCCGGCATCAGCGCCCCGACGATGCCGAGCAGGCCGGCGGCGAGCAGGGCCGCCACCATCACCGGCTTGCGCCCGATCCCGTCGGAAATGGCGCCGGCCACCAGCAGCGCCCCGGCAAGGACGCCGGTGGTCAGCGACAGCGATAGGCTGGATTCGGCCGGCGTCACCCCGAACTCGCGCACGAAGTCGGGCAGCAGCGGCTGCACGCAATAGAGCGTGGCGAAGGTGGAGAAGCCGGCGACGAACAGGATTCGGCTGGCGCGGCGATAGGCGGGGGTGCCGGCCTGCAGATAGGCGGTGTCGGCACCGGTCTCGATCTCGTCGCGCACGCCCTCGGCTCCTCGGCAAAATTGGCGCACCGGTCATTTGTGCGGCGCAAACCGGACATTGCCTTGCGCCGGCCGTCCCGTCCAACGGCCGGGGGACGGAGCGGCCATGCCGCCCGTGCAGGGCGCAGCCGGAAGGATGGGGCGACGGCCTTGCACTGGACCTTCGACGGGGGCCGCCGTATAACCAGTGCCCCACACAATTCGTCGATGTCCCGAGCCATGCACGACCTTCGCGCCATCCGTGAGAATCCCGAAGCCTTCGACCGCGGCCTTGGCCGCCGGGGATTGGCGCCGATGTCGTCGTCGCTGCTCGACCTCGACGGCCGCCGCCGCGCCGCGCAGACCCAGATGCAGGAGATGCAGGCCCGCCGGAACGAGGCGGCGAAGGAGATCGGCCTCGCCAAGCGCGAGGGCCGCGACGCCCAGCCGATCCTGGACGAGATGGCGGCCCTGAAGGACCGCCTGCCCCAGGTGGAGGAGGAGGAACGTGCGCTCGGCGCCGAGTTGGACACGCTGCTGGCGGGAGTGCCCAACATCCCGGCCGACGACGTGCCGGACGGCCCGGACGAGAGCGCCAACGTCGAGGTCCGCCGCTGGGGCACCCCGCCGGACATCGCCAATCCCAAGCAGCATTACGAGCTGGGCGAAGCGCTCGGCCTGATGGATTTCGAGGCGGCGGCCCGCATGTCCGGCGCCCGCTTCACCGTGCTGAAGGGCGGACTTGCCCGGCTTGAACGGGCGCTCGCCGACTTCATGCTGGACATTCACACCGGCGAGCATGGCTTCACCGAGATCGCACCGCCGCTGATGGTGCGCGACAATGCGCTGTTCGGCACCGGCCAGTTGCCGAAGTTCGAGGAGGATCTGTTCAAGACCACCTCGTCCGACCATTACCTGATCCCGACCAGCGAGGTGCCGCTGACCAATCTGGTCAACGACCAGATCGTCGCGTCGGAGGAACTGCCGCTGCGCTACACCGCACTGACGCCGTGCTTCCGCGCCGAGGCGGGGTCGGCCGGGCGCGACACCCGCGGCATGATCCGCCAGCACCAGTTCTGGAAGGTGGAGATGGTCGCCATCACCACGCCGGAGCAGTCGGAGGACGAACACCAGCGCATGACCCGCTGTGCCGAGACGATCCTGGAGCGGCTGGGGCTCGCCTACCGCACCATCGTGCTGTGCACCGGCGACATGGGCTTCTCCTCGCGCAAGACCTTTGACGTCGAGGTGTGGCTGCCCGGCCAGAACGCCTACCGCGAGATCTCCAGCATTTCCAATTGCGGCGATTTCCAGGCGCGGCGGATGAAGGCCCGTTGCCGGCCGAAGGGCGAGAAGCAAACTCAGTTCGTCCACACCCTGAACGGATCGGGTGTGGCGGTCGGGCGCTGCCTGATCGCGGTGCTGGAGAACTACCAGCAGCCCGACGGTTCGATCCTGGTTCCGGAAGCGCTCCGCCCCTACATGCGCGGAGTGGAGAGGATTTCCATCTGATGTTCGACCTGCCGCTCGACCTGTCCCGGACCCGCATCCTCGTCACCAACGACGACGGCATCCATGCCCAGGGATTGAAGGTCCTGGAAGCCATCGCGCGCGAGTTGTCCGACGACGTCTGGGTCGTCGCGCCGGAGATGGAGCAGTCGGCGGCCAGCCATTCGCTGACCATCAACCGGCCGCTGCGCCTGCGCAAGCTGGACGACCGCCGCTTCACCGTCGACGGCACGCCGACCGACTGCGTGCTGCTGGCGGTCAACCATGTGATGAAGGAGTCCCGGCCGACGCTGGTCCTGTCCGGCGTCAACCAGGGCTCCAACATCGGCGAGGACGTGACCTATTCCGGCACCATCGCCGCGGCGATGGAGGCGACGCTGCTGAACGTCCCGGCCATCGCCATGAGCCAGCATTACGAGCAGGGCCAGCCGATCGACTGGTCCGCCGCCGCCGCCCATGGCGCCGACGTGGTCCGCAAGGCGGTGACGGTGGCCTGGCCGAAGAACGTCCTGCTGAACGTCAACTTCCCGTCCTGCCCGGCGGCGGAAGTGACCGGCATCCGGGTGGTCCGCCACGGCAAGCGCAAGATCGGCGACGAGCTTCTGGAACGCGTCGACCCGCGCGGCAAGCCCTATATCTGGATCGGCACGCTGCGCGGCGAGGCCGACGTTGCGGACGATACCGACATCCATGTCGTCTTCAACGGCGGCATCTCGGTGACGCCGGTCTATCTCGACCTCACCCACACCCCGACGCTGCAGACATTGAGGCAGGCTTTCGTGTGACCTACAACCCGCGCAGGATCCGCTTGCTGATGGCCCTTCGCGGGGCCGGCGTCACCGACACCAAGGTGCTGGCGGCGATCGAGCGGGTGCCGCGCGAGCTGTTCGTCCCGGAGGCCTTCCAGGACCGGGCGTGGGAGGATGTGGCTCTGCCGATCGACCAGGGCCAGACCATCAGCCAGCCGCTGGTCGTCGGGCTGATGACCCAGGCGCTGGAGCTGCAGCCGCGGCATCTGGTGCTGGAGGTCGGCACAGGCTCCGGCTATCAGGCGGCGGTGCTGGCCCGGCTCTGCCGCCGGGTCTTCACCATCGAGCGGCTGGAGCCGCTGCTGCGCGAGGCGGAGGCCCGGTTCCGGGCGCTAGATATCGGCAACATCACCACGCGGCTCGGCGACGGGACGCGCGGCTGGCCGGAGCAGGCGCCCTTCGCGCGCATACTGGTCACGGCGGCGGGCGGGCCGGAGCCGCCAAAAGACTTGACGGATCAACTCGCCGTTGGTGGTGTCATGCTCATTCCGCTCGGGGACGACCACCGCGGCCAAAGGGTCGTGCGTTTCCGGCGCTCCGAAGCTGGCCTTATCCGGGAGGACCTGTGGCCCGTCCGTTTCGTTCCGCTGCTGTCCGACCCGCCGCAACAGGTCCGTTCCGCATGAAACCCGTCCTCTCCGCCCTGGTCCTGTCCACCGCGGTGCTGGCGCTCGGCGCCTGCGAGCGCATCGGCGGGCTGGCGCCCTTCACCCATGTCGCCGAGGTGCCGGAGTCGGCCGGCGGCGCAATCACCGTGCAGAAGGGGGACAGCGCCTACAGCCTGTCGCGCCGCTACAATGTGCCGTTGCGCGACCTGATCGAGGCGAACCGGCTGGCGCCGCCCTACCGGCTGGATATCGGACAGCGGCTGGTGCTGCCCACCTCGCGCCAATACATCGTGCAGAAGGGCGACAGCCTCTACAGCATCTCGCGGATGCACAATGTCGATGTCAGCGAACTGACGCGGCTGAACAACCTCAGCCCGCCCTATGCGGTGCAGGTCGGCCAGCCGCTGCGCCTGCCGGGCAGCAACGACACCGGCGGGACCATGGTGGCTTCCGGCGGCGCCGTTCCACTGACGCCGCAAGGGGGGCAGCAGGGAAGCCCGCAGGGAGCGGCCGCCGGGCGCGGGTCGATCCAGGCCGCCGAACTGCCGCCGCCGTCCTCGAACGGATCCTCTAACGGTCCCTCGAACGCTCCCTCGGCCGGCGCCATTTCCGCCACGCCGCTGCCGCCGCCACCGAAGGCCGGCGCCGCGCCGGAGCCCGCGCCGGTCCAGCCGGCACCGGCTGCGGCCGGGGACGTGACCTATCAGCCGGGGCAGGGGCCGACCCTGCTGCGGCCGCCGGGCGCCAAGCCGTCCCCCGCGCCGATCCCGGCTCCCGCCGCCCCGCCGCAGGAGGTCGCCGCGGCGACCCCGCCGCCGAAACCGGATCCGAAGGCCGAGGTCGACGCCCCGCCGCCGCGCGGAAGCGCCCGGTTCCTGTGGCCGGTGAAGGGCAAGCTGATCTCCGGCTATGGGCCGAAGCCCGATGGCCTGCACAATGACGGGCTGAACATCGCGGCGGCCAAGGGCACCGCGGTGGTCGCCGCCGACAATGGCGTGGTCGCCTATGCCGGCAACGAGCTGCGCGGCTTCGGCAACCTGCTGCTGCTGAAACATGCCGACGGCTGGATCACCGCCTACGCCCACCTCGACAAGATCGAGGTGGAGCGCGGCGCCACGGTGAAGCGTGGCCAGACCATCGCCCGGGTGGGCCAGACCGGCAGCGTCACCTCGCCGCAGCTCCATTTCGAGCTGCGCAAGGGAAGCCAGGCGGTCGACCCGTCCGACCAGATGGACCGTAAGGTCAGCGAAGGGGCTGCCCGAGGCGACCGGCCAGGTCCTGGATGAACTGCCAGGCCACCCGGCCGGACCGGCTTCCGCGCGTGACCGACCACTCCACGGCCTCCGCGCGCAGCCGGTCGACCGGAACGTCCAGGCCGTAATGGCGGGCATAGCCCTCGATCATCGCGAAATAGGTGTCCTGGTCGCAGTTGTGGAAGCCGAGCCACAGCCCGAAACGGTCGGACAACGACACCTTCTCCTCCACCGCCTCCGCCGGGTTGATGGCGGTGGACCGCTCGTTCTCGATCATGTCGCGCGGCATCAGGTGGCGGCGGTTCGACGTCGCGTAGAACACCACATTGTCCGGGCGCCCCTCGATGCCGCCGTCCAGCACCGCCTTCAGCGACTTGTAATGTGCGTCGTCATGGTCGAAGGACAGGTCGTCGCAGAACAGGATGAAGCGGCGTGCTTCGCCCTTCAGCCGGGCCAGCAGGCGGGGCAGGGTGGGGATGTCCTCGCGGTGGATTTCCACCAGCGCCAGTTCGCCCGGCCGCTCGGCGCAGATCGCCGCATGGACGGCCTTGACCAACGAGCTCTTGCCGGTGCCGCGCGCGCCCCACAGCAGGGCGTTGTTGGCCGGCAGGCCAGCGGTGAAACGGCGGGTGTTGTCCAGCAGGATCCCGCGCTGCCACTCGATGCCCTGCAGCAGCAGGATGTCGACCCGGTTGACCGCCGGTACCGGCTCCAGCCGGTCGGGGTCGGGATGCCAGACGAAGGCGTCGGCCGCGGTGAAGTCCAGCGGCTGCGCCTTCGGCGGGGCGATACGCTCCAGAGCCTCCGCGATGCGGGTCAGCAGGGGGACCAGCGCGTGCTCGGTGTTGAACTGCGACATTATTCTCCGGACTTTTTTCTGGATGTTCCATGGAAAGTGCGCGACCGCGCAGCCATCTTTCCGACGCCTTCGCACGGTAACACAGCAGGGCAAGCGCACAAGCTGTGGCCGCCCCGCGGATTGTGCCGCATCACCATTGCATCCCGGTCATGGGCGGCTATAGTCGCGGCGTCCCGGCGGAACGCCGATCCCGCGCGAGACCAAAACTCAAAGGAGCTTCCAGATGTTCGTTTCGACGGCTTATGCACAGACGGCGGCGCCGGCTGGCGGCGGCGGTGACATGCTCGTCCAGTTTCTGCCGCTGATCCTGATCTTCATCGTCTTCTACTTCCTGCTGATCCGTCCGCAGCAGAAGAAGATGAAGGAGCATAAGGCCATGCTGTCGGCGATCCGCCGCGGCGACCGCGTCGTGACCGGCGGCGGCATCATCGGCATCGTCACCAAGGTCGGCGCCGACGAGGAGATCA
Source organism: Azospirillum thiophilum (assembly GCF_001305595.1). Lineage (NCBI taxonomy): Bacteria > Pseudomonadati > Pseudomonadota > Alphaproteobacteria > Rhodospirillales > Azospirillaceae > Azospirillum > Azospirillum thiophilum. The sequence continues at coordinate 2,588,784 of NZ_CP012401.1, forward strand.
CCGTGGAGATCGCGGAGAATGTGCGCGTGCGCTGCCTGCGCTCCACCGTGAATCTGGTGCTAGCCAAGACCGAACCGGCCGGCAAGTCTGGCGGCGACGCCGCCCCGGCCGCCGAAGGCGAGGCCAAGCCGGTCGAGACGCCGGCAGCCGGCGGCATCGGCAAGCTGTTCGGCCGCAAGTAAGCCGCGACCGGGCTCCTCCTTCCCCGCGGGCCAGCCCGAAGGCGCTTCCCGTCCGGGAGGCCGGCTGCCGTGCCAAAGCGGCGGACCGGTTTCCCGGACCGGGTGTGGAATCGGATTCGAGTGACGCATGCTCTATTTTTCGCGCTGGAAGATTTACATGATCGTGGCGATCTGCGTCGCCGGGGTCATCCTGATGCTGCCCAACTTCATGGGCCGCGGCACGCTGGCGGCACTGCCGTCCTGGTACGCCAACACCCGGGTTTCGCTGGGTCTCGACCTGCGCGGCGGATCGCATCTGTTGCTCGAGGTCGACATGGCCACCGTCATCCGTGACCGGGTCGAAGGTCTGGTCGACGGCGCCCGGCAGCAGCTGCGCACCGCCAATGTCGGCTACACCGCGCTGAATGCCGGCGACCGCGCCGTGACCGTCCAGCTACGCGATCCCGCCCAGGCCGACGATGCGGTCAAGGCGTTGCGCCAGTTGGCGAGCCCGATCGGTGCCTCCGCTCTCGGCGGCGGCGTGCCGGACCTGACCGTGTCCGTCGACGGCTCCACCGTGACCGTGGCGCTGAGCGAGGTCGCCCTGCGCGACCGCGCCACCCAGGCCATCGAACAGTCGATCGAGATCGTCCGCCGCCGCATCGACGAGACCGGCGTGAACGAGCCGACCATCGCCCGCCAGGGCAATGACCGCATCCTGGTCCAGCTGCCCGGCGTCGAGGATCCCGACCGCGTCAAGCGGCTGCTCGGCACCACGGCCAAGATGACCTTCCGGCTGGTCGACATGAACGCCGACCCCAACAGCGGCCGCGCCCCTCCGGGGTCGGAGATCCTGCCCTCGACCGAAGGCGACCGCTATCAGTCGAAATACGTCATCCGCAAGAAGGTCGAGGTCGACGGCGCGACGCTGCAGAACGCCACCGCCGGGACCAACCCGCAGACCGGCGAATGGGTGGTGAACTTCGAGTTCAACACCGCTGGCGCCAATCGCTTCGCCGAAGTGACCAAGCAGAATGTCGGCCGGCCCTTCGCCATCGTGCTCGACAACAAGGTCATCAGCGCCCCCGTGATCCGCGAGCCGATCACCGGCGGCCGTGGCCAGATCAGCGGCAACTTCACCGCCGCCAACGCCAACGACCTCTCCGTCCTGCTGCGTGCCGGCGCCCTGCCGGCGCCGCTGAAGGTGATCGAGGAACGCACGGTCGGTCCCGACCTGGGCGCCGATTCGATCCGCGCCGGCCTGACCGCCGTACTCGTCGGCTTCGTCATGGTCTGCATCTACATGATCGCGTGCTACGGGCTGTTCGGTTCCTTCGCCTGCTTCGCGCTGCTGATCAACCTGGTGCTGACACTGGCGGCGCTGTCGCTGCTGCAGGCCACCCTGACGCTGCCGGGCATCGCCGGCGTCCTGCTGTCGCTGGGTCTGGCGGTCGACGCCAACATCCTGATCAACGAGCGCATCCGCGAGGAGACGAAGAAGGGCCGCGGCGTCTTCGCCTCGATGGAAGCCGGTTTCAGCCGCGCCTACAGCACCATCGTCGACAGCAACCTGACGACGGCGATCAAGATGGCGCTGCTGTTCATCTTCGGCACCGGTGCCATCAAGGGTTTCGCCGTCACCATCACCTTCGGCATCCTCATCTCCATGTTCACCGCCACGGTGCTGGTGCGCCTGATGATGGTGACGTGGCTGCGCCGGACGCGTCCGGCCGCGTTGCCCGTCTGAGAGGTCCTCCGATGTTCCATCTCCGCCTCGTCCCCGACAACACCAAGATCCCGTTCATGAACGGCCGCATCACCGGCCTCGTCGTGTCGGCGGTCCTGTCCATCGCCTCGCTGGTCCTGTTCTTCCACCCCGGCCTCAACTACGGCATCGACTTCCGCGGCGGCATCGTCATCGAGGCGCGGACGCCGCAGGCGGCCGACTTCGCCTCGCTGCGCCATACCCTGTCGGGTCTCGGCATGGGGCAGGTGGCGCTGCAGGAGTTCGGGTCGCCCCAGGACGTGCTGATCCGGCTGGAACGGCAGCCCGGCGACGACGCCGCCCAGCAGGTGGCCGCCGACAAGGTGCGCGGCACCTTGGCGCAGGCGGTGCCCGGCACCCAGGTGCGCCGCGTCGAGGCCGTCGGCGCGTCGGTCAGCGGCGAGTTGTTCGCCAACGGCATGCTGGCGCTGGGCCTCGCGATGCTGGCGATGCTCGTCTACATCTGGTTCCGCTTCGAATGGCAGTTCGGCGCCGGCGCCGTGGTGACTCTGCTGCTGGACATCACCAAGATCGTCGGATTCTACGCGATCACCGATATCCAGTTCAACCTGACGGCGGTGGCAGCGATCCTGACCGTCATGGGCTATTCGGTGAACGACAAGGTGGTCGTCTATGACCGCATGCGCGAGAATCTGCGCATCTACAAGAAGATGCCACTGCGCGACCTGATCGACCTGTCGATCAACGAGACGCTGAACCGCACCGTCGGCACCTCGGTCTGCACCCTGCTGTCGATCATCCCGCTCGCCCTGTTCGGCGGCGAGGCGTTGCAGGATTTCGGCATCGTGCTGATCTTCGGCGTCATCCTGGCGACCAGCTCGTCGGTGTTCATCGCCGCCCCGATCCTGTTGTTCCTGGGCGAGAACCGTCTGCGCCGCGGCAGCCCCGAAGCGGCGGCGAGCACGCCGGCGGCCACGCCGTAAGGCCGGCGCCTACAGGGAAGGAGAGGGCAGCATGGACATCACGCCGATGATCCCGTCTGACCGTCAGGTCATCGACGGATTCGGTCCTGGGCAGTTCTGCATTTCCGGCCAATGGCGGGTCGGCGCGGTGGTGGTGCTGCCCGACCGCACCCAGGCCTGGGCGGCGACCGACGCCGCGTCCCTGACGCTGGATGATTTCGCCCCGGTCCTGGCGGCCGAGCCCAAGGTGGAGATCCTGCTGCTCGGCACCGGTCCAACCATGCGGATGATCCCGAAGGAGCTGCGCAAGGCCCTGCGCGACCAGGGCGTGGTGGTGGAGCCGATGGACAGCCGTGCCGTCTGCCGCACCTACAATGTCCTGCTGTCCGAAGGCCGGCGGGTGGCGGCGGCGATGCTGCCGGTGTAGCTGGGATATAGTGCCGAAAACGACAAAGGCGCTCCGGATCGGAGCGCCTTTGCTTTTTACGGACACTCGCGGCGCCTACCCCAACCCCGACCCTCCCCCGCGCGACTGCGGAGGAGGGGAAAATGGGGAAGCGCCGGCCGGATGCTTACGCGGCCAGCTGCTCGGCGGCGAAGTCCCAGTTGGCGAGGTTGTCGATCACCGCCTTGACGAAATCGGCGCGGCGGTTCTGGAAATCGACGTAATAGGCGTGCTCCCACACGTCGATGGTGAACAGCGGCTTGTGGCCGTGCGCCAGCGGGGTGTCGGCGTTGCCGGTCTTGCCGATCTTCAGCTTGTCGCCATCCAGGTACAGCCAAGCCCAGCCGGAACCGAACTGGGTCAGGGCGGCCTGGGTCAGCTCTTCCTTGAACTTCTCGACGCTGCCGAAATCGGCGACGATGCGCTGCTCCAGGGCCGCCGGCATCTTGCCGCCGTCCTTCTGCAGGCACTGCCAGAAGAAGGTGTGGTTCCACACCTGGGCGGCGTTGTTGAAGATGCCGACCTTGGAAGCGTCGCCGACCGAAGCCTTGATGACCTCCTCCAGGCTGGCGTCGGCCAGCGGGGTGTCCTTGGTCAGGTTGTTCAGGTTGGTGACGTAGGTCTGATGATGCTTGTCGTGATGCAGGTGCAGCGTCTCCGACGAGATGTACGGAGCCAGAGCGTCATATGCATACGGAAGCGGCGGAAGTTCGAACGCCATTTGGATTTACCCTCTCTTCTTTGATTGTCCTTCCGGGCCGCGCCTTGCGGACACGGCACCTCCGTCCGTCCAAATAGGCCGAAGGCCGAAGCTTGTGAAGGCCGGAAAAGGGTTGAAGCGCCGTATAGGGTTATTTCCGTTGGACAAAGCCGCCTCGGCAGCCCGGTTTCCCGAACGCACCGCCGCCTCCAACGTGGCGGGAAGCCCCGTTTCCGTCCAGTCGCCGGCCAGCAGCAGGTTGCGCCAGCGGGTTCGCGTGCCCGGCCGCCGTGCGACCGAGTCGGGAGACTGGTCGGGGGTCGCCCGCCGCTCCTTCACCACCCGGAACGGCCGACTCGGCTCCCCGAGTCGGCCCGCTTCGGCATTCAGGTGGGGAGCGATCTCCGCCCACAGCCTCGCGGCGATCTCCTCGGCCGGCAGACCGGCCAGCGCGTCGGCATCGCTGACGGTGACCGACAGCAGGTCGTCGCGGGCGAACAGCCATTCCGCCGTCCCGCCGACCAGCCCCAGGAAGGGCAGGCCGCCCGGCAGCCGCACCGGCTCGTCCAGCCGGACATGGAGATTGACGATGGCCGGCCCCGGCGGCGGCACCGTCAGGCAGGGCACCAGCCGCTCCGCGACCCAGGCCGGCGTCGCCAGCAGCACGCCGTCCGCCGGCCCGAGCATCACCTCGGCACCGGCCACAGACAGGCTGGCGACGCGGTCGCCGTCGAAGCGCAGCCCGTCGATTCGCGACCCAAGATGCAGCGCCGCCCCGGCGGCCTCCAGCCGTGCCAGCGCCGGATCGACGAAGGCGGCGGACAGGCCACGCGGCGCCAGCACCGGCCGGCAGGCGGCCTCGCCCCGTAGCAGCGTCTCGCGCAGCACCGCGCCGAACAGCCGGGCGGAGACACGGTTCACCGGCCCGTTGAGCGCCGATACCGCCAGCGGTCGCCACAGCGGCTCGTAGAGGGCATTGCCGGGCGGCAGGCAGTCGGCGACGGTCTCGTCCCCGCCGGCGGTCAGCACACGCAGGGCGGCGAGATAATCGCGGGGACGACTGCCCGGCACCCGCCGCGCTTGGTCGAACAACCAAAAGCCGCCGGGCCGCAGGATCCAGCTCCGGTCGTCGCGCAGGTCGAGGAAGGGGAAGGCCGCCGGCCGCAATTCCTCCAGCGCGTCACCACCGCCGATGCGCCGGGCATAGTCCAGCAGCGCCCGGTTGCCGCTGAGCACCATATGGCTGCCGTTGTCGATGGAGCGGCCAAGCGTGGCGTCGTGGAAGCTGCGGCATCGCCCGCCGGCCTGCGGCGCCTGCTCATGGACGACGACACGCCGCCCACCCTCCACCAGCCTGACGGCGGCGGCCAGTCCGGCGAGACCGGCGCCGACGATGTGGACGGTCGGGGTTCCGCTCATTCTCAAGCGGCCGGCGGCAGGCCGAACATGCAACGTACCGCCACCCAGGCGCTTTCACGCCGCCCGACCCGCGATCGGACGGTCAGGTCGCGCCAACCGGCTGCACGCAGGCGCCGCAGCAGCCGGTGATACAGCACCATCATCGCCGTCGCCGCCCACAGCGAGCCGCGTGCCCGTCCATCCAACGCCGCCCTCGCCTCGGCGAAGCGGGCCTCGGCCAGCGCGGCCAGCGCCTCGCAGGCGCGGGGCAGGGTGGGATGGGCCAGAACCTCGGCGGGGCGAACTGCAGCGATGTCGGCGGTGATGCCGGCAGCCTGCAGCAGCTCGCGCGGCAGGTAGAGGCGCCCCATCTCGGCATCCTCGGCCAGATCGCGCAGGATGTTGGTCAGTTGCAGAGCCTCGCCGAGTGCCAGCGCGAACCGCTCGGTAGCTGGATCGGCACGGTCGAAGACGCGGATCGCCAGCATGCCGACCGCACCGGCGACGCGGCGGCAATAGAGGCGCAGCGTATCGAGGTCGGGAGCGCGCATGCCGCCGGGGCCGCCCCCGTCCCGGCAGCCTTCCGCCTCGGCGGCGACATCCATCGCCATGCCGTCGATCAGCGCCTCAAGCTCGACACGCGGCAGGCCGTAGCGGTCGATGGCTCCCTTCAGGGCGGCGGTCAGCGGGTCGCCCGGCGCTCCGCCGGCATACAGGTCGCGGATGTCGCGCCGCCAGACGTCCAGCGCGGCACGCTTGGCGGCGGGTTCGCCCGGTTCGTCGGCGATGTCGTCGATGCGGCGGCAGAAGGCGTAGATGGCGAACATCGCCGCCCGCTTGGACGCGGGCAGCAGGCGCATCGGCCAATAGAAGGTGCTGCCCGAACCGGCAGTCACGGCCGCTGCCGTGTCGGGCACCTTGTCCGGCACTGCGCTGGATACCGGTTCCAGCGGGGCCGTCTCCAGCGGGGCAGGGGGCATCTGTCGCTTCCTGGGCGGTGCACGTCGCGGCGTGCGGCCCGGGAGTTTATGCGGCGGAGAAGCTCCGCGCCAGCCCCCGCGCCACCGCCGCCAGCTTGTGGCCGGTTCCAAGCGTCACCCGCGCCTTCATCGGGTCGCGCGCCTTCAGCCGGCGCGAGAGCGATTCGGCAAGGCTGAGGATGACCGCCGCCTCCATCCGCAGGCCGCGATGCCGGATCAGGCCGGGCAGGGCGGCGGCACGTTCCAGCAGCCGGTCGGTATGCTCGAGCGCCTGGTCGAAGATCGCGCGCATGCGCGGATCGCTCTCGGCCTCCACAAGCCGTTCGACGCTGACACCCGACTCGTCGAACCAGCCGAGCGGGATGTAGCAGCGGCCGAGCTGGGTCCAGTCCTCCCGCGCGTCCTGCAGGTGGTTCAACACCTGCAAGGCGGAACACAGCGCATCCGAAGCGGGACCGGCCGCCACGCCCTCGCCATGCAGATCCAGCAGGTAGCGGCCGACCGGGTTGGCGGAGAAGCGGCAGTAAAGCAGCAGGTCGCTCCAGCTGTGGCAGCGGGCGCCGACCGCATCGCGGCGGAAGGCGCGCAGGACCTGCCGGGCATGGCGGTCGCTGACACCGGTCGTCTGCAGGCTCTCGCGCAGGTCGACGGCCGGCTTCAGGTAGGCATGCTTGGCCTGTCCGGAGGTCAGCGCGCGCTCGAGCGCCTCCAGGTAGGCCAGCTTGGTCTCCGGTTCGAGATCGGGGTCGTCCGCGATGTCGTCGGCAAGGCGGACGAACCGGTAGAAGGCTATCACATGCGGGCGCAGGTGTTTGGGGATCAGGCGGGAGGCGACCGGAAAATTCTCTCCCGTCTCGTCCTTGCGGGCGACCGGGCCGGTCTTGCGGGGTTTGGTCGGAGCGATGTTGAAATCCGTCATGGGATCCCTGCCTGCTGCGCGTCGGGGCTGGCGGTGCGAGCGTGTGTGCTTCATATAGGCGTGGCAATCGGCTTTGGCCCGTCCTTCGATGGCTCCTCTCCTCTTTTTCCAATCGGGCATCCCATGGTGAAGGCTGCGACCGACCTGTCCTATTGCGGACGGGAGGTTCGGAAATATGACAACGACCACTTTCTGACAGGTCTGTTCTCTCCGGCCGAAAGACGGGAGGCGATATTCGCACTCTACGCCTTCAACCTTGAGATCGCGAAGACCCGGGAGGTCGTTAGCGAACCGATCCTGGGCCAGATGCGACTTCAATTCTGGCGCGACGGCATCGAGTCCGTCTATGGGGACGGACCCGTACCCCGTCATGGCGTGATGGATCCGCTGGTCGAGGCCGCCCGCGGGCTCGGGCTGAGCCGCTCCCTGTTCGACCGGCTGATCGACGCGCGCGAGGCCGACCTGGACGACACACCGCCGGCCGATCTGGCCTGTCTGGTCAATTACGCCGAGGTGACCGGCGCGCCGCTGGTGCAGCTGGCGCTGGAGATACTGGGCGTGCGCGACGGGGCGGCGATGGCTGCCGGGCGCCACGCCGGCATCGCCTATGCCCTGGCCGGCATCCTGCGCGCCGCTCCCTTCCTGGCCCGTCAGCGCCGCCAGCTCCTGCCGGACGACCTGATGCGGCGCCATGGCGCGAAGAGCGAGGATCTGTTCGCCGGCCGCTCCACGCCCGAACTGCGGCCGGTGGTGGGAGAGATCACGGCGGTGGCCCGCAAGCATCTGGGCGAGGCGCGCGCCTTGCGCCGGCAGGTGCCGAAGGCGGCCATCCCGGCCCTGCTGCCGGCGACGCTGGCCGACCTGCATCTGGGCGTGATCGCCCGGGAGGGCAACGACGTCTTCGCCCCGCGCGTGCTGCTGCCGAACCCGTTCCGGCAGATCAGGCTGGGCTGGGCGGCGCTGCGCGGACGCTACTGAGCATATCCGCACAGCCAAGACGGCCGATCACCCCTTCAGCCAGCCGTCCAGGTCGGCGAGCGCGCGGCGGGTGTAGGCCAGCTTGCGGTCGCGGCCGCGGATCTTGTCGTCCACCGGCGGGAACAGGCCGAAATTGACGTTCATCGGCTGGTAGGTCTCGGCCTCCGCCCCGCCGGTGATGTGGCCCAGGATGGCGCCGAGCGCGGTTGTGACCGGCGGCGTGACGATCTCGCGGCCCTGGCGCTCCGCCGCGGCGAATCGACCAGCGAGCAGACCGACGGCGGCGCTCTCGACATAGCCCTCGCAGCCGGTGACCTGCCCGGCGAAGCGCAGGCGGGGCAGCGATTTCAGCCGCAGCGCGCCGTCCAGCAGGCGCGGGCTGTTCAGGAAGGTGTTGCGGTGCATGCCGCCCAGCCGGGCGAACTCGGCATTCTCCAGGCCGGGGATCATGCGGAAGATGCGCGCCTGTTCGGCGTGGCGCAGCTTGGTCTGGAAGCCGACGAGGTTGTAGAGCGTACCGAGCGCATTGTCCTGGCGCAGCTGGACCACGGCGTAGGGGCGGCGTTCTGGCTTGTGCGGGTTGGTCAGTCCGACCGGCTTCATCGGGCCGTAGCGCAGCGTGTCGACCCCGCGCTCCGCCATCACCTCGATGGGAAGGCAGCCTTCGAAGTAGGGGGTGTTCTTCTCCCACTCCTTGAAGTCCAGCTTCTCGCCGCCGATCAGCGCATCGATGAAGGCACGGTAGTCGTCCTTCTCGAAGGCGCAGTTGATGTAGTCCTTGCCGGTGCCGCCGGGCCCGGGCTTGTCGTAGCGCGACTGGAACCACGCCTTCGACAGGTCGACGCTCTCCAGATAGACGATCGGGGCGATGGCGTCGAAGAAGGCCAGTGACTCCTCGCCGGTGTGGGTGCGCACCGCGTCCGCCAGGGCGGGGGAGGTCAGCGGGCCGGTGGCGACGATGACGCTGTCCCACGCGTCGGGAGGCAGGCCGGCGACCTCGCCGCGCTCCAGGGTGATGAGCGGGTGGCCCGAGATCGCCTCTGTCACCGCATCGGCGAAGCCGTCGCGGTCCATGGCGAGCGCGCCGCCGGCCGGCACCTTGTGCGCATCGGCGCAGCGCAGGATCAGCGAACCGCTGCGCCGCATCTCCTCGTGCAACAGCCCGACCGCATTGTATTCGGCATCGTCCGAGCGGAAGGAGTTGGAGCAGACCAGTTCCGCCAGCTTGTCGGTGTCGTGCGCCTCGGTCTTGCGGACCGGCCGCATCTCGTGCAGCACGACGGGCACGCCGCGGGTGGCGAGCTGCCAGGCGGCTTCGGTGCCGGCGAGGCCGCCGCCGATGACGTGGACGGGACGAATGGTGTCGGTCATGAAGGCAATTTTCCAGGCAAGACTGCGGAGGATTTGCGCGCAATCTAGGCGGTCCGCTCCAAAAACGACAGTCCTCAAACGGCAACGTCCAAACACAAGTCAGCCGGCCTCCATGGCGAAGGCCGGCTGCAAGTGGATCAGGGTCAGTCAGAACCGCGGAGGCGGGCGGGACTCACTCGCTCTTGGTGGTCGTGCTGCGCTCGACGGTGGTGGAGCCGGTCGGCGCCGGGGCCGCGCTGCTCGAACCGTAGCCGGGCGTGGTGGTGGTGGTCGTCGTCGTGCTGGTGGTGCTGCCGTCAGAGCCGCAGGCGGCCAGCAGCAGAGCGCCGCCGAGCGCGGCGCCCACACCGGTCAGAAAAGTCCTGGTCATGGCCGTGTTCTCCCGTGCGTTGAGGATTCTGCCCGGGGGAACACGGTGAAGGCCGCGTTTGTTCACGCCCTCTTTCGGGTTGCCGATTTCCGCACCGCCGGCTTCGCCTTCAGGTAGGGGGCGAGGTAGCGGCCGGTATAGCTGCGCTCCACCGTCGCGACGTCTTCCGGGGTACCTTCCGCGACGATCTCGCCACCGCCGGTGCCGCCCTCCGGCCCCAGGTCGATGATCCAGTCGGCGGTCTTGATGACCTCCAGATTGTGTTCGATCACCAGCACCGTGTTGCCCTGGTCGACCAGCGCATGCAGCACCTCCATCAGCTTCTCGACATCGGCGAAATGCAGGCCGGTGGTCGGCTCATCCAGGATGTAGAGCGTGCGGCCGGTGGCGCGGCGGCTCAACTCCTTGGACAGCTTGACGCGCTGCGCCTCGCCGCCCGACAGCGTCGTCGCCGCCTGGCCGATGTGGATGTAGCCAAGGCCGACCCGTTCCAGCGTGTCCATCTTGTCGCGGATGCCGGGCACGGCCTTGAAGAACTCCTTGCCCTCCTCGACCGTCATGTCGAGCACGTCGGCGATGGTCTTGTCGCGGTAGGTGACCTCCAGCGTCTCGCGGTTGTAGCGCTTGCCGTGGCAGACGTCGCAGGTGACGTAGACGTCGGGCAGGAAATGCATCTCGATCTTGATGACGCCGTCGCCCTGGCAGGCCTCGCAGCGGCCGCCCTTGACGTTGAAGGAGAAGCGGCCGGGGCCGTAGCCGCGCGCCTTCGATTCCGGCAGGCCGGCGAACCAGTCGCGGATCGGGGTGAAGGCGCCGGTGTAGGTCGCAGGGTTGGAGCGCGGGGTGCGGCCGATCGGCGACTGGTCGATGTCGATGACCTTGTCGAGATACTCCAGCCCGAGCACCGCGTCATGCTCCGCCGGATGCTCGCGCGCGCCCATCAGCTTGCGCGCGACCGCCTTGTAGAGCGTCTCGATGATCAGCGTCGACTTGCCGCCGCCCGACACGCCGGTCACGCAGGTGAAGGTGCCGAGCGGGATCCTGGTCGAGACATTCTGCAAATTGTTGGCGCGGGCGCCCTGCACCTCCAGGAACTGGCCGGGATGGCCGGGCCGGCGCGTGTCGGGCACCGGAACGAAGCGGGTCCCGTTCAGATACTGGGCGGTGATGCTGTCCGGGTTCTTCTGGACCTCCTCCGGCCGGCCCTGGGCGATCACGGTGCCGCCATGCTGGCCGGCGCCGGGCCCCATGTCGACCAGATAGTCGGCGCTGCGGATGGCGTCCTCGTCATGCTCGACCACGATGACGGTGTTGCCGATGTCGCGCAGGCGCTTCAGCGTCTCCAGCAACCGGTCATTGTCGCGCTGATGCAGGCCGATCGACGGCTCGTCCAGCACATAGAGAACGCCGGTCAGGCCGGAGCCGATCTGCGAGGCCAGCCGGATCCGCTGACTCTCGCCGCCAGACAACGTGCCGGAGCCGCGGCTCAGCGTGAGATATTCGAGGCCGACGGCATTGAGGAATCCGAGCCGCTCGTTGATCTCCTTGAGGATGCGGTAGGCGATCTCCCGGTCCTTCGGGCGCAGATGCTCGTTCAATTCACTGAACCAGGCTCCGGCACCGGCGATGGACAGCTCGGCCGCTTCCGAGATGTTGCACCCGCGGATCTTGACCGCCAGCGCCTCCGGCTTCAGCCGCGCGCCCTTGCAGACCTCGCAGGGCTGGGAGGACTGGTATTTCGACAGCTCGTCGCGCATCCAGGCGCTTTCCGTCTCGCGGTAGCGCCGTTCCAGATTGTTGACGATGCCCTCGAACGGCTTGTTGGTCTGGTAGCTGCGCAGGCCGTCGTCATAGGTCATGGTGATGGCCGACCCGCCCGAGCCGAACAGGATGGTCTGCCGCACCGTATCCGGCAGATCCTGCCAGGGCGTCGTCATCGACGCGCCGAAATGCTGGCAGATGCTCTCCAATGTCTGGTCGTAATATTTGGAGGTCGATCCGGCCCACGGCGCCACCGCCCCCTTGGCCAGGGTCAGCCGTTCGTCCGGGACCACCAGCATCGGGTCGAAATAGATCTTGCTGCCCAGCCCGTCGCAGGCCGGGCAGGCGCCAAACGGGTTGTTGAAGGAGAACAGCCGCGGCTCGATCTCAGGGATGGTGAAGCCGCTGACCGGGCAGGCGAATTTCTGCGAGAAGACGGTCTGCTCGTTGGTCTCGGCATTCTCGACCCAGACGATGCCGTCGGCCAGCCCCAGCGCGGTCTCCAGCGAATCGGCCAGACGGTTGCCCAGCCCCTCGCGCACCACGATGCGGTCGACCACCACCTCGATATCATGCTTCAGCTTCTTGTTGAGCGCCGGCACCTCGTCGATCTCGTACATGGTGCCGTCGACCCGCAGGCGCTGGAAGCCGCGCTTGCGCAGATCCTGCATCTCCTTCCTGTACTCGCCCTTGCGGCCACGTACGAAGGGGGCGAGCAGCAGCAGGCGGGTGCCCTCCGGCATGCCCGTGATGCGGTCGACCATCTGGCTGATCGTCTGGCTTTCGATCGGCAGGCCGGTGGCCGGCGAATAGGGGATGCCGACGCGCGCCCACAGCAGGCGCATGTAGTCGTAGATCTCCGTCACCGTGCCGACGGTGGAGCGCGGATTCTTCGACGTCGTCTTCTGTTCGATCGAGATGGCCGGCGACAGCCCCTCGATCGAATCGACGTCGGGCTTCTGCATCAGTTCCAGGAACTGGCGCGCGTAGGCCGACAGGCTCTCCACGTAGCGCCGCTGCCCCTCGGCATAGATGGTGTCGAAGGCGAGCGAGGATTTGCCCGATCCCGACAGGCCGGTGATGACGATCAACTCGTCGCGCGGCAGATCGACATCGACGTTCTTCAGGTTGTGTTCCCGCGCGCCGCGGACGCTGATGTATTTGTTCATGGTGCGTTCTTTTTACCCGAAGACCAGCCGGATGGAAAGCGGCAAGCTGCAGCGCCGCGAGACGAAAATCGGACCGCGGGGCGCCGACCCAGTGACGCCGGCCCAAAGGCACCGGCCGGGTTGACGATATATGCGCGTGGGTCCGCATTGCCAGCGGCGCGCCGCGCGGGTCGGTCATGACCAGAAGGGCGGCACGGCGCGGAAGCGCTTCCACAGGTCGGGCAGCGCCTTGCGCCGCTTTTCGGACTGGCGGTCGATCCAGGCGGCGACGGCGGCGACCGCCTGCGGGTCGGCGCCCTTCAGCCCGCCCAGCATCCGGGCACCGGTGATCGCGTCCTGTTCGGCGTCCAGCGCCGCCTGCAACGGCTCCAGCACCGCGAAGAAGGGCAGGGCGGCGGCCTCCGGATAGAGCCCCCGGAAGAAGTCGGCGGTATAGCGCAGCGTGCGCAGCCGCCGCCGCAGCTTGTCGCGCGCCTTGGCATCCTCCGGCAGCCGGGCGGCCTTGCCGAGCTTGGCCAGCCGCGCCGACAGCCAGCCGCCGGCGAGCGTCGAGACCGGGGCCGCCAGCGCCGCCCGCCGGTCGCCCTCGGCCTCCGACACCCAGCGGCCATGCTCCAGCCAGGCGGCCAGCGCCAGCACCATGGTGGTGCAGCCGGGCGCAAGGATCGCCGCCATCGCCTCCCGCGCCGGGCCGGCTCCGGCCGTACGGGCCAGGGCGGCCAGCCTCTCCAGCGCCTCGCGGCTGATTCCGGGCAATCCCTTCGGATCGGCCAGCAATGGATCGAGGGCGCCGGACATCAGCACGTCCCAGCCGCGGGCCGGCCCCAGCCGCTTGGCCAGCGCCCGGCTCTCCTCCACCAGCCGGTCCGCCTCGGGCGAGGCGACCAGCGGCGCGAAGATGCGGTGGGCAATGCGCAGCCGGCGCAACGCGATGCGCATGCGGTGCAGCCCCTCGACGTCGGCACCGCCGAGCGCGCAGGCCTCGTTGGCGAGGAATTGCCGGAGCGCTTGGCGCAGGATGTGGCGATAGGCCTCCGCCACCGTGGTCAGCGGCGACAGGCCGAGCGCCTCGGCCTCCACCGGTCCCGGCGCCCTGCCGGTCACCAGCCGCAACCCGGCCTCCGCCTTGCTTTCGGTGCCGATGCGCATGGGCACCGCGTTCTGCAGGGTGAGGGCAAGGTCGAACAGGCTGGCGACCTTGCCGGCCTTCAACTCCAGTTCCACCTCGCTCAGGGGCAGGGACCGGCCGCCGGCATAGATGCCGCCATCGTCGACCGCCAGTTCGACCGCGGTCAGCGGATCGGGGCGGAGCAGCAGGGTGGTGCGGCGGAAATCCGTCACGAACAGGCAGTCGAGCGCGTCGAGTGCCGCCGCCGGCACAAGCCCGGCGACGGCGGGATCGGCCAGCAGGCCACGCTCCACCGCCTCGCCCGCCACCGGCCAATCCCACTCCCGCCGCACCGCGACCGCCGCCGAATCGCCAGGGCTGGCGCTGTTGACGGTCTTCAGCGTCTGGACGAAGCGGTCGCCCTCCTGCCGCACCCGCAACGCCACGCCGTTGGCGGCCAGCCGCAGGTCGGGCGTGTCGAAATAGGCGGTGCGCAGCCGCTGCGTCACCGGGGGGCCGTCGGCCAGCGCCAGCATCGCCGGCAGCGCCGTCACCCGCGCCAGATCGGCCGGAGCGGCGTGGAGCTTCAGTTCCACCTCGCGAAATCCCGCACTCGATGGTTGGGTGTCGGGGCCGGCGGGCGGGGCGGCGGGCGGAATGGCGGGTGACAAGGCTCTGCGTCCTCCCGAATCCGGCCGGGGCGGCCTGGAATGAACCGGCATGGAACGAACCGGTGGACCCGTGGATACCCCAACCTCCGCCGCAGGTTAAGAGAGTTTACGCGGCTGCACAAAATCCGCCAGCCGGCCGGCCCCCAGTTCCAGGTCGGCCCAGTGCAGCGTCTCGAACACCAGGACGGCGCAGGCGGCGGTCGGGAACTTGTCGGTCAGCGCATGGCGCAGCCCATGGTCGCCGCTGCCGGTCAGCGCGTTGGCCAGCTCGTGCAGGTCCGGGTTGTGCGCCACCAGCATCAGCCCGGTCGCCGTGTCCGGCGTGTCGCGCAGCCGCTCCAGCAGGGTGCGGGCGCCGCAGAGATACAGGCCGCGCTCATGCTCGACCGGCGGGTAGGGCGCGCCCATCGCCGCCATCGTCCGCTTGCGCGTCTCCACCGCCCGGACGGCAGTCGAACACAGGACGAGGTCGATGCGGGCATGGTGCCGCGCCAGATAGGCGCCGACCAGCGTCGCCGCCCGCTCGCCGCGGGCGTTGAGGGGACGGTCGTGGTCGGCCAGCGACGGATCGTCCCAGGCCGATTTGGCATGACGCAACAGAAACAACGTCTTCATGGCGGCAGGATCGGTCCGGAAGGGGCGGGGGACGGAAAACGGCTCGGCATATCGCCGATTGGGAGTCCTGAAACCGTAACGCATATGGGATACTCTGTCTGCCCACCATATAAGGGCAGCAGGCGGCACGAAGCCGCCGGCTCTAGACCTTCGGGGCCCCAAGATTTCAGAGGTTGACGTGACCCATCTCCAGGAACTCGAGTCGGTCGGCATCGAGCCGGACGCTCCGGAACGCTTCATCAATCGGGAGCTGTCGTGGCTGGCCTTCAACCAGCGCGTCCTGGACGAGGCCGCCAACCCGAACCATCCGTTGCTGGAGCGGCTGCGCTTCCTGTCGATCTCCGCCAGCAACCTGGACGAATTCTACATGGTCCGCGTCGCCGGCCTGAAAGGGCAGGTGGCCGCGGGCGTGAAGGCGCCCAGCCCGGAAAACCTCACGCCCGCCCAGCAGCTGGCTGCGGTCAAGCAGCGGATCGCCGCGCTGATGGACAGCCAGCAGACCATGTGGCGCACGCTGAAGGGTGAACTGCGCGAGGCCGGCATCACCGTCGCCGATCCCGCCGACCTCAGCGAGGGGGAGAAGGACTGGCTGGAGGCCCGGTTCCTCGACGACATCTTCCCGATCCTGACCCCCATCGCGGTGGACCCGGCCCACCCCTTCCCGTTCCTGCCGAATCTGGGATTCTCGCTGGCGCTGCAACTGCACGACCCGGTCAAGGGCCGGCACATCGACGCGCTGGTGCCGCTGCCCTCGCAGCTGGAGCGGTTCCTGCGCCTGCCGGGCTCGGACATCCGCTTCATCCAGCTCGAAAAGGTGGTGATGCTGTTCATCGACCGCCTGTTCCCGCCCTTCCAGGTCAAGGCCCACGGCGTCTTCCGCGTCCTGCGCGACAGCGAGATGGAGATCGAGGAGGAGGCGGAGGATCTGGTCCGCACCTTCGAAAGCGCGCTGAAGCGCCGCCGCCGCGGCAGCGTCATCCGGCTCGCTACCGACAGCGGCATGGCCCCCGACCTGCGCGAGTTCCTGCGCCACGAGCTGAACGTGGTGTCGGACGACGTCTTCATCCTCGACGGGCTGATTGGCCTGACCGACACCAAGCAGCTGATCGTCGACGAGCGGCCGGATCTGGTCTTCCGCCCCTTCAACGCCCGTTTCCCCGAGCGGATCCGCGATTTCGGCGGCGACTGCTTCGCCGCGATCCGCCACAAGGACATCGTCGTCCACCACCCCTATGAATCCTTCGACGTGGTGGTGCAGTTCATCCGGCAGGCTGCGCGCGACCCGCAGGTCGTCGCCATCAAGCAGACGCTCTACCGCACCAGCAAGGACAGCCCGATCGTCGCCGCGCTGATCGAGGCGGCCGAGGCCGGCAAATCGGTGACGGCGCTGGTGGAGCTGAAGGCCCGCTTCGACGAGGAGGCCAACATCCGCTGGGCGCGCGACCTGGAGCGTGCCGGTGCCCAGGTGGTCTACGGCTTCGTCGACCTGAAGACCCACGCCAAGGTGTCGCTTGTGGTGCGGCGCGAGAAGAAGGCCCTGCGCAGCTACGTCCATTTCGGGACCGGCAACTACCACCCGATCACCGCCAAGATCTACACCGACCTGTCCTTCTTCACCTGCGACCCGGCGCTGTGCCACGACGCCGCCGTCATGTTCAACTTCATGACCGGCTACGCCACGCCCAAGGTGCTGGAGAAGATCGCCATCGCGCCGATCACCCTGCGCCAGCGCCTGTCCGACCTGATCGAGGCGGAGATCGCCCACGCCGCCGCCGGCCGCCCTGCCGCGATCTGGGTGAAGCTGAACTCGCTGGTCGATCCGGTCATCATCGACAAGCTGTACAAGGCGTCGCAGGCCGGCGTACAGATCGACATGGTCATCCGCGGCATCTGCTGCCTGCGGCCGGGGGTGAAGGGGCTGTCGGAGAATATCCGGGTGCGCAGCATCGTCGGCCGTTTCCTGGAGCATGGCCGCGTCATCTGCTTCGGCAACGGCCATGGCCTGCCCGGCAACCAGGCGAAGATCTTCATCTCCTCGGCCGACTGGATGACCCGCAACCTTGACCGCCGCATCGAGACGCTGGTGCCCATCGAGAACCCGACCGTGCATGAACAGGTGCTGGACCAGATCATGGTCGCCAACATGAAGGACGACGCGAGCACCTGGAAGCTCGGCCCCGATGGCGTGTACCATCGGATCAAGGCTGGCCCGGACGCGTTCAGCGCCCATAATTACTTCATGACCAACCCCAGCCTGTCGGGCCGGGGCAGCGCGCTCGCCAGCAAGCGCACGCCGCCGCGGCTGATGCTGCACACGGTGCCTTGAAGGCCGGGACGGGAGTCGGAGCA
This sequence comes from Azospirillum thiophilum, assembly GCF_001305595.1. Classification (NCBI taxonomy): domain Bacteria; kingdom Pseudomonadati; phylum Pseudomonadota; class Alphaproteobacteria; order Rhodospirillales; family Azospirillaceae; genus Azospirillum; species Azospirillum thiophilum. The sequence goes on from NZ_CP012401.1 coordinate 2,606,467, forward strand.
TGAGCATGGACAATCGCGCGACCGCCGGCCTCGGCGAAGGCGGGCAGGCGGGCGGCGATCCTTCCGCCCCTGGGATTTTTTCCACCCCGGGAACAGCCGAGCGCGTCGGCGTCATCGACATCGGATCCAACTCGATCCGTCTGGTCGTCTATGACGGGCTGACCCGCTCGCCGCTGGCCCTGTTCAACGAGAAGGTGCTGTGCGGGCTGGGCCGCGGCGTGGAGAAGGCCGGCCTGCTGAACCCGGACGGCGTCGCCCAGGGGCTGGCGGCGCTGGAACGCTTCGCGACGCTGGCCCAGGGGATGCGGGTCGGCCGGCTGGACGTGATCGCCACCGCGGCGGTGCGCGACGCCCGGGACGGCGCGGCCTTCGTCGACGCGATCCGCCGGCGCGCCGGCCTGACCGTCCGCGTCATCAGCGGCGAGGAGGAGGCGCGGCTGTCCGCCATGGGCGTGCTGTCGGGCACGCCAGGTGCCGACGGGCTGGTCGGCGACCTCGGCGGCGGCAGCCTGGAGCTGGTGACGCTGGACCGCGGCATCATCGGCAAGCAGCTCACCCTGCCGCTGGGCCCGCTGCGGCTGATGGAGGTCGGTTCGGCCAAGGGCGGACCGGCCAAGCTGATCGACCAGCATCTGGAATCGCTGCCCTGGTTGCCGGCAATGAAGGGGCGGCCCTTCTACCCGGTCGGCGGCAGCTGGCGCGCCATCGCCAAGCTGCATATGGAGCAGTCCGGCCATCCGCTGCACATCATCCACCATTACACCATCCCGTCGGGCGAGGCCCGCGAGTTCACCGGGCTGATCGGCCGGCAAAGCCGCTCATCCCTCGAAAAGATGGCGGGTTCGCGCCGCCGCCTCGACACGCTGCCGCTTGCCGGGCTGGTGCTGGAGCGGCTGCTGCGCATGGCCCAGCCGTCGAAACTGGTCTTCTCGGCCTATGGCCTGCGCGAAGGACATCTCTATTCGTTGCTGTCGCCGGAGGGCCGCCGCGAGGATCCGCTGATGGCATCGGCGTCCGACTGGGCCCGCCGCTTCGTTCGGATGGGCGATCCGGCATTGCTGATGTCCTGGACCGCCGGCCTGTTCGCCGGGGAGGACGACAACGCCATCCGCCTGCGTCATGCCGCCTGTCTGCTGAGCGATGTCGGCTGGGCCGACCATCCCGACTACCGGGCCGAACATGCCTTCCTGCGGGTGCTGCGCTATCCGTTCCCGGCGCTCGACCATGACGAGCGCGCCTTCCTGGCGCTCGCCGCCCATGCCCGCTATGCCGGCACCATCGACGTGCCGCTGACCGCTCCGGTCCGGACGCTGGTGACGGAAGGGCAGGGCATGAAGGCGCTGGTGCTGGGCCTGGCTCTCCGCCTCGCCCACACCTTGTCGGGCGGCGCCACGGCGCTGCTGGAGCGCACCAGCCTGAAGGTCGGCGATGGCCGCGTCGTGCTGACCCTGCCCGACGACGGCAGCGTTCCTTCGGGCGAAGCGGTCCAGCGCCGGATCGACACGCTCGCCAAGGCGATGAATCTCAGGGGCGACGTGGCGCAACCGTTGCGGCCGCAGGCGGCGGAGTAAGGCAGCCGGCCACCCGCAACGCCCGGTCGGGTGGCCGACAGCTCACCATAGTCAGATCGGATGACGGAGATGCCGTCATAGACCAGCAGGGATCGATCAACAGGATTGTTCCGGTCCGATAGATTGCCTATTTAATTTTCCATAATCTTCCTTATGTGCTATTTCTGTGTAAGCGCAAAGCTAAAATGTCAGTCCCTCGCAACATAGAAGCGTCAGTCTTCCGTCAGGTTTTCGACGGCTGGGAGGCTGGCGATGGGCTGGATCACGATGAGCGAACAGGACTTGCAACGGGTCGAGGTTCTCGGCGAGGTGCTGAGCGGTCGCCGTGGGATCGGATCGGCGGCGTCGGTTCTGGCTTTGAGCGAGCGTCAGGTGTGGCGACTTCTGGCGCGCTACAAGGCTGGTGGCGGCGGCGCTTTGGTTCACCGGGGGCGCGGCCGTCCGTCGAACCGGCGGCTTGGCGATGAGGTGCGGGAGCAGGCGTTGGAGCTGGTTCGCAGCCGGTACGGCGATTTCGGCCCGACCCTTGCGGCGGAGATGCTGCGGGACACGCATGGGCTGACGGTGTCGCGCGAGACGTTGCGCCAGTGGATGGCGGACGCTGGCCTTTGGCTGTCGCGCCGGCAGCGCCGGCAGTTCCACCCTCCCCGGCTGCGCCGCGAGCGGTTCGGCGAGTTGATCCAGATCGACGGCAGCGAGCACCGCTGGTTCGAGGATCGCGGCGATCCCTGCACGCTTCTGGTGTTCATCGACGATGCGACGGGCCGGCTGATGCAGCTTCGCTTCGCCGTCTCGGAGAGCGCCTTTTCCTACTTCGAGGCGTTGGAGGGCTATCTGAATGCCCATGGCCGGCCGCTGTCCTTCTACTCGGACAAATACTCGGTGTTCCGGGTTTCGCAGCGCGAGGCGAAGGGCGGCCAGGGCATGACGCAGTTCGGCCGGGCCTTGGCGGAATTGAACATCGAGATCCTGTGCGCCAACTCCAGTCAGGCCAAAGGGCGGGTCGAACGGGTGAACCGGACGTTGCAGGACCGGCTAGTGAAGGAATTGCGGCTGGCCGGCATCACCGGCATCGAAGCGGGCAATGCTTTCCTGCCCGGCTTCATCGAGCGCTTCAACGCCCGCTTTGCCCTGCCCCCTGCCCGGCCGGACGATCTGCACCGGCCGTTGAACATCGCGCCGGATCGGTTGCGCCAGGTGCTGTGCTGGCGCGAACAGCGCCATGTCGGGCAGCAGTTGACGCTGTCCTACGAACGCAAGCTTATCATGCTGGAGGAGACGGAGCTGACGCGGGGACTGGTTGGCCAGTATGTCGACACCTACGCCTTCGCCGACGGCCGTCTGGAGGTGCGATGGAAAGGGGTGGCGCTGCCTTATCGGGCCTTCGACAAGGACCAGCGGGTCACCCAGGGCGACGTCGTGGAGAACAAGCGGCTGAGTGCGGTGCTGGCCCAGGTGAAAGAGATGCAGGAGAGCCGGCCGCCACCGCGGGTGAAGACCAACAGCGAGAAGAACGGCTACCGCAAAACAGGCCGGCGCAAGCGGGACAGCGGGCTTCCCGATGGCGCCTGCGCGGCTGATTGACCGCAGGCACTTGCCTCCTATCCGCAAAGCCCCGGTGCGGCCGGCATGTCTGGCAGCAGGATGATGGCTCGGCGATCGGCGTTGCCGTCAAGCCCTGCGCCTGCGGCGCACCGCAAAGCGGCTCCGGGGCTTGACCGCGCCGCCGAGCCGAACCCCAACGCATCCATGCCAGATATGCCGAAGAAGCCCGACAGCCAAACTACACGGCCAAGCCGAAGCTACCTCTCTGACATTCCTATTTTGCGCAATCCACTGACACTTCTACCCGGTCGCAACATGATTTGTAAGCGAAGGTTGACTCTTCGGCGTGCCTACTCCCGGCCGGTCAGCAAGGTCGCACTTGCAGAATCGCTGCCCATCATTCCGCGCGCCATCTCCAGACAGGAGGCGTGGTCGGGCTGGAAATCCTCGGCGATCCACCAGCCCTCGATGCGCTTCAGCGTCATGCCGACGGCCGGGCCGCGTGGCACGCCGAGCGCCAGCAGGTCGCGCCCGGCAATGGGCAGGCGCAAGCGCGGCAGATCTGCAGCTACGGCCAGCGCCGCGCGCAGCATCGTCAGGTCGAGCGGACCGTCATGGATGGCGACGGCGATCAGCAGCAGGTCGGCGAACAGCTCGGCATCGCCGACACGGTAAAGTCCCTGGCGCAGCGCCCTGCGGTCATCGGCCGGCGCCAGGACGACCGGCGGTTCGACCAGCGCCAGCAGACGGTCGCGCTCGTGGTTGGACAGGCGCAAGGCATCGGCAGCCCGGAGCGCTCCCGGCCGGTCGCTGTCCAGCACGGCGGCGAGCCGGCGCGTGGGATCGGGAACCAGCCCCAGGTCGCGTTCGACGACGATCAGCCGCTCCAGGCGGTCGGTGTCCATCGCCTCCGGCAGCAGATGGACCATGATCCCCTGCCCCATCATCAGCCGCCAGACCGCCGCGGCGCAGGGAGCGGTCAGCAGGCGGAACAGTTCGCCGCGCACCCGCTCGCCCGACAGGGTCGGCAGGCGCGGCGCCAGGTCGCGGCAGGCCTCCAGCGCTTCCCTGTCGGGCTCGCCGCGGCCGTAATGGGCATGGAAGCGGAAGAAACGCAGCAGGCGCAGCACATCCTCGTCGATCCGCCGCCACGCTTCGCCGACGAAGCGCACGCGGCCGGCGGCAAGGTCGGCAAGGCCGCCGAACGGGTCGAACATCTCGCCGTCGGGCGTGCAGCTCAGCGCGTTCATGGTCAGGTCGCGGCGGGCGGCGTCCTCGACCCAATCGTCGGTGAACTCGACCCGGGCATGCCGGCCGAAGGTCTCGACGTCGCGGCGCAGCGTGGTGATCTCATAGGGCTTGGAGCCGCACAGCGCGGTGACGGTGCCATGGGCGATGCCGGTCGGGATGACGCGGATGCCGGCGGCGGTCAGCAGTTCCATCACCCGCTCCGGCGGAGCGTGGGTGGCGATGTCGATGTCCTTCACCGGCCGGCCGAGCCACGCATCGCGCACGCAGCCGCCGACGAAGCGCGCGTCGGCGCCGCCGGCTGCAAGGGCGGCGAACACCGCCCGGCTTTCGGGAGCGGTCATCCAGGGCTGAGGGGACAGGCGGGCGGCGACGGTCATGGCGCCGCGACGCTAGCCGATTCCGGAGACGCGATCCATCCTCGTCAGGCCGATTCCTGCGACTGCCCACCCTCCCCCGCCGCGCCGAGAACATCGCGCAGGTTCACCAGCATGCCGGCGGTCGCCCCCCAGATGTAGCGCTGGGGATAGGGGAAGGCGTAGAACCAGCGCGGCTTGCCCAGGAATTCGCGGCTGTGGCGTTCCGGGTTGGCCGGATCGAGGATGAAGGACAGCGGCACCTCGAACACTTCGGCCACCTCGATCGGATCGGGGGTCAGGATGAAGGGCGGCGTCACCACCCCGACCACCGGCGTCACCCGGAATCCGGTGCGCGTGACATAGGTGTCCAGCCGGCCGACGATCTCGATCCGGGCGCGTTCCAGCCCGATCTCCTCGGCGGTCTCGCGCAGGGCGGTTTCCTCCGGGCTGCCGTCCTCGGGCTCCATCCGGCCGCCGGGAAAGCTGATCTGGCCAGCATGGGCGCTCAGCGTCGCGGTGCGCTGGGTGAAGATGACGGTCAGTTCCTCCGCCCGGTCGACCAGCGGCACCAGCACCGCGGCCTCACGCAGAGCGCCGGGCGGCCCGAACCCCGGGTTCAGGTCGTGGTCGCCACGGATCTTGAGCGGGGCGCGGTTCGATTGCACCGCGTTTTCCACCGCCCAGTCCGTGCCGGCACTGCCCTCGCCGAGTGCCGGAAAGCGCCGGCGGACATCGTCCAGGCTCAATCGCCAGGCAGCCTGCCCAGCGCGAAGAAGACCTTCTTGCTCCATAGACCCACCTCGGACTCGCCGGTTTCGGTGCGGCGCGTCTCGCTGCGCTCGACCATGTCGTAAAACACGGACCGCAGGATCAGCGCCTCCAGCCGGCTTCTGATTTCGATGTAGGGTGCCGGCTCCCCGGTTTCAGGGTCGACGGCGACGCGGATCGGATGCTCGGCCCCGGCCTCCACCCAATGGTCCAGGTTGGTGCGGAAGGACAGGACCTGATCGGCCCCGCTGCCAGCCACGATCATCTCGACCGCGACGAACGGCGCATCCTCCACCTGGATACGGCCGCGTTCGACCGGCGTGACCAGCCAGTAGTCGCCGTCGTCGTCACGCCTCAGGACGGTGGAGAACAGCTTCGCCAGTTCGATGCGCCGGATCGGGTCGCCATTGTGGAACCAGGTGCCGTCGCGCGCAATGCGGATGTCGTAACTCTCCTCGGTCGGCGTCCGGCCCAACACCACGGGAATGCCGGCCGCGGCAATGCCCGAGGACGTTTCCGATCCGGTTTGCCCATCTGCGCGCTTGTCATTCGCCATCGCGTTACCGACCTTCATGGAATTGGGAACCGTTTTGTCCCTGGACATGCGTATTTTCGCCACACTCGACCGTTAGGTCCACTCCTATGGCTCCCCGACCTTACCCGCTCCGGTGGGCCGGTCCGGTGACACCATCTGGAAAATGGGTGTCGACAACGTACGGGAACAGGGCCGACCATGCGGATCCCGTGTTTCGCGTTGCGGGTGACCGCAACCGCCACACCGAACCGGCCCGCCATCGGGCATGCCCACCATCCGGGGAGCAGCACACCTTGAGCGCACAGGACATCCTGAGGGGACAGCCTCCCGTGCCGGAGGATCCGCAACGGCTGATGGAGGAGATCGAGGCGCTGGGCGACCGGCTGGCCTCGGTCCGCGACCGCATCGGCCGGGTGATCTTCGGCCAGCAGGAGGTCGTCGACCGCACGCTGGTCACGCTGCTGGCGGGCGGGCATGTCCTGCTGATCGGCGTCCCCGGTCTCGCCAAGACGCGGCTGGTGGAGACGCTGGGCATCGTGCTCGGCCTCGCCGAAAAGCGCATCCAGTGCACCCCCGACCTGATGCCCGCCGACATCCTGGGCTCCGAGGTGCTGGAGGAGGGGGAGAGCGGCCGCCGCTCCTTCCGCTTCATCCCCGGCCCGGTGTTCAGCCAGCTGCTGATGGCCGATGAGATCAACCGCGCCAGCCCGCGCACCCAGTCCGCCCTCTTGCAGGCGATGCAGGAGCACCGCGTCTCGGTCGCCGGCCAGTATCATCCCCTGCCCCAGCCCTTCCACGTCCTGGCCACCCAGAATCCGCTGGAGCAGGAAGGCACCTACCCGCTGCCGGAGGCCCAGCTCGACCGTTTCCTGATGCAGATCGACGTCGAGTATCCCGACCGCGAGGCGGAACGGCGGATGATGATCGCCACCACCGGCTCCACCGACGAACGTGCGGTGACGGTGCTGTCCGCCGCCGACCTTCAGACGGCGCAGCGGCTGGTCCGCCGCGTGCCGGTCGGCGAAGGGGTGGTGGACGGCATCCTCGACCTCGTGCGCCGGGGCCGGCCGGAAAGCTCCGACCTGCTGGAGGTGCGCCGGCATGTCGCCTGGGGCCCCGGCCCGCGCGCCAGCCAGGCGCTGATGCTGGCCGCCCGCGCCCGCGCCGTGCTCGACGGCCGGCTGTCGCCGTCGCTGGACGACGTGGTGGCGCTGGCCCGGCCGATCCTGAAGCACCGCATGGCGCTGAATTTCGCCGCGCGGGCCGACGGGGTGACGCTGGACGACGTCATCGGCCGCCTCTGCGCGCCCCTGATGTGAGCCGCCCGGTTCACCACCATCCCAGCGGAGCCGCGATGCCGCCAAGCCCAGGCCCCACCTCCCCATCCCAGCCGGCCGGCACCCTGCTGGCCCGGCATCGTGCGGAGGAACTGGCGTCGGCCCTGCCGCCGCTGCTGGTCGCGGCGGAACGGGTCGCCGCCACCGTCGCCCAAGGCGTCCACGGCCGCCGCAGGGTTGGGCTGGGCGAGACCTTCTGGCAGTTCCGCCGCTACCAGCCCGGCGACGCACCGTCGATGATCGACTGGCGCCAGTCGGCCAAGACCCAGCCGGTCTATGTCCGCGAGAACGAGTGGGAGGCGGCGCAAAGCGTCTGGCTGTGGCGCGACCGCTCGGCCTCGATGGATTTCCGCTCCGCCGCCGGCCTGCCGACCAAGCGCGAGCGTGCCGACCTGCTGACGCTCGCCACCGCCGTGCTGCTGGCCCGCGGCGGCGAGCGGGTGGCGCTGCTGAACAGCGGTGTCCGTCCCGACCATGGCAAGACCGCGATCGACCGGCTCGCCCGGCTGATGACCGACCCGCGCGCCGCCGCGGCGCCGGACCCGCTGCCGAAGGTGGAGCTCTTACCGCGCCATGCCCAGGTCGTCCTGTTCGGCGACCTGCTGTCGCCGCTGCCGGACATCCACGCCACCGTGTCCGGCCTGACCGGCCGCGGCCTGCGCGGCCATCTGGTCCAGATTCTCGACCCCGCGGAGGAGACGCTGCCCTATGACGGCCGCGTCGACTTCCAGGGGCTGGAAGGTGAGCAACCCCTGCTGGTCCCCCGTGTCGAAGCCGTGCGCGAAGCCTACCGCGAGCGCCTGAAGGCGCAGCAGGACGGGCTCGCGGCGCTGGCCCGCACCGCCGGCTGGAGCTTCGCCGTCCACCGCACCGACCGCTCGCCGCAATCGGCCCTGCTCACCCTCTGGGGTGCGATGGCGATGGAGGCGGTGTGAGCACGCCGGCCGCATTTCTCCTCCCCCTCGTGAAGACGCGCCAATGCTGGGTCTAGGACCGATCGCCTTCGCCGCCCCCTGGGTCTTGACCGCACTGGCGGCATTGCCGGTGCTGTGGTGGCTGCTGCGCGTCACGCCGCCGGCACCGCGCACCGTGCTGTTTCCCGCCATCCGCCTGTTGCGCGACCTGACCGCGCGGGAGGAGACGCCGGCCCGCACGCCCTGGTGGCTGCTGCTGCTGCGCCTGATCGTCGCGGCGCTGATCATCCTGGCGCTGGCCGGGCCGCTGCTGAACCCGCGCGCGGCGCTGCCGGGCGGCGGGCCGCTGCTGCTGGTCGTGGACAATGGTTGGGCGGCCGGGCGCGACTGGCCGGCGCGCAAGCGCGTGATGGACGAATTGATCGCACAGGCAGACCGCCAGCAGCGCTCGGTGATCCTGCTGCCGACCGCCCCGCCCGCGGACGGGCAGCCGATCCATGCCAGCGCCATCCTGCCGGCACCGGAAGCGCGCCGTCTGGCCCAGGCGCTCGTCCCCCTGCCCTGGCCGACCGACCGCGCCGCCGCGCTGGACGCGCTGAAGACGGCGACGGCGCAGGCGAACGGCCGCGGCTCGATCCACGCGGTGTGGCTCAGCGACGGGGTGGGCGACCGCAGCGCTGCGGCACTCGCCGAGGGGCTGCAGCGGCTGGGCTCCGCTGACGTGCTGGACGATTCGTCCGAACGGCCGCCGCACCTGCTGCTGCCGCCCTCCAGCGAGGGCACGGCGCTCACCGCCAGGATCGTCCGCGCCGACCCGTCGAAGCCGGAGCCGGTGACGGTGCGGCTTGCCGCCACCGACGGCCGTCTGCTGACCCGTCAGACCGTGGCGTTCGAGCCCGGCCAGAAGACGCGCGAGGTCCGCCTGGATATCCCGACCGAACTGCGCAACGACGCCGCCAGCCTGCGGGTGGAGGGTGACACCACCGCCGGCGCCACCGTGCTGCTGGACGAGCGCTGGCGCCGCCGTCCCGTCGGCCTCGTGTCCGGCCGGTCGGAGGGGGAAAGCCAGCCGCTGCTGTCCGACCTCTATTATCTCGAACGCGCGCTGTCGCCCTACAACGAGGTACGCCGGGGCGAGACGGAGGATCTGCTGAAACGCGATCTCGCCGTGCTGATCCTGTCCGACATCGGCGCCCTGACCGGCAGCGAGGTGCAGGACATCGAGGATTGGGTGAAGAAGGGCGGCGTCCTGCTGCGCTTCGCCGGGCCGCGGCTGGCCCAGAACGCCGATACGCTGGTGCCAGTACGGCTGCGCATCGGCGACCGTGCGCTGGGCGGGGCCTTGTCCTGGTCCGAGCCGGCACGGCTCCAGCCCTTTCCGGCCAAGTCGCCGTTCGAGGGGTTGGCGATCCCTGCCGACGTCCAGGTCAACCGGCAGGTCCTGGCCGAGCCGGCGCTCGATCTGGCCGAGCGCAGCTGGGCGCGGCTGGCCGACGGCACGCCGCTGGTGACCTCGCAGAAGCGCGGCGACGGCTGGATCGTGCTGGTCCACACCACCGCCAGCCCCGACTGGTCGAACCTGCCGCTGTCCGGCCTGTTCGTCGACATGCTGCGCCGGCTGGTGGCGCTCAGCGGCGGCGTGACCGGCGCCGCCGGCACCGCCTCGCTCGACCCGGTCGAACTGCTGGACGGCACCGGCCGGCTGGTGCCGCCGCCGCCGACCGCCTTCCCCATCCCCGGCAACGCCACCGCCGACGTCATCGGGCCGCGCCATCCGCCGGGCTTCTATGGAACCGATGATGCCCGCCGCGCCCTGAACCTGTCGGCCGCGGTGAGCCGCATCGACCCGCTGCCACCCCTGCCCGCCGGCATCGGCCGCGCCGGCTACGGCAGCCGGGGCGAGGTGCCGCTGAAGCCGTCGCTGCTGGCGGCTGCGCTCGCGCTGCTGTCCATCGACCTGCTGATCGCGCTGGCGCTCCGCGGCCTGCTGCGCCCGCCCCGCCTGCGCCGGAGCGCCGGTGGCGCCACCGCCGGCCTGCTGTTCGCTGCGGCGCTCATGTCCACGCCGCAGCCCGCCCGGGCGCTGGACCAGGATCGGGCGGTCAAGGTGACGGAGGAAACCTACCTCGCCTATGTCCAGACCGGTGACGGCACGATCGACGACACCTCGCGCGCCGGGCTGGAGGGGCTGGTCAGCGTGCTCGGCCTGCGCACGGCGGTCGAGGCGGCAGGCGCCGTCGGCATCGATCCCGAACAGGACGAGCTCGCCTTCTATCCCCTGCTCTACTGGCCGGTGTCTGACCGGCAGAGGCCCTTGTCCGATCAGGCCCGCCAGCGGGTGAACGAGTACATGCGCAACGGCGGCACCATCCTGTTCGACACCCGCGACCAGTCGCCGGGCGGCGGACCGGCCGTGCTGCAACGGCTGACGCAGGGGCTGGACATCCCGCCGCTGGCCCCGGTGCCGCAGGACCATGTGCTGCGCAAGTCCTTCTATCTGCTAACCGACTTTCCCGGCCGGCAGGCCGGCGGCCAGCTGTGGATCGAAGCGCGCGAAGGGGTGGCGAACGACGGCGTGTCCTCGGTGGTGATCGGCGGCAACGACTGGGCGGCGGCCTGGGCGGTCGGCCGCGGCGGCCAACCTCTCTTTGCGGTGATCCCCGGCGGCGAGCGCCAGCGCGAGATGGCCTACCGTTTCGGCGTCAATCTCGTGATGTACGCGCTGACCGGCAACTACAAGGCCGATCAGGTCCATGTGCCCGCCATCCTGGAAAGGCTCGGCCAGTGATGCCCGTCGATCTGCTCTCCGGAATTTCCGTGGCGCTGGCGCCGCTGCTGCCCTGGCCGGTGCTGGGCGTGCTGATCGGCTTCGCCCTGCTGGTGGTGCTGGTCGCGGCCCTGCGCCGGGCCCGCGGCACGCTGTTGCGCCTGCTGGCGGTGCTCGTGCTGGCGCTGGCGCTGATCAACCCGTCGCTGGTCCAGGAAAAACGCGACCCGATCAAGGACGTCGCCGTCGTGGTGGTCGACGAGTCGCCGAGCCAGGCCATCGGCGACCGGCGTGCCCGCACCGAACGGGCGGCGGAGCAGCTGATCCAGCGCATGAAGGGCTTCGACGACCTGGAGGTCCGCATCGCCCGCACCGGCGAGGGTGCGGAGGGCGGCGGCGCCATCAACGAGACCCACCTGTTCGACGCCCTGAACCGCGCCATGGCCGACGTGCCGCGCCGCCGCATGGCGGGCGCCGTCTTCATCACCGACGGGCAGGTTCACGACGTGCCGCAGGTGCCGTCGAAGCTGGCCGACATCGGCCCGATCCACACCTTGCTGACCGGTGACCGCAACGAGGGCGACCGGCGGATCGCAATCGTGCAGGCGCCGAACTACGGCATCGTCGGCAAGCCGGTCGAGCTGACCATCCGCATCGACGACATGCCCGGCCGCCAGTCTGCCGACGCCGCGGTGACGCTGCGCCAGGACGGCGGCCCGCCGGGAACCATCCGTGTCCCGGTGGGGCAGGATGTCCGGGTCGACCTGCCGATCGCCCATGGCGGCCAGAATGTCCTGGAGTTGGAAGTGGAGCCGGCGAAGCAGGAACTGACGCTCGCCAACAACCGCGCCGCGGTGGTGGTGAACGGCGTGCGCGACCGGCTGCGCGTCCTGCTGGTGTCCGGCGAGCCCCATGCCGGCGAGCGCACCTGGCGCAACCTGCTGAAGGCCGACCCGGCGGTCGATCTGGTCCATTTCACCATCCTGCGCCCGCCAGAAAAACAGGACGGCACGCCGATCCGCGAGCTGTCGCTGATCGCCTTCCCGATCCGCGAGCTGTTCGAGGTGAAGCTGGATGAGTTCGACCTGATCATCTTCGACCGCTACCGCCGCCGCGGCGTGCTGCCGCAGATGTATCTGGAGAACATCGCCGATTATGTCCGCAAGGGCGGTGCCCTGCTGGAGACCTCGGGCCAGGGCTATGCCTCGCCGCTGTCGCTCTACCGGACGCCGCTGGGCGCGATCCTGCCGGCGGCGCCCAGCGGACAGACGGTGGACCGCCCCTTCCTGCCGACGGTGACCGATGTCGGCCGCCGCCATCCGGTGACCGCCGGCCTGCCCGGCGATCGGCTGGATGCGCCGCCGACCTGGGGCCGCTGGTTCCATCAGGTGGACGTGACGCCCAACGGCGGCACGGTGGTGATGCAGGGCGCCGAGAACCGCCCGCTGCTGGTGCTGGACCGGGTCGGCAAGGGCCGGGTGGCGCAGCTCGCCTCCGACCAGATCTGGCTGTGGAGCCGCGGCTTCGAGGGTGGTGGCCCGCAGGCGGAGCTGCTGCGCCGCCTCGCCCACTGGCTGATGAAGGAGCCGGAGCTGGAGGAGAACGACCTTCGCGCCCATGTCGACGGAAACCGCATCACGGTCGAGCGCCGCTCCCTCACCCCCGACCCGCGCGCCGTCACCCTGACCGACCCATCGGACCGCACCAGCACGCTGCAGCTGGCCGACGACCGGAGCGGACGCGCCGTCGCCACGGTGACCGCCGGGGCCCCCGGCATCTACCGGATCTCCGATGGGGAGCGGACGACCCTGGCGGTGGTTGGCGCGGTGAACACGCCCGAACTGGCCGACGTGCGTTCAACCGGCGACCGCATGCAGCCGGTGGCCGAGGCGACAGGCGGCGGCATCCAATGGGTGACCGACAGCGACACAGGTCCAAACCCGGGCGTGGAGGTGCGCCGCACCCAACCCGACCGCAGCCAGACCGGTTCCGGCTGGATCGGCCTGCGCGCGAACGGCGACTACACCGTGACCGGCGTGACCGACGTCCCGCTGCTTCCGGTCGGCGCGGTGCTGGCGCTGGTGTTCGGCGGCCTGCTGATGGCATGGCGGCGGGAGGGGCGATGAGCCGCCGGCGGGAAGTCTGATTCCGCAGCAAAAATTTTCTGAAAACAGCCTGTTGCGTTCGGCCGGGCTTCCGATTAAGGTGCCGCTCCTTCCGGCGATACGAGAGTTCGCCGCGCCGGTTGGGGCGTCGCCAAGCGGTAAGGCAGCGGTTTTTGGTACCGCCATCCGCAGGTTCGAATCCTGCCGCCCCAGCCAACTTTTCCCATTCTCTCCCTGCACGCATTCATCGCGTCGCCATCGGGGCGAAATCAGCCATGGACCTGTCCAGGCGGATCATGAGTTGCCGCGCCTCCTGGCAGCTCTGCTGCAGCATCGCCCGGTCTCGATCCTGGGAAATGAACCGGTCTCCCGCCTCCTGAACGAGTGTGAGCTGCCTCAGCAGCGAGCGCCGTTGCTCGTCCAAACGAACATACGGCGCCAGCCGGGCCACCCCTTCCGCAAGCCGGATCAGGACCGCCGGCATCGCCTGCCCGGCCTGCCTGATCTGGTCGAATGCCGCACGGACAATTCCGTCGTAATCGGTCACGCTCCGGACCACCCGAAGTTTCCCGTCCTGATCGCCATGAGCCGCAATTTCAAGTTGTCGATCGAAGATCAGCGAGAGACCTGACGACAAATTGTCGATCACGGCAAGCGCGGTGAAGACGTCATTGATGCCGGGCGACAATGCACGAAGTGCGATCTCCACCATCTGGCGGATCCCATATTCGAGATCCTGGGTCGGCGTTCGCTCGGCGCCGATGATGAAGGCGTTGCGGATGGCCCGCACCAATTCTTCAGAACAGCAATTCGGCGGATGAACGCCGACATGGGCACCGCGGGCGAGGACGAAGTGCCCTGGACGCACCTTGATCCACAACACTGCACCCCTTTTCCGCGCCTCGCCGACCAGCATGTCGAAGTCGATGGCCTCGATATAGCCGTCATGCCCAAGCCCGATCCACACCGTGTTTTCCGGCGCCGGCTCCGCTGTCAATTGCGATGCCTCAGCCTCGGGCAGCAGATGGTCGATGGCGGTCCGCAATTCCCGCGTCACGTCGCGGACCACGTTGTCGTACATGATCGAGCGGGCGAGCTTGTGTACGAAGAACAGCAGCACGAACAGGCACAGCGCCGACATCGCCGTACCCACACTGACCGCCAGATGCGGGATACCACCGGAGGAAAGGCCGCCGATGCTGCGGAAGACGACCAGCAGATAGAGGATCGTCGCCACGAACAGGCCAAGCACCGCCTGCGTCTGCGGATCGCTGATGAAATTGCGGACCAGCCGCGGACCGAGTTGACCGGCGGCGAGCGTCAGCACCACGACCGTGATCGAAACGACCAACGAGGTCATGGTGATGATGCCCGACAGAAGCGCCCCCAGAAGTTGGCGTGCGCTTTCCGGGTCGCCGCTGTACACGAGCCACAGTTCCACCGCCCCATCTGGCAACAAATCACGATGCGTAAGCAGGAGAACCGCCAAAGCCACGGCGGCGATGCTCATCAGCATCGGCACGAACCAGAGGTTTCCGCGCAAAATCATCCAATAGTGACGCAAACGGTCTTGCATGGCTCAATCATCCGATCGGTGACGGGACGAACAGTGCGTTCCTCGCCGTCTCGCAACGGATGCCCACCGGCTTTGTTCACCTTGCACGCTGCTTCCATGGTTGCGGCGATGTCGCCGGTCCGTTCGACGCGGCAAATCGGCAAACCGTGCGGAGGAAATTCCATGTTCTTCGACAGCTGGATCGGATTGGGACGCGTGCTGGTGGTTAGGTTTCTGGCCTATACGGCATTGGTGTTGCTGCTGCGGGTGTCCGGCAAACGCACCCTGACCAAGATGAACGCCTTCGATCTCGTGGTGACGGTGGCGCTGGGTTCGACGCTCGCCACTGTGCTGCTCAGCAAATCGGTGGCGCTGGCGGAAGGCGTTCTGGCGCTGACACTGCTCATCGTTTTGCAATATGCCATCACATGGCTGTCGGTGCGCTCGCCGCGCTTTCAGGCACTGATCAAGGCGCAGCCGGCAATGCTCGTCTATCGAGGCGATTTTTTGCCGGCTGCATTGATGGATCAGCGCGTCACCCGCGAGGAGGTGATGGCGGTCCTGCGCGCCCAGGGGCGTACCGATCTCCGCGATGTGCTGGCCGTCGTGTTGGAGACCGACGGTTCTTTCAGCGTGCTCCCCGGAAATGCCGAGAGTGAAACGACGCCTGTGCTGGAAAACGTAAGCCGACCGTGAGGGTCATTCACAAAGACAACCTTGTCATGACGGTGATACCGCAACCTGATGTCACTGCTTCTACCCTTGCCAAGCCGCGGCAAGTGTCGCCGGGGACTCGTTCGAAACGAGCGGCGCCGCGGCAGAGGTGGACGTCAAGGGCGCGGCCGAACGGCCTTCGCGATAACCCGACGTCACGTAATGCGTCGCGGCAGCCAACTCGTTGCTGCCGAATGCGCGCTGGAGATCGGCGTATCGGGCGAGATAAGCCGAAGCGTTGAAGGTCGTCGTCCGGCCTTCCAGCCGCCCGTTGACGGCGTAGTGGAGTGCCGCCGCGGTGGTGTTCGTTCCGAACGCCTGGATGAGATCGGAGTTCGCAGCGATGTAACTCATCGCGTCGAACGTGGTGCTGCGTCCTTCCAGCCGTCCGAAGGTGATATAATGCTGGGTGGCGGCCACGGTGTCCGTACCGAAGGCGACGGCGAGATCGGCATTCGCCGCGATGTAGCTTGCGGCATCGAACGTCGTCGAGCGGCGTTCACGGATGCCGTTGCTCAGATAATGGCTTAGTGCCGCAGTCGTGTTGCTTCCGAACGCAGCGGCAAGATCCCTGTTGGCCGCCAGATAAGACATGGGATCGAACGCTCCCAGGCTGGTTGTGGCCACGGTCTGATCCGTGTAGCGAATATATTCGACGCCGGTCAACTGGTCGTAGCCGCTGGAATCGTACACATAAACGTTCCCGCCATGGCTGAAGGCCGTGCTGGCCGCCGCAGTCGAATAGCGTCTGACGGTGTCGGTCCCGGCACCGCCGTCGATATAATTGTTTCCCGTCCCGCCATCCAATTGATCGGAGCCGCCGCCACCGAAAATGGTGTCGTTCCCGGT
Organism: Azospirillum thiophilum; assembly: GCF_001305595.1. Taxonomy (NCBI): domain Bacteria; kingdom Pseudomonadati; phylum Pseudomonadota; class Alphaproteobacteria; order Rhodospirillales; family Azospirillaceae; genus Azospirillum; species Azospirillum thiophilum. The sequence continues at coordinate 2,622,734 of NZ_CP012401.1, forward strand.
GTAGCCACGAATCGTATCGTCGAACTCCGACCCGTACATCGTGTCCGAACCCGAAAGGATCGCCGAAACAGCGGAGCTGCTTTGGCCGCTCGACAACCATCCAAGGAAAGTTGTCGCAGAGAGCGACATGCCATCGACGGTATAGGATACCGCACCATTCGATATCGAACGGATCGCACCGATCGTTCCTCCCACCACGGCGGAATTCGTCGCGTTGAATGAGAAACTTCCATAAAACTCGGTGGATGTACCACCGCCGTAATCCACAGAAATGAAGCTGCTGTTTGCTTGGGTAATTCGCCCGAACAAGAGGTCTGATATCTGGATGTAATCTGTGTTGATCGCGGTCGATCCACCTGCAACGAAGCGAGCCATAGGCCTTCCCCTAATTCTGCATTGCGTTCAGTTTCGCTCTTTACGAGCTATTCGTGCGCAGACCGTGAGCATTCCTCAAGTCTGAGGAACTTGATTCAACGATAGCACAACCATAAGCTTTCGGAAACTGACAAGCGTATTTTTACGAAACGGATTGCATCATAATATTACAAATTGAACACACCAACTGTCGGACGCAGGTCAATTTTCTGCTCAAAATTTCTACTTTAGGTGGATAATTGGGTGAGGCTGCCAAACAGAAGAGGACTTGAGGGTCAATCGCCTGTTTCGCGGTGTTCCGCGGCCACACGATCGGACAATGCAACCAGCATGACCAGAGTATGGCCGGATCGTCCGCCGGGACGCAGGGTCAGCTGTTCCAGCATCAGCGTTCCGTCCAGCGGGTGGTTGAAGCGGCGCATCCCTCCTTCGCGCTCCAGCACGCCATGGTCCTCCCACAGCCGGGCAAACAGCGGGCTGGCCTGCCGCAACCCATCGACCAGCGCACGCACCGCCGGATCGTCTGGGTGGCCGGCCGTGTCGGCCCGGAACTCCGCCAGCAGCCGGCGGGCCCGGTTCTCCCAATCCTGGATGAAGCTGCGTGCGCTGTGATCGAGGAAGACATAGCGCAGCAGGTTCGGCTCTGCCCCGCCCAGCCAACCGCCGAACAGCCGCTCCGCCGCCGGGTTCCAGCCGACGGCGGTCCACAGCCGGTCGAGCAGATAGGCTGGCGCCGCCATGGCCGACAGTGCTGCCAGCAACACCGGCGGCGGGCTATCCGCCGCCCCGACCGCCGGAGCATCCGGATCGCGCTTGCGCGTCAGTTCGAACAGATAGGCACGCTCCGCCGTGGTCAGATGCAGGGCTTCCGCCACCCGGGCCAGCGCGCTGGGGGAGACCGAGACGTCGCGCCCCTGTTCCAGCCAGGTGTACCAGGTCGGGCTGATGCCGCAGAGCTGCGCCAGTTCCTCACGGCGCAGGCCTGGTGTGCGGCGGCGGGCGGACCCGCCTTTGGCGGCGAAGCCGGCCTCTGCGGGGGTCAGCCGCTCGCGGTGGCGGCGCAGGAAGGCGCCGAGCAGGCGGCGGCGGTCAGCGGCCGGATCGGAATCGGCTGGCGAGGTCGGCATAGTGGCACTCGTTATACCAGGATAAGTACCAGCCTTGTACCCGTTTGCAGAAGCGACGACCCTGCCCTCACCAGCCACACCGCCAGACGGGAAGCCACCCCATGACCACCAGTCACCACAGCTTCGTCGCCGACAGCTACGGCCCGCGCGCCGATGCCTACGTCACCAGCGCCGTCCATGCCGGCGGCGCCGACCTGGACCAGATCGAAACCGTCCTGGCCACCTGGGGGGCCAACCGGGAGGCCGACTGGAAGACCGGCCGGTCCGGCACCCGCGTGCTGGATCTGGGCTGCGGCGGCGGCCATGTCAGCTACCGCGCCGCGCCCCATGTGACGGAGGTCGTCGCCGTCGACGTCACACCGGAGATGCTGGAAGCGGTGGCCCGCACCGCGGCGGAGCGCGGCCTGACCAACATCGTCACCCGTCAGGCCCCGGCCGAACGGCTGCCCTTCGAGGATGGCTGGTTCGACATGGTGCTCTGCCGCTTCACCGCCCACCATTGGCGGGATTTCGAGGCCGGACTGCGCGAGGCGCGGCGGGTGCTGGCGCCCGGCGGCACGGCGATCTTCATCGATTGTGTCGCCCCCGCCCCCGCCGTGCTCGACACCTACCTCCAGGTGGTGGAGGTGCTGCGCGACACCTCCCATGTCCGCAACTACACCACGGCGGAATGGATGGCTGCATTGGCGCGGGCGGGATTCGCCGTCCGCTCGCTGACGCCCCGGCGCCTGCGGATGGAGTTCGCGGTCTGGACCGCCCGCACCTGCACGCCGGACCTCCACGCCCAGGCAATCCGCTCCATCCAGCGCAACGCCGCGGCAGAGGTGAAACAGTATTTCGACATCGCCGAGGATGGCAGCTTTCTGCTCGACACCCTGACGCTGGAGGTCGATCCGATCTAGCCGGCTACCGCCGCGACCCGCTCGCGCCGGTCCAGCACACCGCTCGCCAGGGTCAGGGCAAGGCCGCCCAGCACGAACAGCCCGCCGACCCAGGGCGTGGCGCCGAGGCCGAGCGGGGAGGACACCACCTGCCCGCCGAAGAAGGCCCCCACCGCGATGCCCAGGTTGAAGGCGGCGATGTTGAGGGCGGAGGCGACGTCGACCGCCCCCGGCGCATGGCGCTCTGCCAGTTGGACGACGTAGAGCTGAAGACCGGGGACGTTGGCGAAGGCCAGCGCCCCCATGCCGGCCAGCGTGATCAAAGCCGGAATCTTGGCATCGGCGGTGAAGGTGAAGACAATCAGGACCACCGCCTGCAGGGCGAACAGCCAGGCCAGCGCCCGCACCGGCCGGCGGTTCGCCAACCTGCCGCCGACGACGTTGCCGACCGCGATCGCCGCGCCATACAGCACCAGCACAAGGCTGACGGTCGAATTCGAGAAGCCGGTGATCGTCTCCAGGATCGGCGCCAGGAAGGTGAAGGCGACGAAGGTGCCGCCATAGCCGAGCGCGGTGATGGCGAAGGCCAGGAGCAGCCGCGGATTGGCCAGGACGCCCAGCTGTGTGCCGAAACCGGCGGCCGGCGGCTGGCTCAGCCGCGCCGGCACCAGCGCCGCCACTCCCAATCCGCCGACTACGCCCAGTGCCGAAACCGCCAGGAAGGTGGCGCGCCAGCCATAGGTCTGGCCGATCCAGGTGCCCAGCGGTACGCCGGTTACGATGGCGATGGTCAGGCCGGAGAACATCATGGCGATGGCCGATGCCCGCTTGTCCTCCGGCACCAGATCGGCGGCGATGGTTGAGCCGACCGAGAAGAAGACGCCATGGGCGAAGGCGCTCAGCACGCGGGCAACCAGCAGCGTCTCGTAATTAGGGCTGACGCCGGCCAGCAGGTTGCCGGCAACGAAGATACCCATCAGGCCCAGCAGCAGCGGCTTGCGCCGCAGCCGGCCGGTCAGCGCGGTCAGCACCGGGGCGCCAAAGGTGACGCCGAGGGCATAGACGCTGACCACCATCCCCGCCAGCGGCAGGCTGACATCCAGATCGCTCGCCACGGTGGGCAGAAGACCGACGACGACGAACTCCGTCGTCCCGATCGCATAGGCGCTGATCGCCAGCGCCAGCAGTGCGAGAGGCATTTCATTGGCTCCATTGTCTGCGGACTGTGCAGGGGAGACCATGTGCGCCATAAGGTGGAGAACGGGAATGCCTGCCATATTCCCATGATTTTGTCATTCAAGGACAAGGCAAGGACGAGGTGACGGCATGAGCGATCCACGCGCCTGGGAAATGCGGGTGTTCCTGCGTGTCGCGAGCCACGGCAGCTTCAGCGCCGCCGGCCGCGACGTCGGGATGACCCCGTCCTCGACCGCCAAGCTGGTCGGCCGGCTGGAGGAGCGGCTGGGGGTGCGTCTGGTCGAACGTTCGACCCGCAGGCTGCGGCTGACCGCGGAGGGGGACCTGTACCGCGAACGGGCCGAAGCCCTGCTGGGGGACATGGATGCGCTGGATGCGGAGATCGCCGGCGGTGCCCGGACCCCGACCGGGCCGGTCCGCATCAACGCCTCGGTTCCCTTCGGCCATCACTGCCTGCTGCCGCTGCTGCCGGAATTCCTGCGCGACCATCCCGGCATCACGCTGGACGTTACCATGACGGACGAGGTGGTGGATCTCTACGCCGCCCGCGTCGACATCGCGTTCCGCGCCGGCCCCTTGAGCGATTCGGCCCTGCTGGCGCAGCGGCTGGGCACGGTGCGCCGGCGGATCGTCGCATCGCCCGGCTATCTGGAGCGCAAGGGCGTGCCGTTGACCGCCGCCGACCTGGAGACGCACGACTGCCTGGGGTTCAATTTCCGCCGTGCCGCCGCGGTCTGGCCGCTGAAGTCCGGCGGCCGGCTGGTCGACCGCGAGGTGCCCACCCGCGTGCTCGCCAACAATGGCGAGACCGTGCGCCACATGGCCCTGCTGGGGCTCGGGCTGGGGCGGCTTGCCGAGTACCATGTCCGCGACGATCTGCGGGACGGGCGGCTGCGGACGGTGCTGGACGGGGTGCTGGTCGATACCGAGGAAATCCACGCGGTCTATACCGGCCGCGAGCGGGTGCCGCGTCGTGTACGCGCCTTCCTGGATTTCATGACCCCGCGCCTGCGCGCCCGGCTGGCGGGGCAAGGCTTTCCAGACCGACCCGTCCGGGAAAGCGCATCCTGAAACGACATCGGCCGGATGACGAGGCATCCGGCCGATCGATCGCAATTGACCCGCTCGTCGGTCAGAACGCGGTCAGAAGGGGATCTCGTCGTCGAGATCCTCGTGACGGGGCGGGGCGCCACCACCGCTGCGGCCGCCACCCGACTGGCCGCCACCGGACTGGCCACCGCCATAATTGCCGCCGCCGCCGTAGCCGCCGCCACTCCCACCGCCGCGCGACTCGTAGCCGCCGCTGCTGCTGCCGCCACCGAAGCTGCCGCCGCCCTCTTCGCGGGCACCGCCGGTGAAGTCGATCTCGGCCACGCGGACGGACAGGCCGGCGCCGCGGGTGCCGTCGCGCTTCTCATACTCGCGCAGGGTGACTTCGCCCGACACGACGACGCTCTTGCCCTTGGTCAGGTGCGGCGCGAGCGACTCGGCGCGCCGGCCCCAGATCGAGCAATCGACCCACTGGGTCGTCTTGCGTTCGCCGAAACCGACATCGTTGGCGACGCGGAAACCCAGCACCTTCTCGCCGCTCTGGGTCGTGCGCAATTCGCCGTCCGCGCCCAGGCGTCCCGTAAACGTCCAAACATTCATCGCTCGTTGCTCCTAAGCGCGAGTGTCCCAGCATCCATGCCGACCCGTCAGGATGCCTGGCGGAGGCACCCAGATGCCGAGGGTTCCCATTCGCAGGGCCGGCTGTTCAAAATGGCGACCATCCCCCCGGTCCCGCGCAACGAAGCACGATGGACCGACGCCGGTCAACCGCCGTCGGACACGCCCTGGCGATACACGGACCGACGCACTCGCCCCGCCGTTCCGCACCAGAACACTCCATGAACAAATATAGCAGAGGAACGGTTGCGGGAAAACCGTTTCCTTCGAGCATGGAAGGGGGAGCGCGTGACTCCGCTCAGCGCAGGCGGCGTGCCGCCAAATCGAGCGCGACCTTCAGCTGGGCATGCGAAAAAGGCTTGTGCACCACGCCGAGCGGATAGGTCTCGGTGATGCGGGCCATGGTGCCGTGGTCGCTGTTGCCCGACAGGTAGATGGAGCGGACGCCATGGCCGAGGTTCAACCGCCGCGCCACGGCGATGCCGTCGCCACCGCCCAGCCGCACATCCATCAACGCAAGGTCGGGACGCTCCCGCGTGGCCAGTTCGACCGCTTCATCCTCGGTCCGCGCGACGCCGCACAGGGTATGGCCCAGATCCGTCACCACGACCGCCAGCATGTCGGCGGCGGCACCGTCATCCTCCACCACGATCAGACGCAGGGGCTGTCCTGGCACACGGGTGCGCTGGGACGCATTCGGCTTGACGACGGCGTCGATCCTGAGCATGCGACCGACCTCGGGGCATCACGACGTTGAAGCGGCAGGCGGCGAATATTGGTAAAATTCCGTTTACCAATAGGCCGTTTGTACTAACACTCCCCCGAATTTGCAAGCTCAATCGTTCAGATCCTGACCTTTCGCTCGACTCGATGCAGAAAGAGCGCAGTTCAGGCAACCCGTCCCGGTTCGGGTCGGGAAATATCCGTCGACAGCCGTCCTTGCGACCGCAAACCGTCAACGTCCGGCCGGACCCAGCCAGTCGATTCCACCAGCGGGGCGGGGGCCGCCGGTCCCGCCGTTGCGCACCGTCGCCGCGCGCGACGGCGGCGGGACCGGCGCCGGTTCGCTGGCGAGCCAAGAGGCTTGGCCGTCCGCCGGCCGCGCCGCCGACCGTGCCTCCGACAGGGGATCGGGAGCGGATCGCGCAGGTTCCGGCGCCGGGTCCGCAGACACGGCCGCGGGCTGAATCAAAGGCTTGATCGCCGCCGGCAGCGGCCGTTCGGTGATCGCAGCGGAGCGGAACGGGATGGCGGGCGGCTGCACCTGGGGCGCCGGCTCCGCCGCGAACGGCCGGGGCGGCTCCGATTGGCGCGGCGGCGGCTCGGCAAGCTCGTCCCAGGCTGCCGCCGGACGCAGGCGGGGGGCATCGGCGGCGCCCAGCCGGGACGGGCGTTCATCATCCGCGAGCGCGCCGGTCTGGGTGTCGAGCCGCCGCGCCTGTTCGCGAATCTCCAGAAGGGTGGTCACCGCGAGTTGCAGAAGCGGAGCCAGAGCCATGGGATCGGCCATCTGCTCCGCGCTCAGCGCGGCGAAGCGGTCGCGAACCTCCTCCACCGCCCGCTCGACGCCGTCGCGCAGCGCACCGGCCTCATGCGCGAGCCGTTCCAGATCCTCGCGCAGGGCCGATATCTCGCAAGCCTGCCGCAACTCGTGGAAGCCGACGATCCCAGCCCCCGGCGCGGATGCGGATCGCCGGTCCCGTGACGAACCAAAATCGTGAGGCATCCTGCCCAACCCCGATTCCAAGCCCAGCCCGAAACGGATCGGGCAGTTGTGTTGCAAACCACGCAACCGGACCACGGTTCCAAAAGCGAACGTCGGGCGCCGGTGCTGGAACGTCGGCGAAGTCGCTGGGCGTCACGACCGACGCCCCCGGACCGGGACCGATGTTTAGCGCTGTTGAAGTCGTTTGGAAACCGTTTGCGCGTGATGGCCGCTTGTACTATTTTTTCGGCCCCGGGGGAATGGATTCCTTGCGATCCAACATCCAGGCGTCTCCCCGCCGCCTTTTCATCTTGCCGGAATCCCATACGGTGTCGATCGACCGCTCGGAACTTGAACGGCTCCTTGCCGATCGCCCGGCTGGCAGCCGCAGCGCCATGCAGGCGGTTCGCGAAAGCTATGGCGACATCGGGCTGATGCGCGAACGCGGCCTGTCATGGGCGGAAATCTCCGACCTGCTGGCCACGCTGGGCGTAACCGCCCGCGACAACCAGCCGATCTCGCCGGTTACCCTGCGCTCCGCCTTCTTCCTGGTCGGCAACGAGGGGCGTGGCGAGCAGGCCGGCGACACTGCCCGCCCGACCGTCGCCACGCCTGCGGAAACCCTGGCCGCCGTCCATGAAGCGGCACTGTCCGCCGGCACGAAGGAGGAGATGGAGGGGGAGGATGCCGGCGCAGGGATGGCCGGAAGTCCCGACACCCCAGACGTCAACCAAGACGCACCTCAGCTCGAAGCCCCCGCGGCCGAGCCCGCGACAGCAACCGCTTCCGCCGCCGAGCCGATTGCGACCGATCTCTCTGAGGCAATTCCCCCGGCGGACGATCCCCCGGCGGACGATGAAGCCCCTGCGGCGAACGATCCGGACGACATGGCGGAGGAGGCGTCCGCCACCGAAGCCCCGACCCCGGCCGAACAACCCGAAGTCCAACAGCCCGAAACGGCAGTCGACTCTCCTGTGCCGGAGGCACCTGACGGCACTCAGGTAGAAGCCGGTCAGGAACCACCCCATCATGAGGCGCCGAAACCCGCCTCCCCTGCCCCCAACCTGCTGGCACCCGCGCTCGACCCGGCCGCCGAGTCCGTTGCCATCCCCATTGCAGACGAACCTGTGCTCGATCCCGTTACGGACGACTCGCCCTCCGCCGGGCCGCTGGCCGAAGCGCCGGCCGCCGACGATGCAGGGCCGTCATCCGAATCGACACCCAAGCCGGAACCGGCATCCGCGGCGGTCGCACAAAGCACCCGCTCCTTGGCGTCTCCCGATAAAATGTCCCACGACAAACCAACAAACGTACACTGGAAAGGCGATCGCATGCTGGGCACGATCTTCGTCCTCAATGACCGCGGCGGCGTCGGCAAGACGCTGCTGTCCCATCACCTGATGGCGACCGCCATGCTCGAAGGCCTGCAATTGAAGGTCGTCGAGTACGAGGTGAACGAGCGTCTCGCCCGACTGTTCGGCCCGGACGTGGTCGAACATCGCCGCATCACGCAGGACTTCATGAACATGATGGGGTCGGCCGACGGCTTCTACGAGTTCTGGGACCTGATCGGGCCGGAACTGCAGCGCGGCGGCCGCCTGTTCGATTTCGGCGGCAACATCTCGCAATGGTTCTTCAACTGGGCCGAGGTGTCGGGCTTCGACTATTACGTCGGCGACGGCGAGCGGCTGACCTTCATGGTGCCGGTGACCGTCGACCTCGCCTCGCTGTCCACCGGCATGACCACGCTGGAGCGGGTGGCGACCATCGCCCCGAAGGCCAAGCGCGTCCTGGTGGAAAACGGCTTCTCCGGCCCCTTCTCGCAGCTGGAGGACAGCCAGTATGCCCGCCGCAAGGCCGAGATGGTGGAACGCGAGGGGCTGCATGTCATCTCGATGCCGCCCTGCACCGCCCCGGCCTGGGCGCGCCTGACCGGCCACCGGCTGGATCAGGTTGCGACGATGACGCGTGAGGATCTGGTGAAGCTGGGCATGACCCCGCCGGTCGCCTCTCGTTCGCTGATCATCATCCACGAATGGCTGCGCAACATGCGCCAGGCGCTGTCACCCTATCTGCACGACGCCTTCCGCCAGACCGCGACCGCGACCAAGGGCCGCTGACGGTTCCAGGCGCCAGCGTTCAGGCGTTACGAAACGAACAGGGGCGTCCTGCGGGGCGCCCCTGCCCTTTTCCGTTTCCGTTTGCGTTTCTGGACCTCAAGCGGCGCTGCGGGCCGGGCTGGCGCTGTACAGGTTTTCCTTGACCGGTGTCACCGAGCGCACATGATAGCCCGGCCGGGCGCTGAAGCGTCGGTTGGCGCGCTCTGCGGCCTCGCGGTCCGACTCCGCCCACACCAGATAGGTGCGACCGCGCGCCCATTCGGTGGCCAGCGGATGGACGGCATCGATCTCGCCGATCTGCTGGTTCACCACGGTGACCAGCCATTCCTTGTCGCCCGGATTGCGGCGGTCGGTCAGGATCAGGATCTGCGGGCGGCGCTTGGACTGCGCCTCCGTCAGGCGCTGTTGCACTTCGGCCTGCTTGCCGCGCAATTCCACCATGCCACGCACCAACTCGCCGATCTCGGCATGGAGCGCCTCTTCCTCGCGGTGCAGGCGGTGGATGGTGGCATCCAGCTTGTCCAGGTTGGACCGCACGCCACGGACGCGCTGGCGGGACTGCGATACCCGCTGCTCCACCGCCAGCAGCACGTTGCCGAGCCACGCCCCGATGGCGACGATCGCCAGGACGATGATGAAGTTGATCATCATGTGTGGGCACCGGCCTTCGTCCGCACGGTCGCCGGGGCGGATGGCACCCCACCCTTGCGCGCGTCGCCGCGCATGAAGCTCTTCTGGAACCCCATCTTGAAGGGAAAGGCGACCTCGACCATCTGCCGGGCCTCGTCGAAGCTGGAGGCCCAGACCTCCGCCACATTGGCGCAGCGCCAGATCGGGTTGAGCGCCGCCCGTTCCCCGCCCGCTCCCGCCGCGGAGGAAGCCTTCTCCTGGGTGACCGTTGCGGCGAACTTCATCAGTCCGGCCTGCGGGTCGCCGACCTCGTGCACGAACAGCGGCGGCTGTTCGGCCAGATCCTTGATCAGCTTCTCGGCCTTGCGGATGTCGGTTTCCAGCCGGTGGCGGTCCGACGACTGGCTGTTGCGGCGCTGGACCAGCTGGTTGACGCGGTTCTGCAACTCGTGCGCCTCGGCATGCAGCACATAGATGCGGTTCTCGATCTGCTCCAGGCCGCTGCTCTTTTCCAGGATGTTCGGCAGGAAATCCTTCAGCATCATGGCGACCGGGACGGCGGCCAGCATGATGACGACGATGGCGATCAGGAACAGCGTCGTGTTCGACATCCGCCCGCCCGTTCTCCTCCCTGAAACCGGTGCCGTTCCGTCCGCCGGACGCGGTGGAACAGGCATCGCCACAGGTGAACGAGAATCAACGAACAATCCGCGTTCGTCAACGAATCGTCACGGTTCGGTCCGGATTTCGTCCCACAAGACCCGGACGCGGCGCGGGCGTCCGCACAGGCTCAGGACAGCGCCATCTCCGCCACTCGCTTCACCGCGTCGCGCACCGGCCCCGGCCGCGGAACGTCGGCGATGGTGGTGAACCAATGGCCGGGCGGATTGCGGCCGGCGGCGCGGCTCCAGGTCAATGACCGCAGCACCGCCTCCGCCTCCGGCGTGGGCGGCTGCGCCGGGTCGATGCCGTTCATCACCGCCCAGATCCCGGCCCAGCAGCGCCCGACCGACCAGGGATTGTAGCCGCCGCCGCCGACCACCAGCACCCGCGGCGCCAGCGGCAGCAGCGCCGCCACCGCCTCCCACAGCGCGCGGTTGGACAGCTCCAGCCGGCTCAGCGGATCCTCGGCCAGAGCATCGGCCCCGGTCTGGATCACCATCGCCTGCGGGCGGAAGGCACGGGCCAGCGGCAGGACCGCCGCCTCCATCACATGCACCATCTCGCTGTCGTTGAAGCCGGGCGGCACCGGCAGGTTGCGGGCCAAGCCGCCGGCCCGGTCCTCCGCCTTGCCGGTGTAGGGCCAGCGCCCATCCTCGTGGACCGAGACGGTCAACACCCGGTCGTCGTCGGCGAACGCCTCCTCCACCCCGTCGCCGTGATGGGCGTCGAGATCGACATACAACACCCGCTCCAGCCCATGGTCGAGCAGTTCCAGGATTCCGAGAACCGGCGCGTTGAAGTAGCAGAAGCCGCTGGCCCGGTCGCGGCGCGCATGATGGGTGCCGGCGGCCGGGGCATAGACCAGACCGGCCGGCCGGTCCCCCAGCAGCCGCGCCGCCTGGAGCGCCGAGCCGCTGCTGTGGGCCGGCCGCCGGTACATCTCGGCGAAGACCGGGTTTTCCAGCTTGCCGAGATTGTGGCGGGCCGCCGTCGCCTCGTCCACCCGCTGCTCGGCCTCGGCCCGCTTCAGCGCCGCGATGTAGTCGAGGGTATGGAAGCGCGCCAGTTCGCGTTCGCTGGCGACATGGGTTTCGAGATAGACCTGATCCGGCAGCCATCCCATGGCGCGGCTGAGGTCGATGGCGGTCGAGACGCGCGGGATCGCCAGCGGGTGCTTCGGCCCATAGGTCGAGCCGCGATAGATCTCGCCGCCGATGAACAGCGGGGTGCGGAACGGCGTGGTCAGGGGAGGGACTCCGTCATGTCCGCCACAAACTAGGCGGCGCCGCGGCCCGGTCAAGCGCTGATGGCTCAAGCGCTGAAGGCGCTTCCGCAGGACGGGAGCCGGTGCCGGCGATGCTTGCGGTCACGGATCGTCCGCGCCTATAGTCGCCGCCTTCACTGGGGGGAGCCGATGGGCGGCTGAGAGGTTCCGTTGCGGAACGACCCCTGGAACCTGATCCGGTTCATGCCGGCGTAGGGATCAGTGATGCCAGACAAGACGCATCCCCGGACCTGCCCCACCTCCCCGCGCCCGTGTCCGCGCCCGTGTCCGCGATGACCCCGCTGTCGGTCACCATCGCCGGGGCACGGCTGACCTATGGCGGCACGCTGCTGTTCTCCGACCTGACGCTGGAGTTGCCGGCGGGGAAGACCACCTGCCTGCTGGGGCCGAGCGGCGTCGGCAAGACCACGCTGCTGCGCATCCTCGCCGGGCTGGCCGAGCCGGAGCCGCCCACCGCCGTCGTCACCGGCGACCGCCGGCCGCTGGCCGGCCGCATCGCCTACATGGCGCAGCAGGATCTGCTGCTGCCCTGGCTGACGGTCCTGGACAATGTGCTGCTGGGCGACCGGCTGCGCCACCGCCGACCCGATGCCGCGCGGGTGGAGCGCGCCCGCGCCCTGCTGGAGCGCGTCGGGCTGGCGGGCCGCGAGCGCGACCGGCCCGCCGCCCTGTCCGGTGGCCAGCGGCAGCGCGTGGCGCTCGCCCGCACGCTGATGGAGGACAAGCCGCTGGTCCTGATGGACGAGCCCTTCTCGGCGCTCGACGCCATCACCCGCCTGCGCCTCCAGGAGACGGCGGCGGAGACGCTGGCCGGCCGCACCGTGCTGATGGTCACCCACGACCCGCTGGAGGCGCTGCGGCTCGGCGACCGCCTGCATGTGATGACCGGCCGCCCCGCCACCATGGGGCCGGCGCTGGAGCCTGCCGGCGCGGTCCCGCGCCGCGTCGACGATCCCGCCCTGCTGGCGCTCCAGGCCGAGCTGTTGCGGAGGCTGGCCGAATGAAGGCGCTGCTGCGCGCCGCGGTCACCCTCGCCGTGCTGGCCGCCGGCTGGCAGGCGCTGGTCTGGGCCACCGGCCTGCCGCGCTACCTGCTGCCCGGGCCGCTGGCGGTGGCCGACGCCATGCGACGGCAGGCGCCGCTGCTGCTGAACCACGGGCTGACCACGCTGGCCGAGATCCTGATCGGGCTGGTCGCCGGCGTGGCGTTGGGCACGGTCAGCGCGCTGTTGCTGGCGCGCTTCCGCACCGCCCGGCGCTGGCTGATGCCGCTGCTGCTGGTCAGCCAGGCGATCCCGGTCTTCGCGCTGGCGCCGCTGCTGGTGCTGTGGCTGGGCTACGGCATGGCGTCCAAAATCGCCATGGCGGTGCTGGTCATCTATTTCCCGGTGACGACGGCGCTGTTCGACGGGCTGCGCCGCACCGATCCGGGCTGGCTCGACCTTGCCCGCACCATGGGCGCCTCGCCCGCCGCCATCCTGTGGACCATCCGCCTGCCGGCCGCCCTGCCCGCCTTCTGGTCCGGCGTGCGGGTGGCCGCCGCCGTCGCCCCCATCGGGGCGGTGATCGGCGAATGGGTCGGCTCCTCCTCCGGCCTCGGTTACCTGATGCTGCATGCCAACGCCCGCATGCAGATCGACCTTCTGTTCGCCGCCGTGCTGGTGCTGGGGCTGTTCGCGGTGACGCTCTATGCCGCGGTCGACGCCCTCGCCCGGCGCGCGCTGCCCTGGCAATCCGACACCCAGCCGGCCGATGACGCCGAATCATGATTCAACCCCCGAAGGGAAGAGACGCCCGATGAAGCACCTGTTCGCCGCCGGCCTGATGGCCGCCAGCCTGATGACGTCGCTGCCGGCGCTGGCTCAGGACAAGCTGTCCGTGATGCTGGACTGGTTCGTCAACCCGGACCATGCGCCGCTGGTCGTCGCCCAGGAAAAGGGCTTCTTCAAGGATGCCGGGCTCGACGTGACGCTGACCGCGCCGGCCGATCCCAACGACCCGCCCAAGCTGGTCGCCGCCGGCAAGACCGACCTCGCCGTGTCCTACCAGCCGCAGCTGATCCTGCATGTGGCAGAGGGGCTGCCGCTGGTCCGCGTCGGCACGCTGGTCTCCACGCCGCTGAACTCGGTCGTCGTGCTGCGCGACGGGCCGGTGAAGACGCTGAAGGACCTGAAGGGCCGCAAGATCGGCTTCTCCATCGCCGGATTCGAGGACGCGCTGCTCGGCGCCATGCTGGAGAAGCACGGGCTGAGCCTGAAGGACGTCGAGCTGGTGAACGTCAACTTCTCGCTGTCGCCATCGCTGCTGTCGGGGCAGGTCGACGCGGTGGTCGGCGCCTTCCGGAACTTCGAGCTGAACCAGATGGAGATCGAGAAGCATCCCGGCCGCGCCTTCTATCCCGAGGAGGAGGGCGTCCCGCCCTATGACGAGCTGATCCTGGTCGCGCAGAAGGGCAAGACCGACGATCCGCGCTTCAAGCGCTTCCTGTCGGCGGTGGAGCGGGCGACGCTCTACATCCTCAACCATCCGGAGGAGGCGCAGGCCGCCTTCGTCAAGGACCGGCCGGAGCTGAACGACGAGCTGAACCGCCGCGCCTGGGCCGACACGCTGCCGCGCTTTGCCCATAGCCCGGCCGCCCTGGATGCCGAGCGCTATACCCGCTTCGCCGAGTTCCTCAAGGCACGCGGCCTGATCAAGACGGTGGCCCCGGTCGACCAATATGCGGTCGTGGTGAAGTAAGCCGCACCCTGCGGCGTTGCCAACCGGCCCGGCGGAGCGTTACCTAGAAGGCAACCGCTCCGCTGCCGCATGGCAGCCATGGGGCAAAGGACGGCAGGCGGTCGGAAAAGACGGCCGGAAAAAGACGGGAGACGCCGGGAAATGCAGATCAAGACCATCCTGCTGCACATGGCCAACGACGACGCCCACGCCGGCCGCCTTGCCGTCGCCGTGGCGCTGGCCAAGCGCTTTTCCGCGCATATCCAGGCGCTCTACATCGCCACCCCGGTGTCGATGCCGGCGGGCGCCACCGGCCGCGCCGCCTCCTACGGCTTCATGGCGGAGGCCACCGCCATCGCCCATGAGAATGCCGAACGGATCGAGCGGGAAGTGCGCCAGGCGTTGGACGGCCTGTCCTATGATTGGTCGGTCGAGGAGGGCGACCATGTCGAGTTGCTGACGGAACGGGCCTCCTACGCCGATCTGGTCGTGGTGGCGCAATCGGCCGCCGTGCGCGCGGGGGAGCGGGTGTCGCTGCACCACATCCCCGACCGCCTGCCGCTGGAGACCGGCACCCCGGTGCTGGTCCTGCCGCCCGGCCTGCCGGCCACCGCCCCGATCGGCCGCAATGCCCTGATCGCCTGGAAGAACAGCCGCGAATCGGCCTGCGCCGTTCGCGCCGCCATGCCCTTCCTGGAGACGGCCGAGTCCGTCATCGTCCTCTGCGTCGACCCGCCCGGCCAGCGCACCAGCGAAGCGGCGGCCCTCGTCGAGTGGCTGCACCGACACGGCATCACCGCCCGACCGCAATCGGTCATCGCGTCCGGCGGCGAGGTCGGCGACATGATCCTGTCCTGCTGCGCCGACCAGGGCGCCGACCTGCTGGTGATGGGCGCCTACGGCCATTCCCGTCTGCGCGAACTGGTTCTGGGCGGCGCCACCCGCTCCGTGCTGGAAGGGCTGTCACTGCCGGCGCTGCTGTCTCACTGACGAACCGGGCGAGGGAGCAAGAGGGCAAGAGGGCCAGTGGGGCGACCGCCCCCTCCGGCCTTTGCTCAACCGAACAGCTGCCCGTGCAGTGCCTGCCAACTGTCCCGGTCGGGCGCCAGCAGGATGCTGCCCTTCAGCAGGCCGGGCCGGTAAGGCGTCCCGTCGATCAGTGCCGAATGGCCGCCGGCCTCGGCATGCATCAGCACGCCGGCCGCATGATCCCACGGCATCAGCCGGTGATAGAGCGAGTAGTGCGCCCGGCCGTCCAGCAGCCGCAGATACTCCTGCGCGGCGCTCGACAGGCAGACACGCTCGCCCAGCCCGCTGCTGCGCTCCTCCAGCCGCCGCCCCATCTCCTCGCCGCAGAAGCGGGTGGACAGCGCGCCGGTCATCTGCGGCAGCGGCACCGCGGGCGCAACATGGACCCGGCGTCCGTCGAGCAAGGCGCCCTGCCCCTTCACCGCGGTCGCCATCCGCCCGTCGACCGGATCGTGAATCCAGCCGGCCAGCGTCTCGCCCTTGCAGGCGAGGGCGACGATCACCGCGAACATCGGCCGTCCCTGGGCGAAATTGATGGTGCCGTCCACCGGGTCGACGATCCAGACCGGGTCGTCGCCATGGATGCGGTCGAGCACGCGTTCGTCCTCCGATGCCGCCTCCTCGCCGATCACCCGGCTGCCGGGCAGCAGTGCCGACAGTGCCGGGGTCAGCGCCCGTTCCGCAGCCTCGTCCGCCAGGGTGACGAGATCGGTCGGCCCGGTCTTCTCCCGGATGCCGGACGCGTCGAGCCTCTGGAAATAGGGCATGATTTCCGTTTGGGCGACGGATCGGATCAGGTCGGAAACCCGGTCGATGTCGGGAAGGGTGAAGCCCGTCATGGTATGCGCTCGCGAAGCTGGGGGGTCGTCGGCATTTTGCCCGCGGACCGGCCGGCGGGCTACCCCGGATTGACCGGAAGCCGGCCATCGAAGCCCGGTGTCGGGCCGGGCTGACGCTCAGCGCTTGGTGGCGGTCGCCGGCTTGCCCGTCGTGCTGTCCAGCTTCAGCGTCGGATCACCGCCGCCGGGGTTGGTCAGCATCACCTTGCCGTCGAGGCCGCTGTCCTTCAGCGCCTTCGACAGCGCGTCGAAGGTGGCGCGGTCGGCGGCTGCCGCGGCGGCCTCCTTGGCCGGATCGGACGGCGGGGGCGGCACCGGACCGCCCTGCGCCGGCTCGCGCGGGGCCTTCGGGTCGAAAGGCGGCGGGGGCGGCGGGGCGGTGGCTGTGTCCTTTTCCGGCTCCGGCGGGGGAGGTGGCGGCGGGGGCGGCTGCCACAGCCGGAAGCAGTCGGTGAAGGCCTGCTGCTTGCACTCCTTCAGCAACTCGGCAGCGTCCGGCGCCACGACCACCGGCTCGTCGGGCGCCACCGGCAACGGTTCGGGCGGCGGCGGCAGGGGGTCTTCCGGCGGAACGTCGGGCTCCTCGACATAGCCGGGCGGAAGCGGCATTCCCGGATGCGGCGGTTCGGCCCCCGCCGGCAATGCAAATGCCAGCAACACCGGCAGCGCCGGCAACAGGCGGCCGGCACCGGTGAGGACGGAACGAAGGGGGAAACGGAGCAAGACGGAACCGCGGCGATGACGAACGGCCCATTATGGCCGCCGACGCCTGTGCCGTCATCAATCAAGCATGTGTCAAATCACCATCCCGTCTGGCGGTCAGGCTGCGGCACGGTGGGTATCGCCGCTGTAGGCACCGCAGCCGCGGCGGCCTTCGCCATAGCCCCAGGCGGCGAGCTCATGGCAGATCGCGCCGATCTTCGCCGCTTCGTCGGGATTGGCTTCCTGCTCCGCCGCGGCTTCGATCAGGTGCATCAGGGCCGCCCGTCCATCCGGCGTGCGCGAAAGCTCCTGCAACCTCAGCAGGGCGGCCCCCGGCGGCAACTTCTCCTGGCGGGCCACCAGGGTAACCTGATCGGCGAGGAAGGCCGTGATCGAAAAGCACGATGGGTCGGTTTGCAACCGCATTGGCAGTCCTCCTGACGGGAGCGCATCGCTCCGTTCCCATAATCGGGCGCCAAGAAGGAAATCACCACGCCGCATTCGTCGTAAGACGGGAGTGGGGTGCAACAGGTCATAGCCTTGAGTTGCACCCCTTTCCGTTCGGCGGACCGTCTAATGCGCCGCCGAGGAGGGCGCCGCGGAGTCCGGGGGCGGCTGGAACCGCTTCTCGAACCGCGCAAGGTCGGCCGGGTCGAGGGAGACGTGCAGATGCGCCCGCTCCTCGTCGTCCCGGCGCTCCAGCACCTCGCCCTTGTCGTAGAGCCAGGCGAGCGCCGCACCGTCGCCAAGCTCGACCGACAGGTCGACCACCTGCCGGTTGACGTTCATCCGCTGGTCCAGCAGGCGGTCGAGGTCGTCGATCCCCTCGCCGGACAGGGCGGACACCGCGACCGCACGCGGATTGCGCCCGGTCTGGGCCATCACCGCCGCGCGGCTTTCGCCGTCCAGCGCGTCGATCTTGTTCAGCACCTCGATCACCCGGTCGTCGGTTTCCGGGTCGATGCCCATGTCGGACAGCACCTCATGGACGTCGGCCTTCTGGGCCTCGCTGTCGATGTGGGCGATGTCGCGGACATGCAGGATGATGTCGGCGGCGTCCACCTCCTCCAGCGTGGCGCGGAAGGCGGCTACGAGGCCGTGCGGCAGATCGGAGATGAAGCCGACCGTGTCCGACAGGATCACCTTGCGCCCAGACGGCAGCGTCACCTGCCGCATGGTGGGGTCGAGCGTGGCGAACAGCAGGTTCTGGGCGAAGACGTCGGCGTTCGCCAACCGGTTGAACAGCGTCGATTTGCCGGCATTGGTATAGCCGACCAGCGCCACCACCGGGTAAGGCACCTTGGCCCGCGCCTTGCGGTGCAGGCCGCGGGTGCGCCGCACCTCTTCCAGTTCCTTCTTGATCTTGATGATGCGGTCGCCGATCAGGCGGCGGTCAAGCTCAAGCTGGGATTCGCCGGGGCCGCCGAGGAAGCCGAAGCCGCCACGCTGGCGTTCAAGGTGGGTCCAGGATCGCACGAGCCGCGATTTCTGGTAAGTCAGCGACGCCAGCTCGACCTGGAGCATGCCTTCCCGCGTGCGGGCGCGGGCGCCGAAGATCTCCAGGATCAGGCCGGTGCGGTCGATGACCTTCGCCTTCAGCGCCCGTTCCAGGTTGCGCTGCTGCACCGGCGACAGGGCGTGGTCGAGGACGACCAGCGTCGCCTCGGTCTCCTCCACCACTTGGGCCAGCTGCTCCACCGTGCCGGAACCGAGCAGGGTCGATGGCTGCGGCCGGTTCACCTTGGCGCATTCGGCATGGACGACGTCCAGCTCGATCGCCTGGGCAAGACCGACCGCTTCCTCGAGCCGGGATTCGGGAGGACGCATGTCCCCGTCCGCCTCGTTGCGGAGGACGGGGTGGACCACGATGGCCCGCGCGGCGCCTTCCGGGGCCGCGCCGTTGCCATTGGTCAAGGGATCAGACGCTTTCACCTTCCTTGGGCGGCTCGAAAAGTTGAATGGGATGGGCTGGCATGACCGTCGAGATCGCGTGCTTGTAGACGAGCTGGGAATGCGCGTCGCGCCGCAGAAGTACCGAGAAGTTGTCGAACCAAGTGATGATGCCCTGGAGTTTCACGCCGTTCACGAGAAAGACGGTTACGGGAGTCTTGTTCTTACGGACGTGGTTCAGAAACACGTCCTGCACATTTTGGCTTTTTTCAGACATTTTTCATGCCCCCTTCTTCAATGTTCTTGGGACCCCTTGTCTTCAGGCGGTCCGCTCCCCGTTTCACGGTGTAGGTTTGGTGCGCGCAGGTACCGTCTCGACAGCCGTTTGAAGGGATATGGTATCACCATTGCCGTCAACCAAGCCATACAGGACGCCGTGCAGCGCCGTACAGTCGGTGTGGCGATGGACGGGGGGAAACCGGTCGAAGCCGCTCCCCTCGCCAAGCCCTATTAGCACCGGAACGAGACCGGCGCCATGGGCGCATTCCATGTCGATGTCGGCGTCGCCGAGAAACCAGACATCCGGCCCGGGTTCGATCCCCCCCGGTGCCAGCGCCATCCGCACCGGGGCCGGGTGCGGCTTGTCGAACTCGGCGTCCTGCGCGCCGACCAGACGGGAGAAATAGCGGGTCCAGCCCAGCGCCTCGGCCTCGGTCCGCAGGAACTTGCCGTTCTTGTTGGAGACCACCGCCTGATAGACGCCGCGCTCGTGGAAATGGGCCAGCAGCGCCTCGGCGCCGGGCAGCGGCCGAAGCCCCTCCAGATGGTGTTCGGCGAAATAGCCGTAGAAGAGATCACGTGCGTCGGTCCAGCGCTCGCCGAAGATGCGCGGGAAGCTGTCGCGCAACGACTGCTTGATCCGCTCCCTCGCCTCCTCGGCGGTCCAGGGATCCAGGCCGAACGACACCAGCGCATGGTTCAGCGCCGCGCGCACGGTGTCCCAGTTGCTGACCAGGGTGTTGTCCCAATCATAGAGGACGGCGCGCGGCAGGGTGATGGGGACAGACAAGACGATACTCCGGCGATGTCGCGGATTGGAGGATGGGTGTCAGCAGGCGACCACCTGAACGGCATCCGTCGAGGCGGCGAAGTCATGGATCAGCCTGTCCCGGGTCATCAGCGGAATGGCGAGTTCCCGCGCGGTGGCGATCAGCATCCGGTCCGCCGGATCGCCATGCAGCGGTTCCGGCAAGCTCGATGCACCGAGCGCGGCGGCGACCGACAGCGGCACGCTGCGCAGCCCGGCGCCGGCGAGGAAGCGCTGCATCCAGGCGGACGGATCGAGGTCCAGACGGATCCGGCCTTTGCGGACCAGCGTCCCGATCTCCCACGCCGAAATGGTGGAGACCAGAACTCCGCCCGCCATCCTCTCCTCCTCGATCCGCTCGCGAGCCGCCGGAATGATCTCGATCCCGGCATCGAGCCAGAGGATTGCATGGGTGTCGAGCAGGATCATGTTGCGGTCACCGATGCAGGATCCCGCCTTCGGCATCGAAGATCTCGTCTTCGGATGTGGGGCGCGTCAGATCGTAATCTCCCACCACCGCGGCGGACCCCGGATGGGCACCGAACAGCGGCGGCAATGTCCGGTCGGGGGGATTCAATTCCGCAACCGGCCGCCCATGGCGGGTCACCACGATCTTGCCGACGCGGCGATCCTCAAGATCGTCGAACAGCGACAGGCATTTCGCCTTGAACTCGGTCACGCTGACCGTAACCACGGGCAAGCTCATCCCAAGCCCCTCCGCAAAACTGGTCATTCTCATATGACCAGTTTTGCGGAGGGATTCAAGCCGTACTCACTCGATGAACATCTTCCCCTTCTCGCTGCCATGCACGCCGAGCGACTTCAGCTTGCGGTGCAGGGCGGAGCGCTCCATCCCGACGAAGGACGCGGTGCGCGAGATGTTGCCGCCGAAGCGGGTGACCTGGGCCAGCAGATATTCGCGCTCGAACACCTCGCGCGCCTCGCGCAGCGGCAGGCCCATGATCTCGCCGCCCTTGTCCCATTTCAGCACGGTCGGGGTGATGGCGCCGATTTCGGGCGGCAGGGTGTCGGCGCGGATCGGCTCCTTGGGGTCGCCATGGGCCATGATCAGCAGCCAGTCGACCACGTTGCGCAGCTGGCGCACATTGCCCGGCCAGTCATAGGCCTGGAGCGCCGCCATCGCATCCTCGCCGAACTCGCGGACCGGCAGGCCCGACGCCTCGGCGGACCGCTGCATGAAATGGCGGGCCAGGACGGGAATGTCCTCGCGCCGTTCGGCCAGCGACGGCACGCGGATCGGCACCACCGACAGGCGGTAGAACAGATCCTGGCGGAAGCGTCCCTGCTCGATCTCGGCCTGGAGGTCGCGGTTGGAGGTCGCGATCACCCGGACGTCGACCTCGACCCGCTGGCCGCCGCCGACCCGCTCGAACACCTGCTCCTGCAGGGCGCGCACGATCTTGCCCTGGGTTTCCAGCGGCATGTCGGCGACCTCGTCCAGCAGCAACGTGCCGCCATGGGCCTGCTCGAAGGTGCCGATCTTGCGGCCGGGACCGTCGACACCGGCCTCGGTGCCGAACAGCTCCATCTCCAGCCGCTCCGGCCGCATGGTGGCGCAGTTCAGCCCGACGAAGGGACCGCCGGCCCGGCGCGAGCGGGCATGGATCAGGCGGGCGACCACCTCCTTGCCGGCGCCGGGAGGGCCGGAGATCAGCACCCGGCTGCCGGTGGGCGCCACCTTGTCGATCGACTGCTTGACCTGATTGACCGCCGAGGACCGGCCGATCAGTTCGGCGTCGCCACCGGCGCGCAGCTTCAGCTCCTGGTTCTCGCGCTTCAGCCGGGCCGACTCGATGGCGCGGTCGACCATCAGCAGCAGCCGGTCGGCCTTGAACGGCTTCTCGATGAAGTCGTAGGCGCCGACCTTGATCGCCTGGACCGCGGTCTCGATGTTGCCATGGCCCGAGATCATGATGACCGGCAGGTTGCCATGGTCCCGCATCAGCTGTTCCAGGATCTGCAGGCCGTCCAGCCGGCTGCCCTGCAACCAGATGTCGAGCACGACGAGGCTCGGCCGGCGAGCCGCCACTTGGGCGAAGGCCTGATCGGCGTCGGCGGCCTCGCGGGTCTTGATGCCTTCGTCGTTCAGGATGCCGGCGATCAGCATCCGGATATCAGCTTCGTCGTCGACGATCAGAATGTCATGCGCCATGGGCTTCGTGCCTCATCTCTCCGCCGGTCTCCGCCGGCCTGTCATCGCGTCCGCCCGCGTCCGCCTTCACGTCCGCCACGGCCGCAACCGGGTGTGGAACGACCAGCGTCACCCGCGCCCCGGTCCCGCCTTCGCGGTCCTCCAGGGTCAGCATGCCGCCATGGTCCTCCATGATCTTCTTGACGATGGCGAGCCCCAGGCCGGTGCCCTTGGCCCGCGTCGTCACATAGGGTTCGGTCAGCCGGTCGCGCTGCTCGCCGCCGGGCAGCCCCCTGCCATTGTCCTCGACGGTGACGACGACCCTCTCGCCGTCATCCTCCACCGCGATCGACACCTCGCCGGGCGGCAGCTCGCCGCCCTCGGCGGGAGGCGTCCGGCCCTCGATGGCATCGGCGGCGTTCTGCAGCAGATTGGTCAGCGCCTGCGAGATCTGGCGGCTGTCGCAGGCCACCGTCAGCGGCCCCTGCGGCAATCGCGTCTCGAAGCGGATCTTCCCGCTGTGCGCGCTCGATTGCAGGAACACTGCCTGGCGGACCAGATCGTTGATGTTGACCGGCTTCATCACCGGTTGCGGCATCCGCGCGAAGGCGGAGAACTCGTCCACCATGCGGCGGATATCGTCGACCTGCCGCACGATGGTGTCGGTGCACATGGTGAAGACCTCCGTGTCGCTGGAGATCTCCTTCAGGTACTTGCGGCGCAGCCGTTCGGCCGAGAGCTGGATCGGCGTCAGCGGATTCTTGATCTCGTGCGCGATGCGGCGGGCCACGTCGGCCCAGGCCGCCTTACGCTGCGCCGAGACCAGCTCGGTGATGTCGTCGAAGGTGACGACATAGCCGCGGACGTCGCCGCCGCGCACCTCCGCCGCGATGCGGACCAGCAGGGTCAGCGTCGGCTTGCCCGGCCGGCGGATCTGGATCTGGTCCTGCACGACCCGGCCCGGCCTCTTCGGCGCGTTCTCCAGCAGGTCGCCCATGTCGGGCAGCAGCTCGACCAGCGGCATCCCGACCATCCGGTCGGGATCCTCCTCGTCCAGCAGGCGGGCGGCGGACAGGTTGGGCAGGTTGATGACCCCGTCGGCGTCCAACCCGAGCACGCCGGCCGATACGCCGGACAGCACCGTCTCGGTGAAGCGGCGCCGCTCGTCGAGCAGACGGTTGGTCGACAGCAGCTCCCGGCGCTGGCCCTCGATCTCGGTGGTCATGCGGTTGAAGGCGCGCGACAGCAGGACGAACTCGTCCTCGCCCGGCGGCTCGGAGACACGGACGGTCAGGTCGCCGGCCCGCACCCGCTCCGCCGCGCCGATCAGCGCGCTGATCGGACGGACCAGCCGGGTGGCGAAGTTCAGTCCGGCCCACACCGCCGCCAGCAGCAGCAGCATCGCCACCACCAGGAAGATCAGGGTGAAGGTGACCTGGAGGCTGCCGCGCTGGTTCTCCAGCGCCGTGTATTCCTTGACCGCCCCTTCCGCCGAGGCCATGTGCTGCAGCACCCGCGGCTCGACCATGCGGCCGACATAGAGGAAGGTGTCGGAGACCCGGTCCAGGCTGACCAGCGCGCGGACACGGTCGTCGGTCTCCTTGACGATCAGCGCGACCTCGCCGTTGCGGGCCTGCTGGACCTTCTCCTCCGGGATCGGCTCGAACTCCAGGGTGAAGGTATAGCCGGCGCGGGCGACGATTGCACCGGTGGTGCCGTTGAAGACGATGGCTTCCGACAGGGTGCGCAGCATCGCCTGGGTGGCGACGACCTGCTCGAACCGCTCGGGATCGCTGGAGAAACGCGCCTCCTGCGACAGGTCGTTGGCCATCGCCAGCGCGTCGGCCCGGATGTTCTGCTGATGCTCGTGCAGATAGGCGCTGGCGACCACCAGGGATTCGTTCACCGCGGTGCGCACGCGTTCGCTGAACCAGCTCTGCACGCCGACATAGAAGAACAGGGTGGAGAAGACCGTCATGATGATTGCCGGCGCCACCGCCAGCAGGCTGAACACCAGCACCAGCCGGGTGTGCAGCCGCGACCCCGCCAGCCCGCGGCGCCGCCCGATCAGGATCGCCACGATGCGCCGGGCGATCAGCACGCCCAGCGTCAGCAGGATGGCGAGGTCGAGCGTCAGCAGCAGCGTGACGGTGCGCGGGTTTGCCTGTCCGAAGGGCGCGCTTTCGGTCATCGCCGCATAGGTGGCGAAGCCCGCGGCCAGTGCGGCCAGCGACAGGGCAAAGGCGAGCCGCTTGCCCAGGCCGACCCGCCGGGACCATAGGAAAATCTTCTGCCAAACCGGCACGAGGCCGGGCGGTGCGTTGTCGGAAATCGAGGGCATGGTCCGGCGCTGATCTGTTGCCGGAAAGATACACCTCTGTTGCGGCTCTGCCAAGCCGCAATGGCTCTGCCTTTCGGACAGGGACCGCTATGCCGGCCGTTGGACGCCGTGCACGCCGCCGCCCGCCCCGTCCGCGCCAGGGCTGTGTCACAATTTTGGCACGGACGGGTTGCAGCAGAACAGGCGGACGGGCGCGATGCCGCCGCTATTTGATCCCGCGCATCACCTGGATGTCGAGATCGCGGATCTTCTTGCGCAGGGTGTTGCGGTTCAGACCCAGCAGTTGCGCCGCCTTGATCTGGTTGCCGCGGGTCGCCGACAGGCTGAGCGAGATCAGCGGCCGCTCGATCTCGCGCAACACCCGGTCATAGAGGCCGTTGGACGGCATGCCGTCCTTGTGCGCGGCGAAATAGTCGCGCAGGTGCCGCTCGACGGCCGAGGACAGCCCCTCGCTCTGCGGTTCCTCCACCGGTTGGGCAGCGGGGGCGGCGTCGGCCAGCTCGGCCTCGATCACGTCCAGCCCGATGACCTCCTGCGAATAGAGCGCAGCCAGCCGGCGGACGAGGTTTTCCAGCTCGCGGACATTGCCTGGCCAGCGATAGCGCTTCAGCCGGTCCATCGCCGCCTGGTCGATGCTCTTGGCCGGAAGCCCCTGGTTGATGCCGATGTTGAGGAAATGGCGGACCAGCAGCGGGATGTCCTCCGTCCGCTCGCGCAGCGGCGGCAGGCGGATCGGCACCACGCACAGCCGGTAGAACAGATCCTCGCGGAAAAGGCCCTGGCGGATCAGGGTGCGCAGGTCGCGGTGGGTGGCGGCGATGATGCGCACGTCGGTTTTGATCGCGGTGCGGCCGCCGACCGTGGTGTATTCGCCCTCCTGCAGCACGCGCAACAGCCGGGTCTGGGCATCCAGCGGCATGTCGCCGATCTCGTCCAGGAACAGGGTGCCGCCCTGCGCCTGCTCGAACCGGCCGGTCGACCGGTTGGTGGCGCCGGTGAAGGCGCCCTTCTCATGGCCGAACAGTTCGGATTCGATCAGTTCGCGCGGGATGGCCGCCATGTTGATGGCGACGAAGGCGCCGTTCCGCCGCTTGCCGTAATCGTGCAGCGCACGCGCCACCAGTTCCTTGCCGGTGCCGGACTCGCCGGTGATCATCACCGTCAGGTCTGTCCCCATCAGGCGGGCGAGAACGCGGTAGATTTCCTGCATCGCCGGCGACCGGCCGATCAGGGGAAGCTGTTCCTCGCTCTCCTGATCGCCTCCGGGCATCGCCGCCGGCGGATTGTTGGCGTTCAGCGCCCGTTCGACGACCGACACCAGTTCCTTCAGGTCGAAGGGCTTGGGCAGGTACTCGAAGGCCCCGCGTTCCGCCGCCTTGACCGCGGTGATCAGCGTGTTCTGCGCGCTCATCACGATGACGCGCAGTTCGGGCCGCAGCTTCTTGATGCGCGGGATCAGGTCCAGGCCGTTTTCGTCGGGCATCACCACGTCGGTGATGACCAGATCCCCCTGCCCGTCGGCCACCCAGCGCCACAGGGTCGAGGCGTTGCCGGTGGTGCGCACCTCGTGTCCGAGGCGGGCCAGCGCTTGCGTCAGGACGGTGCGGATGGCGCGATCGTCATCCGCGATGAGAATGGTCGCCGCGCTCATCAACGATTCCCCCGGCCGCCTCTGGTCTGCGGGCCAGCGTCGAAGATCGCCCGGTCCTCGGAGATCGTAGCGTCCTCGGAAATCTTCGGGTCGTCGAACTTGGAATCATCATACATCGGCAGCGACACCTTGAAGACAGTCCGGCGAGGCTGGCTGTCGAACTCTATGGTTCCGCCATGGTCGCCTATGAGTTTCGCCACCAATGCAAGACCAAGGCCAGTCCCGTTCACCTTGCTGGTCACGAAGGGATCGAACAGGTTCGACTGCAGGTCTTCCGGAATCCCGTCGCCATTATCCTGCACCGTCACCAGCAGCGGCAGGTGCCGGCGCACGTCGCCGCCCGGCAGCGCCATCCGCACCCCATGCTGATAGGAGGTGGTCAGCGTGATCTCGCCGCCCGATTCCGGTGCAGCCTCTGCCGCATTTTTAACCAGATTCAGGAAAACCTGCACAAGTTGGTCGCGATTGCCGTAAACAGGAGGCAACGACGGGTCGTAGCGCTCAACAAAGCGTATTTTTCGGGCAAAGCCGCTCTGGGCGACCTTGCGGACATGCTCGAGCACGGTGTGGATGTTCACCGCGGCGCGCTCCAGCGGCCGTTCGTCGGAGAACACCTCCATCCGGTTGACCAGCGCCACGATGCGGTCGGCCTCGTCGCAGATCAGGCGGGTCAGCATGCGGTCCTGGTCGCTGGCATTCTCCTCCAGCAACTGGGCAGCGCCGCGGATGCCCGACAGCGGGTTCTTCACCTCGTGCGCCAGCATCGCCGCCATGGCGGTGACCGAGCGCGCGGCGTGCCGGTGAGTCAGCGAATGGTCGATCTTGCGGGCCAGCGACCGCTCATGGATGGTCAGCACCACATGGTCGGCCGGGTCGCCCATGGTCGCCACCTGGACCGTCACATGGTGCGGGCCGATGCGCGGCGTGTCGATGATGACGGCGTCCTGCGACACGCGCCGGCTGCCGCGGCGCACCTGCTCGATCAGGCCCATCACCGGGCTGTCGGGCGGCAGCAGGTCGGGCAGCGGCATGCCCTCCATGGCGTTGGCGGACAGGTCGAAGAACTCCTGGCCCTCCAGGTTGACGAAACGGATTTCGCCGTTTCCATCGACCACGAGAACCGGATCAGGCAGGCTGTTCAGCACCACCAGGGACTCCAGCCGGGGCGACCGCGCAGCGGCTGACCGGGTCCGGCCGCGCTGGGTCCGGGCGGTCATGGGAACTGGTTCCATCAGGCGGCCATCCTTTCGATTGCCGGTTCGTAGAAGGCACGGATGCACGCGCGCACCGCGTCGGGATCGCCCAGCCGGTTGACCTCCTGCCGGAACTCGTTGGAGCCGCGGAGGCCGGTCGAATACCAGGAGACATGCTTGCGGGCGACCTTGATGCCGCCGTCGCTGCCGTAATGGCTCAGCATGCCGTCGAAATGCTCCAGCAGGATGTCCATCCGCTCGTGCAGCGGCGGGTCGGGCAGCCTCTCCCCGGTGCGCAGGTAATGCATGACCTGCGACGGGAACCAGGGCCGGCCATAGCTGCCGCGGCCGATCATCACGCCGTCGGCGCCGGATTCGATGCGCGCGCGGTCCACCGCCTCGAAGCTGTCGATGTCGCCGTTCACCACCACGGGGATCGACACCGCCTCCTTCACAGGACGGACGGCGGTCCAGTCGGCGGTGCCGGTGTAGAACTGCATGCGGGTGCGGCCATGGACCGTCACCATCCTGATGCCGGCCTCCTCGGCGATCCGGGCGAGCCGCGGGGCGTTGAGGTTGGTCTCGTCCCAACCCAGGCGCATCTTCAGCGTCACCGGAATGCTGACGGCCTTCACCACCGCCTCCAGGATGCGGCCGGCCAGCGCCTCGTCCCGCATCAGCGACGAGCCGGCATGGCCGTTGACCACCTTCTTGACCGGGCAGCCGAAATTGATGTCGACGATTGCGGCGCCGCGGTCCTCGTTCAGCTTCGCCGCCTCGGCCATCACCTCGGGCTCGCAGCCGGCGAGCTGGACGGCCATCGGGAATTCTTCCGGTTCGGTCTCCACCATGCGCAGGGTCTGGCGGTTCTCGCGGATCATCGCCTGGCTGGCGATCATCTCCGACACCACGAGGCCGCAGCCGGCGCGCTTCACCAGACGGCGGAACGGCAGGTCGGACACGCCCGACATGGGCGCCAGGATCACCGGTCCGGCGAGCGTGATTGGGCCGATTTGTATGGTCATTCTCACCTGCCCGATTGATGGGCAAAACAACAAAGTGCCAACATTTTAAGCAAGTTATCACGCTGATGTGGCGGTGTGCAAGCGCGAAGCCCGGCGCGAGGCGCGCGGAAAGGCCAAATCCGGCGAAACCCCGATCCTCGCCGCCAATTCAAGCCGCAGCATGACCAATTCTTCGTCAACCGCGCCTTCGGTCCGTCCCAGTCCTCTTGCGCCTCCCCTCCCCTGTCACCCCCAGCTCCATTGCCCGATCAGCACGTTGGAGACGAATTTGACACCGGGATAGGCGAGCGTTGCCAGCAGATAGACGATCAGCATGGTCCGCGCCGCCGTCTTCCCCCGCACGCCGGTCCGGTATTCCGCCAGCAACAGGATGCCGATCACCACGAAGGTCGCGACCGACAGCAGGCTCTTGTGATCGGTGCGGAACAGCCGCCCCTGCTCGAAGAACAGCACCGCCATGCCGGTGGCGAGGCCGGCACCCAGCACCACCTCCGACGCGATCAGCAGCCGCAGCTGCAGCCGCTCGCTCTCCGCCACCGGCGGCAGGAAGCGGCTGAGCGGCGTCGGCCGCTTGGTCTTCAGCGCCCGCGTCTGCAGCACGGCGGCAAGCGAGGCGACCGCGCTCAACGTCAGCAGGGCATAGGTGAAGACCGACACCGCAATGTGCAGGTCGATCCATACGCCGGGCGCGTTGCCGCGCAGGACCGGGGCCGGCGCATCCTCCGTCAGGGTGGCGAACAGGCAGACCACCAGCAGATAGGGCAGCAGCAGCGGCGCCAGCCGCCACGCCGTGCGGTGGAACAGGCTGAGGCCGATGAACAGCATCATGCAGGCGGCGGTCGTCACCCACAGGGCGGTGGAGAAGCCGGTCTGCCACTGTCCGGCGACCTGGAGGATCGCCCACATGCCCGGCCCTGCAGCGGCGAGCAGCAGGGCGCCCCAGAAGGACCAGCCGCGCCCCTCCCCCCCCTGCCCGGCGATGCGGCGATAGGGATAGAAGGCCGCCGGCAACAGGGCCACCAGCGCCGTCAGGCTCAAAAGGATGTTCTGCGACATGGACCCGAACGCGCTCCCGTCTTCCCGCCACGTCATGCCGGCCGCAGCCTTTCGGGGGGCATCGTCCCCGGCAAAACGGCAAGGCTCGGCACTTGGCGGAACCACGGCGACAGGCTAGGCTCCGCGACGTTTCCGTCAAGTGGCTATCATATCTTACGGTTTGTCCCATGCCCACCTGCATCGCGCCCACCTGCATCGCCCTGATCGTCGCCGGCGGCTCCGGCCAGCGGTTCGGAGCCGAACGGCCGAAGCAGTATCTCGACCTCGCCGGCAAGCCGGTGCTGCGCCGGACGGTGGAGGCCTTCCTGAACCATCCGCAGGTCGGCGGCGTGCGCGTGGTGATCGATCCGGCCTGGCGCAACGCCTATGACGCCGCCGTCGCCGGCCTCGGCCTGCCCGATCCGGTGGCCGGCGGTTCCTGTCGCCAGGACTCGGTGCGCAACGGGCTGGAGGCGCTGGCATCCGCAGGTGCTCCCGATCTCGTGCTGATCCACGACGCCGCCCGTCCGCTGATCGCCAATGCCACCATCGGCACGGTGATCGCGGCGCTGGAGACGGCCCAGGGCGCCATCGCCGCGGTGCCGGTCGCCGACACCCTCAAGCGCGGGGCGGGGAGCACCATAACCGGCACGGTCGACCGCGACGGGCTGTGGCGGGCGCAGACTCCGCAGGGCTTCCGCTTCCCCGCCATTCTGGAGGCCCACCGTGCCGCCGCCGGCCTGTCGCTGACCGACGATGCCGCGGTGGCCGAACGCGCCGGGCTGGCCGTCGCCCTGGTGCCGTCCAAGGAGGACAATTTCAAGGTGACAACCCCCGACGATCTGGCCCGCGCCACCCGCAAGCTGATGAGCGACCTCTGGGACGTGCGGACCGGCAGCGGCTTCGACGTCCACCGTTTCACCGACGGCGATTTCGTGACGCTCTGCGGCCTGCGGGTGCCGCACAGCCATGGGCTGGAGGGGCATTCGGACGCCGATGTCGGGCTGCATGCGCTGACCGACGCCATCCTCGGCGCGCTGGCCGCCGGCGACATCGGCAGCCATTTCCCGCCGACCGATCCGCGCTGGCGCGGGGCTGACAGCGCCCGGTTCCTGCGCCACGCCGCCGATCTGGTGGCGGAGCGCGGCGGCGTCATCGCCCATGCCGACGTCACCATCATCTGCGAGCGGCCCAAGGTCGGCCCGCACCGCGCCGCGATGGCCGAGCGCATCGCCCAAATATTGGGCATCGAGACCGGGCGGGTCGGCGTGAAGGCCACCACCACCGAACAGCTCGGATTCACCGGCCGGCGCGAGGGCATCGCAGCGCAAGCCGTGGCGACCATCCGGCTTCCCGGCTAAGCTCCAACTCCACCTACGAAAACCGGGAGAGGCCGTCATGTTTCCCGACACCATCCGCGAACTCGCCGCCCAGACGCTGGCTGAATACGGCCTTGCCGGCTACATGCTGGCGACCGCCGAATCCTGCACCGGCGGGCTGATCGCCGGGGCGCTGACCGACATCGCCGGTTCCTCCAAGGTGGTGGACCGCGGCTTCGTCACCTACACCAACATCGCCAAGACCGAATTGCTGGGCGTGCCGGCCAGCCTGCTGCATGCCCATGGCGCCGTCAGCCCGGAGGTCGCCGTCGCCATGGCGGTGGGCGCGCTGTCGCGGTCGCGGGCCGACGTGACGGTTGCTGTGACCGGGATCGCCGGCCCCGGCGGGGCGACGGAAACCAAGCCGGTGGGCCGGGTCTATGTCGCCACCGCGGTGCGCGGCGGCTCGGCCAAGGCCAAGGAATACACCTTCCCCGGCGACCGCGACGCCGTGCGGATGGCGACCGTCCAGGCGGCGCTGGAGCGGCTGCGGCTGGCCCGGCCCGCGACGAGCCTGCGCTGAAGACCTCCCGACAAGACCTTCACTGAAAACAGGAAGACCCGCGATGCCGACCATCAACATCCAGCTTTTCGAAGGCCGCACCGTCGAACAGAAGCGCGCCTACGCCAAGGCGCTGACCGAGACGACCGTGGCGGTGCTCGGCTGCTCGCCGTCGGCGGTGGAGATCATCTTCCAGGATGTGAAGAAGAGCGACTGGGCCAGCGGTGGCGAGCTGTGGTCCGACAAGACCTGACCGGCCACCGCCACACCGGCACCGGCCGGGGCGTCACGCCGATTGCGTCGCCCCGGCCGGCCCGTAGAGCTGCGCGGCGCGCGTTTCGAAGGCCTGCACCATCCGGCGCACCGCCTCGTTGAACAGCAGCCCCATGATCTTCTGCAGCATCTTCGAGCGGAACTCGAAATCGACGAAGAAGTCGACGCAGCAGCCGCCGGGATGGTCGTTGAAGATCCAGTGGTTGTTCAGGTACTGGAACGGCCCGTCGGTATACTGCACATTGATGCGGCTGCCGGGTTCGTCCAACTCCACCCTCGAGGTGAAGCGTTCGCGGACCATCTTGAATCCGATGATCAGGTCCGCGAACATCACCTCGCCTTCGCGCTTGCGGATCCGGGCCGCCAGGCACCAGGGCAGAAACTCCGGATACTTCTCCACATCGGCGACCAGGTCGTACATTTGCCGGGGCGTGTAGGGAAGAACCTTCTTTTCCGCGTGCGTCGGCATGCCGTTACCACATCCTTGTCAGTGAACCGCCCGCATCAGGCGGCCGCAACCCCCAGCTTGCGCAGCCGGGCCTCGCGCAGCTTCTCGAAATCCGCACCCGCATGGTAGGACGAGCGCGTCAGCGGCGACGACGCCACCAGCAGGAAGCCCTTGCCGCGGCCGACGGTGGTATAACCGTCGAACTCCTCGGGAGTCACGAAGCGATCCACCGCCGCATGCTTGGGCGTCGGCTGGAGATACTGCCCGATCGTCAGAAAGTCCACATCGGCGGAGCGCAGATCGTCCATCACCTGCCCGATCTCCTCCTTCGTCTCGCCCAGACCGACCATCAGGCCGGACTTGGTGAAGATCGTCGGGTCCAGTTCCTTCACCCGCGCCAGCAGCTGCAGCGAGGCGAAGTAGCGCGCACCCGGCCGGATGGTCGGGTAGAGCCGCGGCGCCGTCTCGAGGTTGTGGTTGAACACGTCGGGCTTCGACTCGACCACGATCTCGACCGCGCCCTTCTTCTTCTGGAAGTCGGGGGTCAGGATCTCGATGGTGGTGGTGGGCGACGCGGCGCGCACGGCACGGATGGTGCGGGCGAAATGCTCCGCCCCGCCATCCTCCAGGTCGTCGCGGTCGACCGAGGTGATGACGACGTGGGACAGCTTCAGCTTGCCGACCGCCTCGGCCACATTGTCCGGCTCATGCGGGTCGAGCCGGTCCGGGCGGCCGGTCTCGACGTTGCAGAAGGCGCAGCCGCGGGTGCAGATCGACCCCAGGATCATGAAGGTCGCGTGCTTGTGCTTCCAGCACTCCCCGATGTTGGGGCAGGCAGCCTCTTCGCAGACGGTGTTCAGCTTCAGCCCGCGCATCAGCTGGCGGGTTTCGTTGTATTCCTGGCTCATCGGCGCCTTGACCCGGATCCAGGCCGGTTTGCGCTGGATGGGGTTGTCGGGCTTGTGGGCCTTTTCGGGGTGGCGCAGCTTCTCGGTCTGGTCGACGAGGGTCATGGTCTAAAGCTCCCGACGGCCGACGCGATGCCCCGGCCCCGACTTGTAGATGCGATGAGGATGGTCAAACCCGCCATTCCGGCGGAAACAGCTCGGCCGGATAGGCCGGATCGAGCGCCTGGTCAAGCGTGAAAGCCGGCTCGGCCGGGAAATGGCCGTCCGGGGTATCCGCCTCGTCGGCGGCATCCAGCCGGGCCTTTCGGTAGGTCCTGTCGAACACTGCGGCGATGTAGGGCCGCAAGCTGGGACTGGCGGCGATCTCATCCACCAGCCGGTCACGCTGCTCGCGGATCGTTCGCTGCCAGCCGCGTTCGCACCGCTCACGCAGGTCCGGGCAGAACAGCCACTTCAGCAGATGGGTCAGCAGAACCCGCAAGTGGCTGTCGATCTCGGATTTCTGGCTGCGGCCCATGCCTTCGATCTCCTCGGCGACATTCTCCCAGTCGACCGGGGCATTGTTCCGCTCGGCGCCGGCACGGCGAAGTTCCTGCGCCTGGGCTTGCGTCCAGGCGTAGAAATCCTCGTCATACGCGGCGCTGCTGCGGTCCATGGCTCCGTCCAAAGGGGAAAAACGTCACCTCGGAAAATCCTAGTTAAAAGTGGATCGCCCGGCCATAGGCATCAAGGACCGACTCATGCATCATTTCCGACAGGGTGGGATGCGGGAACACCGTATGCATCAGTTCGGCCTCGGTCAGCTCCGACGTCTTGGCGATGCCGTAGCCCTGGATCAACTCGGTCACTTCCGCGCCGATCATGTGGGCGCCCAGCATCTCGCCGGTCTTGGCGTCGAAGATGGTCTTGATCAGGCCTTCCGGTTCGCCGAGCGCGATCGCCTTGCCGTTGCCGACGAAGGGGAAGCGGCCGACCTTGACCTCATAGCCGGCCTCCTTGGCCTTCTTCTCCGTCAGGCCGACCGAGGCCACCTGCGGGTGCGAATAGGTGCAGCCCGGGATGTTGCGGACGTCCAGCGCATGCGGGTGCTTGCCGGCGATGTGCTCGGCGACGATCACGCCCTCGTGGCTGGCCTTGTGGGCGAGCCAGGGAGCGCCGGTCACGTCGCCGATGGCGTAGACGCCCGGCTCGTCGGTCTGGCACATGCCGTTGGTCTGGATGTGGCCGCGGTCCATCTTGACCTTGGTGTTCTCCAGCCCGAGATTCTCGGTGTTCGGGCTGATGCCGACGGCGACGATGACGCGGTCGACCGTGATGTCCTCGGTCTTGCCGCCGGCCTCGACGGCCACGGTGACGCTGTCGGCGGCCTTGCGCAGGTTGCCGGCCTTGCCGCCGGTGATGATGCGCATGCCCTGCTTCTCGAAGGCCTTGCGGGCCATGCCGGAGATCTCCTCATCCTCCACCGGGAGGATGCGGTCCATCACCTCGACCACGGTGACCTTGGCGCCGAGCGCGTTGTAGAAGCTGGCGAACTCGATGCCGATGGCGCCCGAGCCGATGACCAGCAGCGACTTCGGCATGCGGTCCGGCGTCATCGCCTTGCGGTAGGTCCAGACCAGCTTGCCGTCATCCTCCAGCCCCGGCAGCGTGCGGGCGCGGGCGCCGGTGGCGATGATGATGTGCTTGGCGCCGAAGGTGCCGACCGGGGCCTCGCCCTTGCTCACCGCCACCGTGCCCTTGCCGGCCAGCTTGGCCGAGCCCTCGATCACCGCGACCTTGTTCTTCTTCAGCAGGTGCTTGACGCCGCCGTTCAGCTGGCCGGCGACCTTGCGCGACCGGGCGACGACCTTGTCGAGGTCGAAGGACGGGTTCTGGATGACGAGGCCGTAGTCGGCCGCGTGCTTGGCGAGATGCAGCACCTCGGCCGAGCGCAGCAGCGCCTTGGTCGGGATGCAGCCCCAGTTCAGGCAGATGCCGCCCAGGTTTTCACGCTCGATGACCGCGGTGTGCAGGCCGAGCTGGGCGGCGCGGATCGCCGCCACATAGCCGCCCGGCCCGCCGCCGATGACGATGACGTCGTAATTCATGTCGGCCAAGGGTGTTCTCCCCATTCAGGAGCGAGGCGTTTCCCCGCGGCCGGCGGCAAAGATGCCATCCTCGACCCGGCACGCCTCGTCGATGATCGTCTGGTACAGGGTGGCCATGAAGGCCGGATCGAGGCCATAAGCCAGGCCCGCTTCGGCCGCCCGCCGTTTCACCGCTTCGACGCGGTCGGGTAGGACGGCCGGCAGACCCTCCGCCATCTTCACCGCTGCGACGCGGTGGACGACGGACAGGCGCTTGCCCAGCAACGCGACGATCTCGTCGTCGATGGCGTCGATCTCGGCGCGGAGCGGGGCAAGGCTTTTGGACAAGATCCGGTTCCTTCGGTCGTCAGAGCAGCATCGAGAGCGGATCCTCGAGCAGCTTCTTCACCGCCGCAAGGAATTCCGCACCGACCGCGCCGTCGGCGACGCGATGGTCGAAGGTGCCGGTCAGGCTCATCACCGTGGCGATGGCCAGCGCGCCGTCCTTGACCACCGGGCGCTGCTCGCTGGCGCCGACCGCCAGGATGCAGGCCTGCGGGGGATTGATGATCGCCGCGAACTGCTTCACCCCCATCATGCCCAGGTTGGAGATGGAGATGGTGCCGCCCTGATACTCTTCCGGCTTCAGCGCGTTGTCGCGCGCCTTCTTGGCCAGCGCCTTCATCTCGTTGGAGATGTCGGCCAGCCCCTTGGTCTCCGCCTTCTTGACGATCGGCGTGATCAGGCCGGTCGGGGTCGCCACCGCGACCGACACGTCGGCATGCTTGAACTGCAGCATCGCCTCGTCGGTCCAGGCGGCGTTCAGCGCCGGCACCTTCTTCAGCGCCAGGGCGACCGCCCGGATGATGAAGTCGTTGACCGACAGCTTGTAGGCGTCGGACCGGCCATTCAGATCGGCGCGGATCTTCATCAGCGCGTCGATCTCGACATCCACCGTCAGGTAATAGTCGGGAACGGTGCGCTTCACCTCGCCCAGGCGCTTGGCGATGGTCTTGCGCATGCCGCTGTTGGGTAGGGCGGTGTAGGCCATGCCCAGCTTGTCGGCCAGCGCCTTGGCGTCGATACCCTCCGGCTTGGCGGCCGGAGCTGGCGCCGCGGCGGGAGCGGCCGGGGCGGCGGCCGGAGCCGGAGCGGCGGCGGGTGCAGCCTTGGCCGGGCCGGCGGCCTTGGCGGCCTCGACGTCGGCCTTGACGATGCGGCCGTGCGGGCCGCTGCCCTTGACCGACTTCAGGTCGACGCCGGCCTGTTCGGCGATGCGGCGCGCCAGCGGGCTGGCGAACACGCGTGCGCCGCCGGCAGCCGCCGGAGCCGGAGCTGCGGCGGCCGGAGCGGCTGCAGGCGCCGGGGCGGCGGCCGGAGCCGCAGCAGCCGGAGCCGCCACGGGGGCCGGGGGGGGAGCGGAACCGGCCGAAGCCAGCGCGCTCTCGTCCTCGCCCTCTTCAAGCAGGATGGCGATCGGGGTGTTCACCGCGACGCCCTGGCTGCCGGCCGGGATCAGGATCTTGCCGATGCGGCCTTCATCGACCGCTTCGACTTCCATGGTGGCCTTGTCGGTCTCGATCTCGGCGAGCACGTCGCCGGACTTCACCGTGTCGCCTTCCTTCTTCAGCCACTTGGCGAGGTTGCCCTCGGTCATCGTGGGCGAGAGGGCGGGCATCAGAATCTGAACGGTCATCCTATCAGCCCTCCTCTCAACGATAGCAGGCTTGCTTGGCGGCCTTGACGATGTCGGCGATCTGCGGCAGCGCCATCTTTTCCAGATTGGCGGCGTAGGGCATCGGCACGTCCAGGCCGGCCACGCGGGCAACCGGCGCGTCGAGATAGTCGAACGCCTGTTCCATCATCAGCGCGCACATCTCCGACCCGATGCCGGCGAAGGGCCAGCCCTCCTCGACGGAGACGAGGCGGTTGGTCTTCTTGACGCTGTTGACGATGGTCGCGGTGTCGAGCGGACGGATCGAGCGCAGGTTGATGACCTCCGCGTCGATGCCTTCCTTCGCCAGCTCCTCGGCGGCGGCCAGCGCATGGCCGACCATGATCGAGAAGGCGGTGATCGTCACGTCCTTGCCCTGACGCTCGATCTTGGCCTTGCCGATCGGCAGCACGAACTCCTCGTCCTCCGGAACCTCGAAGCTCTGGCCGTAGAGAATCTCGTTCTCCAGGAAGACCACCGGGTTCGGATCGCGGATCGCCGCCTTCAGCAGGCCCTTGGCATCGGCCGCCGACCAGGGCGAGACGACCTTCAGGCCCGGGCAGTGGGCGTACCAGGAGGCGTAGCACTGCGAATGCTGGGCGCCCACGCGGGCGGCGGCGCCGTTCGGGCCGCGGAAGACGATCGGGCTGCCCATCTGGCCGCCGGACATGTAGAGCGTCTTGGCGGCGGAGTTGATGATGTGGTCGATCGCCTGCATGGCGAAGTTGAAGGTCATGAACTCGACGATCGGCTTAAGCCCCTTGAAGGAGGCGCCGACGCCCAGACCGGCGAAGCCGATCTCGGTGATGGGCGTGTCGATGACGCGGCGCTCGCCGAACTCCTGCAGCAGGCCCTGGGTCACCTTGTAGGCGCCCTGGTACTGCGCGACCTCCTCGCCCATGACGAAGACCTTGTCGTCGCGGCGCATCTCTTCGGCCATCGCGTCGCGCAGGGCCTCGCGTACCGTCTTCTTCACGGTCTTGGCGAAGAACCTGTCCTCGTCCGACTCCGGAGCCGCGACCGGGGCCGCCGGCACGGTCGGCGCCGGGGCGGGAGCCGCTTCGGCGGCGGGCGCCGGGGACGGGACCGGGTTGGCCGGAGCGGCTGCGACCGGGGCGTTGCCGCCCTTGGACAGCGCGCTCTCGTCCTCGCCCTCTTCCAGCAGGATGGCGATGGGGGTGTTCACCGCGACATTGTCGGTGCCTTCCGGCACCAGGATCTTGCCGACGCGGCCTTCATCGACCGCTTCGACTTCCATGGTGGCCTTGTCGGTCTCGATCTCGGCGAGCACGTCGCCGGACTTCACCGCGTCGCCTTCCTTCTTGACCCATTTCGCCAGCTTGCCCTCGGTCATGGTGGGCGACAGGGCCGGCATCAGCACTTCGATCGGCATTCCTCAACCTCCGGCGGCGCGGGGGATAACCGGTTGCCGCTCCCCTCTCGGGGGGAGCTGTTCGGGGGCAACACGTTCCGGCCGGCGCCGCTCCTGCTTATCGTTGACGTCAGGACCAGACGGTGGATTCGACGATCAGGTCTCGACCAGGATGTCGGTCCACAGCTCCGACGGATCGGGCTCGGGGCTCTGCTGCGCGAACTCGGCCGATTCGGTGACGATCGCCTTCACCGCGCGATCGATCTCCTTCAGCTTGTCCTCGTCGGCGTGGCCGCCGGCCAGCAGCTTCGACTTCAGCTGGTCGATGGGATCGGACTCCGACCGCATCTTCTCGACCTCCTCCTTCGTCCGGTACTTGGCCGGATCGGACATGGAGTGGCCGCGGTAGCGGTAGGTCTTCATCTCCAGGATGACCGGGCCGTTGCCGTCGCGGATGTGCTTCACCCACTGGTCGGCGGCGGCCTTCACCTCGAGCACGTCCATCCCGTTGACCTGATAGCCGGGGATGCCGTAGGCGGCGCCGCGCTGGTGCAGCTCGCCGGCCGAGGCGCGCTCCTGCGAGGTGCCCATGGCGTACTTGTTGTTCTCGATGACGAACAGCACCGGCAGCTTCCACAGCGCCGCCATGTTGAAGCTCTCGTACACCTGGCCCTGGTTGATGGCGCCGTCGCCGCAATAGACCGCGGACACGCCGCCGTCGTTGAGGTACTTGTGCGCGAAGGCCAGGCCGGTGCCCAGCGGAACCTGGCCGCCGACGATGCCATGGCCGCCGTAGAAGTTCTTCTCGCGGCTGAACATGTGCATCGAGCCGCCCTTGCCCTTGGAGTAGCCTCCGCGGCGCCCGGTCAGTTCGGCCATCACGCCCTTGGCGTCCATGCCGCAGGCCAGCATGTGGCCATGGTCACGGTAGCTGGTGATGACGGTGTCGCCCTCGTTCAGCGCGGCCTGCACGCCGACCACGACGGCCTCCTGGCCGATGTAGAGATGGCAGAAGCCGCCGATCAGGCCCATGCCGTAGAGCTGGCCCGCCTTCTCCTCGAAGCGGCGGATCAGCAGCATCTCGCGGTAGTAATGAAGAAGCTCTTCGGATGAGACGGCTTGAGCGGGCGCGGTGTCGGTCAGCGCCTTGGTCGGACGGCGTCGGGACGCGGCCATGATTCCTCCCCAGGGTTCATGCGGCAACGGCCTTGAAGCAGCCGGTGCCGCCACGCGTTGCGGGCATGCGAAAGCCCGCACCGGAAGCGAATATGGCGCGCACAGTACACGAGCTTGAATGCTCGCGCAAATATCTGTTTTTGCAGCGCTATTTTCGATTAACCGGTTTTCGGTTAATCGGCTGATTCAACCCTTACTTCTGCATGGCCGCCCCTTCCGGCTCGGCCAGTTTGGGAAGTTTGACGATGACGTCGCGCGGGTTGGAGAAGTTCAGCATCAGCCGCGCCCGCTCCTCCAGCATGTCGCGGTCCAGCCCGTCGCCGCGCAGCAGCTGGGCGCGGCGCTCCATCTCCTCCCGTTCGGTGCGGAGCTGGTTGAGGACCACTTCGGCCTGGGCGATCTCCCCCTGGATCTGCTTCATCGCCACCAGCCCGCGGTCGCCATGGATCGCGTAGTAGGCGAAATAGGCGACCACGCAGGCGCACAGCGCCGGCATGATGGCCTGGCGGATCGCGCTCTTGGCGGCGCGGGCGAGAATATCGGTGAAGTCTGCGATCATCGTCATGGTCCGCCGATGGAATCACAGCGGCTTTCCATGGGTCAAACGAAAAAGATGGAACAGGCAAGTCGCAAAAGTATCGTGATCTTTGCGCAACCCAGTAATGGGCATCGATCACGCAGGCGCCACATGTTTTTGGAACGTTTCGTGAAAGTCCATTCCGCCGTCAATCCGGCCTCACCCCGGCCGGCCCCCGCCGAAATCCGGACATCCACCCGGTATAGTGCCGATGGCGGATGGAATGAAACCCGCGGCAGCGTGTTCTGACCCTCACGGCGTTACCGGAACCTCGACGGGTTCGCACAGCGTCCTCCGGGGGCAGTTCACCGCTGCGTTCCACGGGTGACGCCGCCCAATGGCTGAGGAGACACAACGCCATGCGCAGCAAATTTCTGATCGCGGCCCTGCCCGCCCTACTCCTGGGTCTGGCAGCCTGCGACGACCAGAACGCCCAGAACTCCAACGCGGCGAACCAGACGAGCCCGACCACCAGCAGTGGGTCCAGCACCGAATCGACCACGGTCCCGCCGCCCTCCACCGGTGTTCCGATGAATGGCGGCACCTCGGGCAACTCGATGAACGAGACCACCGGCTCCACCACCACGGTGCCGGGCGGCTCGACCGCCGGCGGTTCGGCCGGCGGCGGCGCCAACAGCGGAGCGGCCCCAACGCCGTCGGGCGGCCAGTAACCGCCCTGTTGCAGCCGGGGCCGCGTCAGACGTCGACGACGCGGCCCCGGCCGCCATTCGCCGCCCCGCCGGTCTCCGGTTCGAAGGCGATGCCCTTGACCAGCGCCACCACCTTGCGGCCGGGCGCCAGTTCGAGTTCGCGCACCGCCGCCCGGGTGATGCGCGCGATCAGGAAGGAACCGCCCACCGCAAGCCGCAGGTCGGCCGACGACGGCCCGGCCTCCGCCACCTCGACCACCTCGGCGGCGAGCGCGTTGCGCACGCTGACTCCGGCCGGCGGCTGCAGCGCGACGATGACGTCGCGCGCGTGGATGTGCAGGCGCACCGCCGCTCCTGGCGGCCGGTCGATCCGCGGCACGGTCAGATGCCCGCCGTCGAAGGCCAGCACGGTCAGCCCGTCCCCCTCGACATGACGCTCGACGGTCAGGTCCAGCACGGCGCCGGCATCCTGCGCGCCCGTGACCGCGGACAGGTCGAGCCTGCCCATCACCGTGCCGACCGGACCGACGGCCCGCACCCTGCCCTCGCCGATCAGCACCATCGTCGTGGCGAGCCGCACCACCTCGTCCAGCGCGTGGCTGACCATGACGATGGGGATGTTCATCTCGTCGCGCAGCCGCTCGATGTAGGGCATGATCTCGGCCTTGCGGGCGGCGTCGAGCGAGGCCATCGGCTCGTCCATCAGCAGCAGGCGCGGCTGCGCCAGCAGGGCGCGGCCAAAGGCGACGCGCTGCTTCTCGCCGCCGGACAGGCCGCGCGGCCGGCGGTCCAGCAGATGCCCCAGCCCCAGCAGCTCGACCACCGGGGCGAAGGCAATGCGCCGCTCGGCGGCAGGCACCCGGCGCAAACCGTATTCCAGGTTGCTGCGCACGGTCATGTGCGGGAACAGCCGCGCGTCCTGGAAGACGTAGCCGATGCGCCGCTTCTCCACCGGGACGTCGATGCGCCGGGCGCTGTCGAAGAACACCGTATCGCCGATGCGGATATGCCCCGCATCCGGCCGGGTCAGCCCGGCGATGGCGTTGATGACCGTGGTCTTGCCCGAGCCGGAGCGGCCGAACAGCGCGGTGACCCCGCTTCCCTCGGCGGTGAAGGCGACGTCGAGCGTGAAGGCGCCCAGCGTCTGGCGGATCGACAGGTCAAGCATGGTCGGGCTGCCATTCCATCAGGTTTGCCCGATCAGGCGGCGCAGCCGGCCCGCCAGGACTTCCGACAGCATCAGCGCCACCAGGGCAACCGAGAAGGAGATCGCCGCCAGCCGCGCCGCCACCGCGTCGCCGCCGGGTTCCTGCGTCGCGGCATAGATCGCCAGCGGCAGAGTCTGGGTCTGTCCGGGAATGTTGGAAACGAAGGTGATGACCGCGCCGAACTCGCCCATCGCCGCGGCGAAGGCGACGATGGCGCCGGACAGCAGCCCGGGCGCCATCAGCGGCAACAGGATGCTGAAGAAGCGGTCGACCGGGCCGGCGCCCAGCGTGCGCGCCGCCGCCTCCAGCCCGCCATCGATCGCCTCCACCGACAGCCGGATCGCCCGCACCATCAGCGGGAAGGAGGTCACGGCCACCGCCAGCGACGCCCCTTCCGCGGTGAAGATCAGCTTGATGCCGAAGCTCTGGTACAGCCAGCCGCCGACCACGCCCTTGGTGCCCATGGTCACCAGCAGGATGTAGCCGGTGACCACCGGCGGCAGGACCAGCGGCAGATGGACCAGCCCGTCGAACAGGGTCTTGCCGGGGAAGGAATAGCGCCCCAGCACCCAGGCGGCGAGCACGGCGACCGGCAACCCGAACGCGATGGCGACGCCCGCGACACGCAGGCTCAGCAGCAACGCGGTGGTCTCCATCGGCGTCAGGATATCCATGCCGCCGAGCTTACGGTGCCTTGGGCGCCGGAACGAAGCCGAATTCCTTCCAAACCGCCATGCCGTCCGGCGATTTGATGTAGTCCAGGAAGGCGGCGGCGTGGCTGCTCTTCGAGATGGCGGTCAGCGCCGCCGGATAGACGATGGCCGGATAGCTGTCCGGCGGGAAGACCGCGGCAACCTCGACACCCGGATCGATGGCGGCGTCGGTGCGATAGACGATGCCCAGCGGCACCTCGCCGCGGCTGACCAGCACCAGCGCCGCGCGTACGCTGTCCGCCCGCGCCAGCTTCGGCTCGACGGCCGTCCACTGCCCCAACTTCTCCAGCGCCGCCTTGGCGTACTTCCCGACCGGAACGTTCGACGGGTCGCCGGTGGCGAGCCGGCCGTCGCCCAGCTGGGCCGCCAGCGTGCCACCCTTGGACAGGTCGGGCTTGATCGGCGACCCCTTCGGCGCGACCACCACCAGCTCGTTGCCGAGCAGGTTGACGCGGCTGTCGGCCTTGATCAGGTTGCGCTGCTGCAGGTAATCCATCCAGTCGAGATCGGCGGAAATGAAGATGTCGGCCGGCGCCCCATTCTCGATCTGCTTGGCCAAGGCCGACGACGCGGCGAAGGACGAGGTCACTGACATGCCGGTCTTTGCCTTGAACTGGGAAGCCAGCTTCTCGACCGCGTTCTTGGTGGAGGCGGCGGCGAGCACCAGCACATCCTGCGCCATCGCCGCCGGGGCGGCCAGCGTCAGTCCGAAGCCCAGGACGGCCACCGAAACCGCCCGCGCCACCGCGCGGCACCCATCCCGGCGACCCAAGGCCAAACGCAAACCGAACATCGTCACCTCCAGCAAGTTCAACGCCCTGATCTATATCTCTACGGATACAGCGCTTCGCGATTGCGGTAAAGCGGAAATGCCCTGGCTGCCGCTTTGGGGAGGATGGCGGTCCCGTCGGTACCGCACTTCATCCCATGACTTGCGCCGCCGCCCCATGGTAGGAATGGCGCGGAACCAGGCATCGCCGCCCGTCATCCTCTGCCCCAGGACATCCACATGCGCGCCGTCAAGATTTCCCCCTCGATTCTCTCCGCCGATTTCGCCCGGCTGGGCGAGGAGGTCCGCGCGGTCGACGCCGCCGGCGCCGACTACATCCACATCGACGTGATGGACGGCCATTTCGTGCCGAATCTCACCATCGGCCCCGGCGTGGTAAAGGCGTTGCGGCCGCACACGGCCAAGATCTTCGACGTCCATCTGATGATCTCGCCGGTGGACGCCTTCGTGCCGGAATTCGCCAAGGCGGGCGCCGACATCATCACCGTCCATCCGGAAGCCGGGCCGCACCTGCACCGCACGATCCAGCTGATCAAGTCGCTGGGCAAGAAGGCCGGCGTCTCGCTCA
Organism: Azospirillum thiophilum; assembly: GCF_001305595.1. Lineage (NCBI taxonomy): Bacteria > Pseudomonadati > Pseudomonadota > Alphaproteobacteria > Rhodospirillales > Azospirillaceae > Azospirillum > Azospirillum thiophilum. The sequence goes on from NZ_CP012401.1 coordinate 2,666,390, forward strand.
ACCCGGCCACGCCGGTCGACGCCATCCAGCATGTGCTGGAGGACATCGACCTCGTGCTGGTGATGACGGTCAACCCCGGCTTCGGCGGCCAGAGCTTCATCATGAGCCAGTTGCCGAAGATCCGCGACCTGCGCGCCCGCATCGACGCCATCGGCAAGCCGATCGACCTGGAGATCGACGGCGGCATCAACCCCGAGACCGCCAAGCTGGCGGTGGAGGCGGGCGCCGACGTGCTGGTCGCCGGCACCGCCACCTTCACCGGCGGGCCGGAGCGGTACGCCGCCAACATCCGCGCGCTGCGCTGAAACCGCTTCCGGGCCGATTTGTCCGGACGTTCGAAAGGAGCATCGTCCCAAAAGATCCGCCGTTGCGGAGAACCAAACGCCTCCTTGCCCGTTATTGGGCATGGGAAGACGGTCCCGCAACGGAAGGGAAGACAACCATGGGCATTCTCTGGACGATCATCATCGGCTTTCTCGCCGGCATCGTCGCCAAGTTCCTGATGCCGGGTCGCGATCCGGGCGGCTTCATCATCACCACCCTGCTCGGCATCGCCGGTGCCTTCATCGCAACCTATCTGGGCGCCGCCGTCGGCTGGTATCGTCCGGGCGAGGGGGCGGGTTTCATCGGCGCGATCGTCGGTGCAATCATCATCCTGGCCATCTACCGCATGATCGTCGGCCGCCGCACCACTGTCTGACCGGCTGCATCGAGGCTGCGCATTGAAAAAGGGACCGCCGGACGCCGGCCGGTCCCTTTTTCATCGAACATGCCTGGGATCAGGCCGGGACTATCAGCCCAGCGCCACCGGCTGCGGCATGAAGATGGCGCGAGAGATGGCGGCCTGGAGGCCGGCATTGGTGAAGGGCTTGCGGACGATCTGGCCGAGATGGCGGGCGTCGAGCGCAAGGATGTCGTCGTCGAAGGCGGTGACGAAGATGGTGCGCAGGTCGCGGACGCGCTTCAGCCGGCGGGCGATCTCGATCCCGCTGCCGCCGTCGGCCAGCCGGACGTCCAGCAGGGCCAGCGTCGGCTTCTGCGCCTTCAAGAGGGCCAGCGCCTCCGGCTCGTTGCCGGCGGTGCCGCAGACGACATGGCCCATGTCGGCCACCAATTCGCCCAACTCCATCGCCAGCAGGGCGTTGTCCTCTACCACCATCACCCGCTGCACCATGGCGGCGCGCACACGGTCGCGGGCCGTCTTCAGCCGCGCCACCGCTTCGGCGCGCGGCAGTTGCAGCACCTTGGCCGCCTGCGGCGGGCTCAGCCCTTCCAGTGCCGTCAGCAGATAGAGGCGGCGGTCCGGCTCGGCCAGTTCCGCCAGCGCGCGTTCGATCGGGTGGGGGGACGGCAGTGGCCGGCCGGGCGGGCCGAACTCTTCCGGCGAGCGGTCGAACAGCAGGTTCAGCAGGGCATAAAGCGGCAGGCGCGCGTTGTCGCCGCCGCGGTCGAAGCCGAAATGGGACGGAGCCATCGTCGCCGCCTCGACGCACCGCGTCACCAGCGCGTCGCCGCGGTCGGTCGCGCCGGTCAACGCCCGCGCATAGCGGCGCAGGACCGGAACCAGCTCGAACAGTTCACATTCGTAAACCAGCATGCCCGTGACTCTGCTCCCCATGGGCTCCCCGGGGGGAGTTGCCGATTCGGATCGTTTTTCTTGATTCTTCCTCCTGTTCGGATCCTATCACGGCCGGCGGATCCGGCGAATGGGAAATGGGGGTGGCGGCCGGTCAGCTTGCGGTCTTTGGGCGTCAGCGCGCCGTCTCCCGGATTTGCCGCGACCGCCATTGCCAGGGCTTCTCCACCTGCCCGGCCCACAGCCCCATCCGCTTGCTCTGGGCGTAGGCCTCGCCTCTCTGATAGGCGGGCGACAAGCTGGCATATTGGAAGGCCCAGCCGCGCGCCACCATCGCCGCGCCCAGATCGACGCCGCGCACCCGGCATTCGCCCTTCAACTCACCGGTCCGGTCCTGCTCGGTGACGATGCAGGTCACCTCCTCGCCCTTCACCATGTTGGCGAGCACCGCGGTGGCGACCTTGAAGCAATCCAGTTCGTGGCCGTAGCGGTTCTTGCATTTTTGCCCGGGATCGGGAGCGTCGATGCCCATCAGCCGCACGGGGGTGCCGTTGACGGTCAGCAGGTCGCCCTCCACCGCCATCGCCGCCCCCTTGATCGTCTGGTCCGGGGTGTTGGCGATCGGGCCGCGCCCTTTTGCAGCCTGATTGGTCGCCGCCTGATTGGTCGGCCGGTTTCCCTGGGCCGCCGCCGGTCCCGCCCAGGCGATACACAGCGCCAGCATCACGACCGGCGTCCACCCGTCAGAACAGGCTAGGCTGGTCATCGGCCTTTTTCCGCTTTGCCTCGGCCCGCTCCACCTCCTGGGGCGGGTCGAGGCAGGAGGCGTCGTCGTTGCGCACGCTGTTCACTTTCGGTCCCACCGGCACGACGTCGAGCCAATCCTCCGGAGCCGAGCGGATCAGCCCCTCCACCACCGGCAGCGGGGTGGCCGGATCGAGCCAGGCGTCCCAGTCGGCGGGGTCGAGCACCACCGGCATGCGGTCGTGCAGGAAGGACAGGGTGGCATTGGTCGCCGTCGTCACCACCGTCACGCTTTCCAGCGGCGGCTCCAGGGGCGGCGCCCCCTTCGGACCGCGCCAGCACTCCCACAGTCCGGCCAGCGCGAACAGGCCACGGTCGCGGCGGCGGATGATGTGGCCTTGCTTGCGCGGCTTCGCCCCCTCCCCCACACTGGTCCATTCATAGAATCCGTCGAGCGGCACCAGACAGCGACGCTTGCGGAAGGCGTCGCGGAAGGCCGGCTTGTCGGCGACCGATTCGCCGCGCGCATTGATCATCCGCGAGCCGATGGACGGGTCGTCGGCCCAGGGCGGCACCAGCCCCCAGCGCAGCAGCGCCAGATGGCGGCCGGGCAGGCCTTCCTCCTCCTCGCGGCGGATGACGGGGATGTCCTGGGTCGGGGCGACGTTCCAGCGCGGCATCAGGTTCGGCCGTTCCGGCACGCCGAACAGGCGCTGGATTTCGCTGACTGGGGTGGTTAGTAGCATGCGTCCACACATGCCCCCCAATATGGCCCCTGCATGCCGGCTGCGCCAGCCGCTTCGGCGAACCATCGACAGGCCCGACCATTCCGGTGGCCGGACCATCGTTGCGGCGGACAACCGTCACCCATGCTGCCCGTCGGGGTTTCCCTGGGGCACCGGCCAGCCTATCTTCGCAGGGCACCCACTCAATCGAGCACGCATCGAACCGGAAGGCGGGAGTTCACCCATGAAGTTCGGCATCGGACAGGCGGTTCCGCGCACCGAAGACGCCCGGCTGCTGACCGGCGGCGGCCGTTATACCGACGACGTGTCGCTGCCCGGCCAGGCCTATGCGGCCTTCGTCCGTTCTCCGCACGCCTTCGCCGCCATCGGATCGGTCGATGCGTCGGATGCGCTCGCCCAGCCCGGCGTGCTGGCGATCTACACCGTCGCCGACCTCGATGCCGAGACGATCGGCATGATCCCCTGCCAGGCGGCGCTGAAACAGCGCGACGGCTCGCGCTATGTCCGCACCCCGCGTCCGGTGCTGGCGCGCGGCTTCGTCCGCCATGTCGGCGACCCGGTCGCCATGGTGGTGGCGGAAACGCTGGAAGCCGCGCGCGAGGCTGCCGAACTGGTGATGGTCGATTACCAGGACCGTGAGCCCGTCACCGGTACGCTCGCGGCGCTGGAGCCCGGCCGCCCGCTGGTGTGGGACGAGGCCCCGGACAACCTCTGCTTCGATTGGGACACCGGCGACGAGGCGGCAGTGGACGCAGCATTTGCCGCCGCCCACCGCGTGGTCGAGCTGGAGCTGGTCAACAACCGCGTCGTCGCCAACCCGATGGAGGGCCGCGCCTGCCTCGCCGGCGTCGAATCCGGTGCGGACGGCGCTCCCGGCCGCCTGCTGATCTATGTGACCAGCCAGGGCGTCCACGGCCTGCAGAAGCAGTTCGCCAAGATGCTCAACGAGCCGGAGGAGCGCATCCGCGTACTGACCACCGACGTCGGCGGCGGCTTCGGCATGAAGCTGTTCAACTACCCGGAATATGTCGCCTGCCTGTTCGCCGCGCGCCGGCTGAACCGCGCCGTCAAATGGGCCGCCGACCGCATCGAGGGTTTCATCAGCGACGACCATGGCCGCGACCATGTCAGCAAGGCGCGTCTCGCGCTCGACGCCGACGGCCGTTTCCTCGGGCTGCGGGTCGATACCGTCGCCAACCTGGGCGCCTACCTGTCCAACTACGGCCCCTTCATCCCGACCGATGCCGGATCGGCGATGCTCGTGGGATCCTACCGGACCCCTGCGGTCTATGTGCGGGTGAAGGGTGTCTTCACCAATACCCAGCCGGTGGACGCCTATCGCGGCGCCGGCCGGCCGGAGGCGGCCTATCTGCTGGAACGGCTGATCGACCATGCCGGCCGCGTCACCGGGCTCGGCCCGGCGGAGATCCGGCGGCGCAACTTCATCCCGCCGACCGCCATGCCCTACGCCACGCCGATGGGCCAGGTCTATGACACCGGCGAGTTCGCGCAGAATCTGGAGGACGGCCTGCTGCTGTCCGACATGGCCGGACTGCCGGCCCGCAAGGAGGCGGCGAAGGCCCGCGGCAAGCTGCGCGGCGCCGGGCTCGCCACCTATATCGAGGCCTGTTCGGGCGGCGGGCCGGAGCAGGCGACCGTCCAGGTCAATGGCGACGGCAAGGTCGTGCTGATGATCGGCACCCAGACCAACGGCCAGGGCCACGAGACCGCCTACAAGCAGATCCTCGCCGACCGGCTGGGGGTGCCGCCGGAGGATGTCGAGGTGGTCCAGGGCGACACCGACCGCGTCAGCTGGGGCTCCGGCACCGGCGGTTCCCGCTCCGTCCCGGTCGGCGGCTCGGCGCTGGCGGAGGGAGCGGCCAAGGTGGTGAAGGCCGCGACGACCGTCGCCGCCGACCTGCTGGAAACCGCCGAAATCGACATCGAGTTCACCGACGGCCGCTTCGCCGTCGTCGGCACCGACCGCGCGGTGACGCTGAAGGAGGTCGCCGCCAAGGCCGCGGAAAGCGGGACCGGTGGCATCGCCTTCTCGGAAATGGCGCGCTGGACGCCGCCGGCCAGCACCTTCCCCAACGGCTGCCATGTCGCCGAGGTGGAGGTCGACCCCGCCACCGGCGTGATCGAGGTGCTGCGCTACAGCGTCGTCGACGATTTCGGCACCGTGATCAACCCGATGCTGGTGATCGGCCAGATCCATGGCGGTGTCGCCCAGGGGCTGGGTCAGGCGCTTCAGGAACGCGTGGTGTTCGATCCCGACAGCGGGCAGCTGCTGACGGCATCCTTCATGGACTACCAGATGCCGCGCGCGGTCGACATGCCGCCGATCGAGGTGAAGCTGAACAGCGTGCCCAGCACCACCAACATGCTGGGCATGAAGGGCGCCGGCGAGGCCGGAGCCATCGGCGCGCCGCCAGCCATCATCAACGCGGTGGTCGATGCGCTGTCGCATCTCGGCATCACCCACATCGACATGCCGGCGACGCCCGAGGCGGTGTGGACGGCGATCCGCGATGCCGAAAGCCGGCTGGTGGCATAGAAAGAAGCCTTAACCCGACGGTGCGGCATTTGCCTCACCTCCGTCGGGTTAAACCAGTGCATGTTATCATTATCTGAAGGCAGCGATCTTAGCGGACAGAGGCAAGGTGATGGCGTTCGGTGACGGTGGGTGTGGCGGACAATGTGCAGAGCGGCTGGATATGGACTTCACGATGGCCTTCCAGCCCATCGTCGACATCGCGGCCGGGCAGGTGTGGGCGCATGAGGCGCTGGTGCGCGGAACCGAAGGCCAGGGTGCCGGCTGGGTGCTGGGACAGGTGACCGACGCCAACCGCTATGCCTTCGACCAGTCCTGCCGGATCAAGGCCATCGAACTGGCATCGGAGCTGCCGATGGGCGGTGCCCGCCTGTCGATCAACTTCCTGCCCAACGCCGTCTACAAGGCGGAGGCCTGCATCCGGGCGACGCTCGCCGCCGCCCGCCGCACCGGTTTTCCCACCGATCGCATCATCTTCGAGGTGACGGAGAACGAGCGGGTGGTCGACCATGACCATCTGAAAGGCATCTTCACCGAATACAGGCGCCAGGGCTTCCTGACCGCCATCGACGATTTCGGCTCCGGCTATTCCGGCCTCAACCTGCTCGCCGAATTCCAGCCCGACATCATCAAGCTGGACATGGAGCTGACCCGCGGAATCGACGCCAACCGTGCCCGGCGCAGCATCGTCAAGGCGATCCTCGCGGTGTGCGGCGACCTGGGCATCACGCCCATCGCCGAGGGCATCGAAACGGTGGACGAGGCGAAGACCCTGCGCGACCTCGGCGTCACCCTGATGCAGGGCTACCTGTTCGCCAGACCGGCCTTCCGGGCGGTGGTGAGCGAGCCGGATTTCGCCGGGCTGGTGGCCTGAAGCGTCTCCGCGGGCATCATCCGGACGTCACCGCCGCCGTCATGTAGCTCATGCCGCCGCCATAGCTCGCCAGCTTGGCCGCCAGCGCCGCGCCGCCGTCACGGTAGGGCGTGAACCCCGCCCGGTCCCAATAGCTCCGTGCCGCCGGCGTCGAAGTCAGGGCCAGCCACCGCCAGCCCTCCCGTGCCGCCAGCCCGTGGGCGTAGGCCAGCACCGCCGCCCCCGCCCCGCTGCCGCGGGCCGCGGGGAGCAGCGCGATGTCGTGCAGATAGAGGCAGTCTGCATCCGCCGGCACATCCCCCAGCGGCGAGTCGAGCGGCGGCGGGACACCCAGCCGCCCCGGATGCATCACGCCGTAGCCGATCGCCTCCCCGCGGCATTCGGCCACACGGCAGCCGGCGGGATAGAGCGCCAGACGCTCCTCGAAGACGGCACGGTCCTCCGGATAGTCCGGATGCACGATGTCCGCGATGGCGAGCACCCGGTCCAGATCGGCCGCGGTCATCGCACGCCATCGCGCATCACGAAGCTCACCCGTCATCCGCCTTCTCCCTTCCACACCCGTTCAAAAGCTTCCGGCCCGCCACCGGGCACGATATGCTGCCTCCTCATACCATAGGAGACGACCCCATGCCCGACGCCGCTGTGGCGAGCCTGCTGCCGACGGTCCGCACCATCGCCCATGAGGCCGGTCAGGTCATCCTGCGCTTCTACAACGACGGCATCGACGTCGCCACCAAGGTCGACGGCAGCCCGGTGACGCAGGCCGACCATGCCGCCGAAGCGGTGATCCTGCCGGCGCTGCACCACCTGATGCCCGGCGTGCCGGTGGTCGCGGAGGAGGCTGCGGCGGCCGGACATCGGCCGGACATCTCCGGCGGCCGGTTCTGGCTGGTCGATCCGCTCGACGGCACCAAGGAGTTCATCTCGCGCAACGGCGAGTTCACGGTGAACATCGCCCTGATCGAAAACGGCGTACCGGTGCTGGGCGTCGTCTATGCGCCGGCCACCGGCGACCTCTATGCCGCCGCCGGCCCCGGCACCGCCGTGCATTGCGCGGAGGGGCGTCACGACCACGCCATCGGCGTCCGCAACCCGCCGGCCGACGGGCTGACCGTCGTCGCCAGCCGCTCGCACGGCAGCGGGTCGGTGCTTGAGGATTTCCTGGCCAAGTACACGGTCAAGGACCGGGTGTCCTGCGGCAGCTCGCTGAAATTCTGCACGGTCGCCAGCGGCAAGGCCGACCTCTATCCCCGCTTCGGCCCGACCAGCGAATGGGACACCGCCGCCGGCCATGCCGTGCTGATCGGTGCCGGCGGCCGGGTGGAGCAGCCGGACGGAACGCCGCTCGTCTACGGCAAGGCCGACATCCTGAACCCGAACTTCGTGGCCTACGGCTGGAAATGACGCCTGCCGTTTCCTGCCTCGGCGATGCGGCGACCGTGGTCCTGGCCGCCGCGGCGCCGCTGGAGAAGGTGCGCCTGACCCATGGCTTCGCCGCCGCGTGGCGCGACGGCCTGCTGGCGCCCGACGTGCCCGCCCCGCCCCCCGACCGCCCGGCCCGGCCCGACCGGCCGGAGCTGAAGCTGCCGCGCGACATGCCCAAGCGCGGGCGCGGCGGCAGCGCGCAGAACCGCATCGCCCTGCTGCACGCGCTGGCCCATATCGAACTGAACGCCATCGACCTCGCCTGGGACATCGTCGCCCGCTTCGCCCCGCTCGGCCTGCCCAGGGGCTTCACCGACGATTGGGTCCAGGTCGCCGACGACGAGGCGCGGCATTTCCGCATGCTGGAGACGCGGCTGAACGCGCTGGGCTCCTCCTACGGCGAGCTGCCGGCCCATGACGGGCTGTGGCAGGCGGCGACGGAGACCGCGCACGACCTCGCCGCCCGGCTGGCGGTGGTGCCGATGGTGCTGGAGGCACGCGGGCTCGACGTCACCCCCGACACCGTGCGCCGCCTGCGCGACTTCGGCGACGGGGAGAGCGCCGACCTGCTCCAGACCATCCATGACGAGGAGATCGGCCATGTCGCCGCCGGCCGACGCTGGTTCGTCCATCTCTGCGCCGAACGCGGGGCGGAGCCGGTGGCGCTGTGGCAGGAGCTGGTCGGCCGCCATTTCCGCGGCGGGCTGAAGCGCCCCTTCAACGTCGCCAGCCGCCGGCTGGCCGGGTTCGGCCCGGAATATTACGAGCCGATCACCCCAGAAATTGACCGCCGGGCAGAATCCCGGTAAGGCGCAGGACATCATGGCCGTTTATACCGAAGTCACCGACGAGGATCTCAGCAGCTTCGCCGCCCAGTACGATCTGGGCGCCGTGCTGTCGTGCAAGGGCATCGCGGAGGGGGTGGAGAATTCCAACTTCCTGCTGGTGACCGAACGCGGCCCCTACATCCTGACCCTCTACGAGAAGCGCACGCGCAAGGAGGATCTGCCCTTCTTCCTCGGCCTGATGGAGCATCTGGCGGAGAAGGGCATCGCCTGTCCGCTGCCGGTGGCGGCGCGCGACGGCGTGGCCCTGCGCGAGCTGTGCGGTCGTCCGGCGGTGATCGTCACCTTCCTGGCCGGCATGTGGCCGCGCCGCATCACGCCGCAGCATTGCGCCCAGCTTGGCGAGGCGCTGGCCCGCCTGCATCTGGCGGTCGGCGATTTCCGCATGGAGCGGCCGAACGCGCTGGCCCTGCCCGGCTGGAAGGATCTCTTCGCCAGGTCGGCGCCCCGTGCCGACGAGGTGGCGCCGGGCCTGCGCGAGACGCTGGAAACCGAGCTGGCGGCACTGGAAGCCAACTGGCCGGCCGGCCTTCCGGCGGGCGTCATCCATGCCGACCTGTTCCCGGACAATGTCTTCTTCCGCGGCGACAGCCTGTCCGGCCTGATCGATTTCTATTTCGCCTGCAACGACTTCCTGGCCTACGACGTGGCGATCTGCATCAACGCCTGGTGCTTCGAGATCGACGGGTCGTTCAACGCCACCAAGGCGCGGCTGCTGCTGTCCAACTACCGCAAGGTCCGGCCGCTGTCGCGGGCCGAGCTGGACGCTTTGCCCTGGCTCTGCCGCGGCAGCGCGATGCGCTTCCTGCTGACCCGCCTCTACGACTGGCTGAACCATCCGCCGGGCGCCTTCGTCCGGCCGAAGGATCCGTTGGAATATCTGCGCAAGCTGCGTTTCCACCAGACGGTGCGCGGGCTCGGCGATTATTTCCTCGACGATTCAGACGCGGCCGGAGCCTGACCCGATGACGGACGACATGCCCGGCCGCCGGACAGTGGACATCTTCACCGACGGCGCCTGCAGCGGCAATCCCGGTCCCGGCGGTTGGGGCGCCATCCTGCGCTATGGCGAGGTCGAGAAGGAGCTGTATGGCGGGGAGCCGGCGACCACCAACAACCGCATGGAACTGATGGCCGCCATCATGGCGCTGGAGGCGTTGAAGAAGCCGGTCGTGGTCCGGCTGTTCACCGATAGCGAATATGTGAAGAACGGCATCACCAAATGGATCCATGGCTGGAAGGCCAAGGGCTGGCTGACCGCCGACCGGAAACCGGTGAAGAACGTCGATCTGTGGCAGCGCCTGGAAGAGGCGAAGAGACAGCACGAGATCGAATTCCACTGGGTCCGGGGCCACGCCGGCCACCCCGAGAACGAACGCGCCGACGAGTTGGCGCGGCGCGGCGTGGCCGACGTGCGGGCGCGGACGTAATCTCCCTTCCCTCTCCAGCCGGAACGGGAGAGGGAGAGATCTGACCTCAAACCTGCTCGAGCACCGCTTCGGCCGACGACACCTCGAACTTGCCCGGGGCCTCGACGGCGACATGGGTGACCTTGCCGTCTTCCGCCACCAGGGCGAAGCGCTGGCCGCGGGTGCCCAGGCCGTGGGCGGAGCCGTCCATGGTCAGGCCGAGCGCCGCGGTGAAGGTGGCGTTGCCGTCCGGCAGCATGACGACCTTGTCGCCGACGCCGCCCTTCTCACCCCAGGCGCGCATCACGAACGGGTCGTTGACGGCGAGGCAGATGATGCTGTCGACGCCCTTGGCCTTCAGCGCGTCGGCCTGCTGGACGAAGCCCGGCAGGTGCTTGGCCGAGCAGGTCGGGGTGAAGGCGCCGGGGACGGAGAACAGGACGACCTTCTTGCCCTTGAACAGCTCGTCCGTGGTCACTTCCTGCATGCCGTTGTCGGTCAGCCGCTTCAGCGTGACGGACGGAATGGTATCGCCAACCTGGATGCTCATCGTCTCTAAACCCTTCCCGTTTTTTTGGGGGCTGTCTTTTGGGTCGGGCCGGCCCCCGTCGCGGAGCCCGGCCCTGTCACCCTTCTATCCCCCGCGGCGGATGGCCGCAAGGCACGGTTGGTGCCCCATACGGTTGGCCCCGGCGAACGGGTCAGGCCTTCTTCACGAACTCCGACTTCAGGTTCATGGCGCCGATGCCGTCGATCTTGCAGGCGATGTTGTGGCCGTCGGCCCCGTCCACCAGACGGATGTTCTTCACCTTGGTCCCGCCCTTGACCACCAGCGACGACCCCTTGACCTTCAGATCCTTGATCACCGTCACGCTGTCGCCGTCGCTCAGCATGTTGCCGTTGGCATCGCGCACGCCCGGCTCGGCGGCGGCCTCCGTCCCGGCCGCACCGGCGGCTTCGGGATTCCACTCGTGGCCGCATTCCGGGCAGTTCCACAGGCTTCCGTCATTGTAGGCATGTTCGGAGTTGCACTGCGGGCAGTTCATCTGATCGTCCATCATCGTCCTCGTCGCGCGGGAGGGTCTCCCGGAGGCGCCCTGTTAGCGCAGAATAGCCGGAACGACCATAGGACTTTTCCCCGAAACCGCACCGGGCCGTGCCTGGCCGGGCCGGATCGCCGGTCAGGACGCCCCATTCGCTCCCTTGCCCGCCACCTTCCCCGCCGCCCTGTCCAGGGCCTCCAGCACCGCGCCGTCGCTCAGCAGTTCCGGCAGGGCGATGCCCTCCGGCGCACCGGGGCCGTAGACGATGTTGAAGGGGATGCCGTAGCGGCCATGATCGGCCAGGAACTTGGCGATGGCAGCGTCCGGGCGGGTCCAGTCGGCACGCATCGGGACCACCGCCGCATCCTCCATCCGCGTCGCCACCGCGCCACGGTTCAGCACCAGTTTCTTGTTCGCCTGACAGGTGATGCACCAGTCGGCGGTCACGTCGACGAAAACGGTGCGCCCGGCGGCGACATGCTCGCGGATGGTCGCCTCGACGAACGGCACCCAGCGCGCCTTGGACGCATCCGCCACCGGCGCCGCACCGGCGGGCGGGCCGACGACCGCCGGCATGGCGAAGGCCACGACGGCCAGCGCGCCGGCCAGGACCGGACCGGCCTTGCCCGCCGCGCCGCTGGCGCTCCGCCCGATCCACAGCGCCAGCACCAGCGCCGCCATCAGCAGCCCGACCGTGGCGGCGGCCACCTCGCCGATCTGCACCGTCAGCACCGACAGCAGCCACAGCGCCGTCAGCATCAGCGCGACGCCCAGGACGGTCTTCAGCGTCGCCATCCAGCGTCCCGGCCGCGGCAGCCAGCCGGCGACCCGCGGCCACGCCGCCACCGCCAGATAGGGCAGAGCCAGCCCGACGCCCAGCGCCGCAAAGATCGCATAGACCTCGACCGGCCCCTTCGACAGCGCGAAGCCGACCGCGGTGCCGAGGAATGGCGCCGAACAGGGGGTCGCCAGCAGCGTGGCGAACATGCCGGTGGCGAACGGCCCGGCCAGCCCCTCGCCGCCCAGCCGGTCGGCCAGCGACCGCGGCAGCGGAACCTCGAACAGCCCCCACAGGTTGGCCGAGAACAGGGTGACCAGCACGACCATGAAGACCAGGAACAGCGGCTGCTGGAACTGGATGCCCCAGCCGACCGCCCCGCCGGCCGCCTTCACCCCGACCAGCACCGACGCCATCAGCAGGAAGGAGGCGAGGATACCAGCGGCGCTTGCCAGGAAACCGGCCCTCACCGCGGCGGGAGCGCGGCCGCCCTGCTTGACCACCGACATCAGCTTCAGCGACAGCACCGGCAGCACGCAGGGCATCAGGTTCAGGATCAGCCCGCCCAGCAGCGCCACCCCCAGCATCGCCGCCAGCCCGGCACCGGCGGGAACCGCCGCACCGCTGCCGGCCGCCGGGGATGCCGTCGCGGTTGCTGGCACCTCGACCGCCTTGTCGCCGTCGACCAGGGTCAGCGTCATCGCGCTTCCGGCCAGATCGAGGCCCGGCTGCGGATCGGTCACCGTCAGCGTCAGGCGGACATGACGGTCGTCGTCGGAAAAGACCGTCTTGGGGGCGGAGAAGGTCAGCGGCGGCTCGGTCTCGACGAACAGGTCCGGCGTGACGAAGCCGTCGACCGCGGTCGCCTCGACCTCCAGCGTGCCGCCCGTCGCCCGCACCGCGTCGATCCGCAGCAGCCCGTTCGGCCCCTTCGGCACCAGGGCCTGGGCGCGGGCGATGTCGTTCGCGGCGTCCGACGGGTCCGCCGGCCCGGCCGGCAGCGCCAGCGCCAGATCGAGCGTCTGCGGCACGCAGATGTCCGAACAGACCAGCAGTTCCGCGGTCAGCGCCAGATCGACCGGCTTGCCTGCCGCGGCCGGCACGCCCTGGAGCGGGAACAGCACCGCGCCGTCATAGCCGGCCGTCTCGAATCCCAGCACGGAAAAGCGGTGCGGCGCCGGATAGGACAGGGTCGCCCCGGTCAGGTTGGCCGACCGGCTCCAGTCCAGGCGCGGCGCGAATCCGGCATCGCCGGGGGAACGCCAATAGGTCTTCCATCCCGGCTCCAGCCGCAGTTCCAGCCCGAGCGGCAGCGCCGCCAGTTCGCCGGTGCCGCGCACTGCGGAGACCAGCCGCGCCTCGACCGGCCCGGCCTTGGTCCAGGCCCCGACGCCATCCTGCGCCAGGACGGGGCTCGTGCCGCCGGCCAGGACGGTCAGCAACAACACAAGGACGAAGGCATGTCTTTTCATCGCGCGCACTGTTCTCTATCCCTGGAAGGGGCGCATCCGTGTCCCCGGCATCCTATATGATAGCTCATATCCAGGTGACAAAACTCGGCCGGTGCTGTCACACTCCGGCAAAAGCGTCGCCAGAACGCCAACCACAACCGACCGTAGGGCCGGAGGCGGGCATCCGCACCGGACCGACGACAAGGATACTCGCCCATGCCGCGCCTGACCAAGTCTCCGGTCTCCAAGGCCTCGGAATCGCTGACCGGCCAGCTGCTGATCGCCATGCCGGGCATGGAGGATCCGCGTTTCCAGCGCACGGTCATCTACGTCTGCGCCCACAGCGAGGATGGCGCGATGGGGCTGGTGGTGAACCGGCTGTTCGGCTCGATCACCTTCGAGGATCTGCTGGAACAGCTCGACATGAACATCCCGCAGCCGTCCAACAACCTGCCGGTCCATTACGGCGGCCCGGTCGAATCGGGCCGCGGTTTCGTCCTGCACTCCACCGATTATGTGCGCGACGGCACGCTGCTGGTGGACGACGAGGTGGCGCTGACCGCGACCATCGACATCCTGCGCGCCATTTCCGAGGACCGCGGCCCGCGCCGCACCCTGCTCCTGCTCGGCTATGCCGGCTGGGGGCCGGGCCAGCTCGACGCCGAATTCCAGGCCAACGGCTGGCTGAACGTTCCCTGCGACGAGAAGCTGCTGTTCGACACCGAGCTCGACGCCAAGTGGGAACGCGCCATCGGCAAGCTCGGGGTCAGCGTCTCCATGCTGTCAGGCGAAGCCGGCCACGCCTGAGGGCACAGCCAGAAACGGACGGCAGCGCAGCCCTACTCCGCCCACCGCGCCGCCGCGGCATCGTCGCTGTCCTTCGCCTCGACCCAGCGCTCGCCGTCGGGCGTCGCTTCCAGCTTCCAGAAGGGCGCCTTCGTCTTCAGCCAGTCGATCAGGAAGCGGCAGGAATCGAAGGCGGCGTCACGGTGGGCCGACGCGGTGGCGACCATGACGATGCGGTCGCCCGGCTCCAGCCGGCCATGGCGGTGGATCACCAGCACGTCGTCCAGCGGCCAGCGCCGCCGCGCCTCCTCCTCGATCGCCTCCAGCTGCCGTTCGGTCATGCCGGGATAATGCTCCAGCGTCATCGCGCTGACCGCCTCGCCGCCCGCGATGTCGCGCACCAGCCCGACGAACATCGTCACGCCGCCGACGCCGGTGCGGCCGGCGGTGAAGGCGGCATATTCGGCGCCGACGTCGAAATCCCCGGCCTGGACGCGGATCGTCATGGTCTCAGCCCCCCGTCACCGGCGGGAACAGCGCGATCTCGTCGGTCGCGGAGATCGGATGGTCGTAGGGGACATGCTCCTGATTGACCGCCACCTTGACCACCTTGCTGTTCGCCAGCGCGTCGGCATGGCGGGGGCTGCGGGTCTTCAGCCAGTCGACAAGCGCGCCCACCGTGTCGACCTCCGCCGGCAGCTCGACCGTCTCGGTCGGCACGCCGATCTTGCTGCGCAGCCAGGCGAAATAGAGAATCTTCATCACGCGACCTCTGCTACAGGAATTCTTTGAAGGGCAGGAAATCGACGGTCATGCCGGGCTCGACATGGGCCAGATCCTCCGGCAGCTCGATCAGTCCCTCGGAGTCGACCAGCGACGACAGGACGCCCGCCCCGTCCCGCGGGTATTTGCTGGCGACCAGCGCACCGTCCCCGTCGCGCGTCAGCGACCCGCGCAGGAACTCGCGCCGGCCGGACTTCTTCTTGTGGGCGAAGCCGGCGCGGACCGGGACTGGCCGCGGCGCCTCCTCCAGCGCCCCCATCAGCCGCAGCAGGATCGGCCGGGCGATGCGCAGGAAAGTCACCACCACCGCCACCGGGTTGCCGGGCAGCCCGACGAAGACGGCGTCGCGCACGCGCCCCAGCGCCACCGGACGGCCGGGCTTGATCGCCAGCCGCCAGAAATCGAGCCGTCCATTGGCCTCGACCGCCGGCTTGACGTGGTCCTCCTCCCCGGTCGACATGCCGCCGGAGGTGATGATCGCGTCATGGTCCTCCGCCGCCGACGCCAGCGCATCGCGGATCGTCTCGAACCGGTCGGGCAGGATGCCGAGGTCGGTGACGGCGCAGCCCAGCCGGGTCAGCAGCGCGACCAAGGCGTAGCGGTTGGCGTCATAGACGGCGCCGGGCTCCAGCGGCTGCCCCGGCTGCCGCAACTCGTCGCCGGTCGAGAAGACGGCGACGCGCAGGCGCTCGCGCACCGCCAGCGCCGCATGGCCGAGCGAGGCGGCCAGCGCGATGTCCTCCGGTCGCAGGCGACGCCCGGCGGTCAGCACGATGGAACCCTCGCGGACATCCTCGCCGGCCAGCCGGCGGTTCCCCCCGCGCCGGATGCCGGCCGGCAGGGTGACGGATGCGCCGTCGCTCCGGCAGTCCTCCTGCATGAACACGGTGTCCATCCCGGCCGGCATCGGCGCACCGGTGAAGATGCGCACCGCCTCCCCCCGCACCGCCGGGCGGCCGAGCGACCGGCCGGCGGCGACCCGCGCCGTGACCGGCAGGATCGTCGCCCCGCCGGCGGCGAGGTCGTCGAAGGCGACCGCATAGCCGTCCACCGCGGCATTGTCGTGCGGCGGCACATTGAAGGGCGCCACCAGATTGGCGGCCAGCACGCGGCCCAGCGCCCCGGTCAGCGGCACCGTCCCGGTCGCCGTCACCGCGGCGATCCGGCCGGCCAGCAACGCCAGCGCCGGATCCAGCGCCATCATCGGCCCGCCGAAGGCAAAGCAGTCGTTGTCGAGTTGCACCATGGCCGCACTCTAGTCCGTCGCGGCGCCGGCTGCGAAGAGGGAAAAGGAACGGCCCTCTAACCGCCGAACAGCCCGGCGATGTCCTCGACGCGGGTCAACAGCCGGTCGGGGTTCCGCGCCGCCAGCGCATCCGCCCGCGCATAGCCCCAGGTGACCGCCGCGCAGCCGATGCCTGCGGCACGGGCTGCGTCGATGTCGCGCACCTCGTCGCCGATGCCGATGGTCTCAGCCGCCGGGATACCGGTCAGCCGCAGCATCCGGCGGAACTTGGCGGCCTTGCCGAACAGCGACGACCCGCAACCATAGTGGGCGACCAGCCCCGCCGCCTCCGGGCCCAGCACCCGCCGGACGTTGGCGGCCGAGTTGGAACTGACGATGGCGATGGTGACGCCGCTCCCGTCCAGCGCCCGCAGCATCTCCGGCACCCCGTCGAACGGCCGGATGCCGTCGATGTCGCGCGCCATCAGCCGCCGCATGTGGCCGGCGATGAAGGGCAGCTTCCAGCCGGGAACCCGCAGGTGCCGCATGATCTGCCGGGCGTCGTAGCCGCGCAGCCGCTCCACCTCCTCCGCCCGCACCCGGTCGAAGCCGTAGCGGTCGGCGACGCCGTTCAGCACCGCCATGAACCAGGGAAACGAGTCGGCAAGCGTACCGTCGAAATCGAAGATGGCGAGCCTGATGGACGGTTTACCGGGCGACACCGCCTCACCCCAGCCCGCAGCGCTCCACGATGAAGGCCGCCACCGCCTCCGCGTCGTTCAGGTCGAACAGCGGAACCGGGCAGCC
This sequence comes from Azospirillum thiophilum, assembly GCF_001305595.1. NCBI lineage: Bacteria > Pseudomonadati > Pseudomonadota > Alphaproteobacteria > Rhodospirillales > Azospirillaceae > Azospirillum > Azospirillum thiophilum. The sequence goes on from NZ_CP012401.1 coordinate 2,683,439, forward strand.
GGGCACCGGCCCGTCGCTGGCCACCGCGACGATGGTCGGGTCGTCGGGGGCGATCAGCGACTTGCCGACCTCGGCGCGCCAGACCTCGATCTTCTCGTGGGGCTCGCGCTTGAACCCCTCGATCAGCAGCAGGTCGACAGGCGCGACCCTGGTCAGCAACTGGTCCAGCGTCAGCTCCGGCTCACCGTCGCGCAGCTCATGCATCAGGGCCCAGCGCAGCGGCGAGCTGACCAGCACCTCGGTGGCGCCGGCCAGACGGTGGTTGTGGCTGTCCTTGCCGGGATGGTCGATGTCGAAGCCCTTGTGGGCGTGCTTCACCGTCGACACCCGCAGGCCGCGGGAGGTCAGGGCCGGAATCAAACGGACCAGCAGCGAGGTCTTGCCGCTGCCGCTCCAGCCGGTCAGCCCGAATATCTTCATGTCGGAAACTCTCAGCCGGCGCTGCGGGCGGACCGGGCGGCAGGCGGCTTCGCCGGCTGTTCGGCCATCATGTGGGTCAACCCGGCGCGCATGTAATCCCACCCGGTGTAGAAGGTCAGGGCCGCGGCGATCCACAACCCGACGATGCCGATGAAGGTCACCGGCAGGTTCGGCGGACCATAATCGCCGACGATCAGAAAGCCCAGCGCGATCATCTGGATCGTCGTCTTCCATTTCGCCAGCCAGGTCACCGGCACCCCGACATGCAGGCCGGCCAGATACTCGCGCAGGCCGGACACCAGCACCTCGCGCAGCAGGATCACCACCGCCGGCAGGATCGACAGGCCGGTCAGCCGGTGGAAGCCCGCCAGCATGATCAGCGTCGCCGCCACCAGCAGCTTGTCGGCGATCGGGTCGAGGAACTTGCCGATCACGCTTTCCTGCGCCCAGGCGCGCGCCAGATAGCCGTCGAACCAGTCGGTGATGCAGGCCGCGGCATAGAGCGCGCAGGCCGTATAGGCGGCCCAGGCTTCCGGCACATAGAACAGCCCGACGACCAGCGGGATCACCGCGATGCGCGACAGGGTCAGCAGGTTGGGCAGACTGGTCAGCATGACGGGAAACTCGAACCGCTTGAGGATGTCGCTGCGCGGCGCCCCTGGGGACCCCGCCCGATTGCCGGTGCCTGCATTCTAACCATCGGGATGGAAGTGATCGTATATCTTTTTCGCAACGGTGCGATTGATCCCTTCCACCGATTCCAGATCGGCCAGCCCGGCGCGCGCCACCGCCGCCCCGCTGCCGAAATGATGCAGCAGCGCCTTCTTCCGCGCCGGCCCGATTCCGGCGATCTCGTCGACCGGTGACTTGCCGATGGCCTTGGTTCGCTTGGCCCGGTGGGTGCCGATGGCGAAGCGGTGGGCCTCGTCGCGCAGCCGCTGCAGGAAATACAGCACCGGGTCGCGCGGCTCCATCTGGAAGGGCGGCCGGTTCTCCATGAGGAAATGCTCGCGGCCGGCGTCGCGGTCCGGTCCCTTGGCGATGCCGACCAGCGTCACGTCATCGATCCCCAGCTCGGCGAACACCTCCAGCGCGACGTTCAGCTGGCCCAGCCCGCCGTCGATCAGCACCAGATCGGGCCAGCTGCCCAGGCTGCGTTCCGGATCCTCCTTCACCGCGCGGCCGAATCGGCGGGTCAGCACCTCGCGCATCATGGCGAAATCGTCGCCGGCCGCCCCCTCGGTGCGGATGTTGAACTTGCGGTAGGCGTTCTTGATGAAGCCGTCCGGCCCGGCGACGATCATCCCACCGATCGCGTGCGCCCCCTGGATGTGGGAGTTGTCGTAGACCTCCACCCGTTCCGGTGCCGCGTCCATGCCGAAGGCCGCCGCCACCCCCTCCAGCAGCCGCGCCTGCGACGAGCTTTCGGCCAGCCGCCGGCCATGCGCCTCGCGCGCGTTGGTCAGCGCATGCTCGATCAGCCGGCGCTTCTCGCCGCGCTTGGGCTCGGCCAGCTCCACCTTTTGGCCGGCACGCACCGCCAGCGCCTCGGTCAGCAGCTCCAGCTCCGGCAGGGCGTGGCTGACCAGCACCAGCGGCGGGGCGGCCTTGTTCTCGTAGAACTGGGCGATGAAGGCCGACAGCACCTCGTCGGTCTCCGCCGACTTGTCGTGGCTGGGGAAATAGGCGCGGTTGCCGTAGTTGCGCCCGCCGCGGAAGAAGAAGACCTGGATGCAGGTCACGCCGCCCTCGGCATAGGCGGCAATGACGTCGGCATCCTCCACCACCCCCTCGACATTGATGTCCTGGTGTGCCTGGATCGCCGTCAGCGCCCGGATCCGGTCGCGGTAGCGCGCCGCCGCCTCGAAATCCATGGCGTCGGAGGCCGCCATCATCTTCCCGGCGAATTCAGTCTGGATGTCGCGGCTCTTGCCCGACAGGAAGGCGCGCGCCTCGCCGACCTGCGCCTGGTATTCCGCCGGGGTGACACGGCCGACGCAGGGCGCGGTGCAGCGCTTGATCTGGTATTGCAGGCAGGGCCGGGTGCGGCTGGCAAAGACGGTGTCGGCGCAGTTGCGCAGCAGGAAGGCGCGCTGCAGCGCCGTGATGGTGCGGTTCACGGCGCCGGCCGAAGCGAAGGGCCCGAAATAGTCGGCGTCCCGCCCACGCGCGCCCCGGTGCTTGGTCAGCTGCGGATAATCGTGGTCCTTGGTGATCATGATGTGCGGAAAGGTCTTGTCATCCCGCAACAACACGTTGTACCTGGGCATCAGCTTCTTGATCAGGTTCGATTCGAGAAGCAGTGCCTCAACTTCGGTGTGAGTGTTGACGAACTCCATCGTCTCGGTCTCGGCGACCATGCGCTGGAGCCTGACCGGCAGCTTGCCGACCTGGGTGTAGTTGGTCACCCGGCGCTTCAGGTTGCGCGCCTTGCCGACATAGAGCACCGCCCCGTCGCCCGCCAGCATGCGGTAGACGCCGGGCGTCTGCGGCAGGGTCTTCAGATGCTCGCGGATGATCTCGACGCCGCGGCCGATGTCGGCCGGCCGCCGCTTCGGGCGCGCTGCGGCCTCACCGGCCAGCACTGCGCCGCCGGCGGTCCCGTCTGCTGTCATTTCGGCGACAGGCGCCGGAGGGGCGGAGGATTGCGTTTCGGACATGACCAGAATGTCGTCGAGAGGCCGTCGCGGGTCAACCGTCGGGCACGCCAAGGACGCATGCGGATCGACTCACCCCTCCGGAAGACTATCCACGAATCCTGTGGATAAGTTTGTCGATAACGGAGGGGGTAGCCCGTCCGGAGCCAAGCGCCGCAACGGATCGCAGGCCTCCGCCTATTTTTTAGGCATTTTTGCTAACTCATTGATTTTGCTAGGTCAGCTTGGAGTCAAGGACGGCTATTGCCGTGTAGACACAAAATTGTCGCGGGGTCGCAGGCGCCTCTTGCGCGGGGTGGGGCACCTGTGTAAAACGCGCGGTCATTTTCACCGCAGCGCACCCGCCCGGCCCCGTCGCCGGGATCGTGCCGCCACATCCACCCTTATTGCCCTGCTGTAACAACCGGCTATTCGGTCGGCACGAAGCCATGCGCCGGTTGCGCCCATCCCAGATGCTCCCCGCCGTCCAGCGCGATCATCTGCCCGGTCATTGCCGGGGCAGCGATCAGGAAGCGGATCGCCGCGCAGACCTCTTCGGGCGTGGTGCCGCGATGCAGCGGGGTCGAGTCCCACTGGGCGGCGAACTCCACCTCGGTCTGGCGATCGTTGCGCAGGGTGGGGCCGGGGCCGATGCCGTTGACGCGGATGCGCGGGGCCAGCGCCAGCGCCAGCGTGCGGGTCAGCGCCCACAGCCCCATCTTCGACAGGGTGTAGGACACGAAGTGCGGCGTCGGGTTCCATACCCGCTGGTCGATCAGGTTGACGATCAGCCCCTGTTCGCCCTCCGGCAACCGTGACGCGAAATCCTGCGACAGCACGAAGGGGGCGCGCAGGTTCGCCTCCATATGGGCGTCCCACGATTCCCGAGTGACATCGCCGACCTCGTCGCGCTCGAAGCGGGAGGCGTTGTTGACCAGCAGGGTCAGCGGCCCCAGCCCTTCGGTCACCGCCGGCACCAATGCCTTCACCTCCGCCTCGCGGTCGAGGTCCGCGGCGAAGGCCATGGCCCGGCCGCCGGCCCGCCCGATCTCGGCGACGACGGCGTCGGCCTCCCTGCGGGACCTGCGGTAATGCACGGCCACGTCCCAGCCCTGCCCCGCCAGATCGAGCGCGATGGCCCGCCCGATGCGCTTGCCGGCCCCTGTCACCAGGGCCGTTTTCCTCTTGATCTCGACCATGCCGCCATTGGTACCCTGCCACCACCGCGGGTCAAGGGGCGAGAGGGCCGAAGGGGAAGAGGATCCGGCGATGCTGCGCGAAGCCTTCGAATACCTGACCACGCCCTGCCCCCCGCTGGCCCGGCGATTCGGCTATCTGGCGGAGATGGTGGCGCTCGGCGCCCGCCACCGGCGCCAGCGGCTGGCCTGGGCGCCGCATGTCGCGGCCTGCCGCCGCTTCGTCGACCAGGCGATCCAGCGGGTCGAGCCGGGCGGGCGGGCTCTGGTCGCCGGATCGGGGCTGCTGATCGAAATCCCGCTCGAATCGCTGACCGCCCGCTTCGACCAGGTGGTTCTCGTCGACATGCTGCATGCCCGCCCGGTGCGCCGCCGCGCGGCACGGCTGCCGAACGTCCGCCTGCTCGAACTGGATGTCAGCGGTGCGCTGGCGCCGCTGGCCACGGCGCTCGACCGCGGCGGTCCGCTGCCGACGGCCTTCGCCCCGCCGGTGCTGGACGGCGAGCCCTTCCGCTTCGCCCTGTCCTGCAACCTGCTGTCACAGTTGCCGCTGCTGCCGCTGGAGGCGCTGGAGCGCCACGCCCCCGACATGCCGGAAGCCGAGCGAATGGCCTTCGCCCGCCGGCTGGTCCGCGACCATCTCGGCTGGCTGTCCCGCGTCGCCGAACGGGCGGCCCTGTTCACCGACACCGACAGCTGCTGGCTGCGCGGCGGCGACGTGCTGGAGGCCGACGACTCGACCTGGGGCCTCGCCCTGCCCGCCCCCGACATGTCTTGGCTGTGGGACATCGCGCCTGCGCCGGAGCAGGACCGACGGCACGACCTGCGCCACGGCGTCGGCGGCTGGTTCGACGTCCGCAAGGTGACGAGTGCCGTCCCGCCCTGTTGAGGAAGGATCGGGAACCACCACCGAAACATTCAGGACGGGAGAGCGCCCATGGCAGCCAACGACCGCGACACCGGCGGCCGGCCGGACCAGGAGTTCGGCATTCCAGGCAGCGAGGAGGCCGGCGTCCTCGGAACCGAGGCACCGCCACCGCACCAGCCCGTTCCGCCCCAGCCCCGGGAGACGGAGGGGCTGGAAGAGTGTCGGCCAGAGGATCGCCCGGTGGATCGGATCGTCACGGACCGCAATGTCGCGGTGGATGGCGCCCGCGATCGCGAATAATGCGATAGAAAGCAATTTGCCATGCGAACTATTATCGGCCTGCCGACCGTAGCCTGCGACAATAGTTCGCACCTCCGTTGATTGGGACAGCTGATACGGAAAACGTCGGGCGGCATTGCGTTGGCCGCGCTTCTTAGGGCAGCTTTTCTGCCCTATCTTGATCCTCACAAGGCAAATAAAGCACAGGGAGTGGACGTCTCTCACCTCAAGTGGAGATTCCCAGAGCCATGAACACGAATTTCGACGACATCCGCGATCCCCGCAGCCATCAAGAGATCATTCTGGTCGCCCGCCGGATGCGCGCCGAGTATCTGCGCGAACTGTTCGGCAAGCTGCGCGCCGCCCTGGCCGGCACCCGCGGCGGCCAAACCGCCAGCCACGGCCCGGTCCTGAGCCCGAGCGCGCGCTGAACCGACGCCGACCCCACGCGTCTCCAAGGGACGTCCCCGCCCGGCGGCGGAACCGGTCCGGATGACAAAAGGGGCGCCGCACGCGACAGTGCGGCGCCCCTTTCCGTTTATTCCCGGCGGCTGGCGTAACCAGCCGGCACCTGCTACCCCCGTTCCGATCCGGGCGCACCCGTGCTCCACAGCAGGCCAAGCACCAGCCCCTTGCAGCGCGGCAACAGGATCAGCGTCAGCACCAGGGTCAGCAGCGGCCAGATCGTCAGATGCACCCAGGTCGGCGGCTCGTAGGACTGTTCCACCGCCAGCAGGGCCGGGATCACGATATGCCCGACGATCAGGATCGTCATCCAGGGCGGTGCGTCGTCGGCACGCAGGTGGCCATAGGCCTCGCCGCAGGCCGAACATTGGTCCACCGGCTTCAGGAAGTTCCGCAGAAGCCGACCGCGCCCGCAGTTGGGGCAGCAGCCGATCAGGCCACGGAACGAGGCGAGTACCCTCGACGGAGCCGCTTCGGTTCCAGCGATCATGACCACTCCTTCAGTGTTGCCCACAATATAGGCTCTTTCCGGTTCCTCCGCATCCCCGCTTGCGGCCGGGTCCGCCATGCGCCGGCGCCCGACATACCCGCCCCGATTGCCCGCCTAAACCCTGGATTTGCCGGCCGCGCTTACCCGGCCACGGCGTCCGTGGTAGGAAGGACCATCCTCGTCCCGATACCGGAGGATTCCGCATGCCCGATGTTCCACGGCCATCCGCTCCGCCTTCCCCCGCCGCGGCGTTACAGCCTTGGATTCGCGGGGTTCCGGACGCCGGTCCGGCGGATGAAGCCTCGAATGGAACAATGGAACGCCGCCCGGAAAATGTTTCATACGGTTTCAAACGTTCCATTCGCCCTCCTTCTCCCGGCCTGCCGCCGCTGCTGCCGAGTTGACGCCGCAGCCCGCCCGGTCTAGGGGAAGACCTTTGCGTTCCGGAGACCAGCCAGCCATGTCCTTCACCCGTCTGTTGTGCGCCGCGGCGGCCCTCGCCGCCTTCGTCGGTCCGCTCGCCGCACCGGTTCCGGCGCTGGCGCAAGGCAAGACCGTCGCCATCACCGCGATCGTCCAGCACCCCGCGCTCGACGCGACCCGCGACGGCGTGGTGGAGGCGCTGAAGGATGCCGGCTTCGTGCAGGGCCGGAACCTGAAGGTCGAGTACCAGAGCGCGCAGGGCAACCCGGCCACCGCCGCCCAGATCGCCCGCCAGTTCGCCGGCTCGCGTCCCGACGTGATCGTGCCGATCTCCACTCCCTCGGCCCAGGCGGTGGCTGCGGCGACCCGCGACCTCCCGGTCGTCTTCACCGCGGTGACCGACCCTGTGTCCGCCCAGCTGGTCAGGTCGATGGACAAGCCCGGCGCCAACATCACCGGCCTGTCCGACATGGCCCCGGTGGCCGAGCATGTCGCCCTGATCCGCGAGATCCTGCCGCAGGCCAGGCGCATCGGCGTGCTCTACAACCCGGGCGAGCCGAATTCCGTCGTGCTGGTCAAGGCGCTGAAGGACGAGGCCGCCAAGGCCGGTCTGACCGTGGTCGAGGCCTCCGTGCCGAAATCGTCCGACGCCCAGCCGGCGGTGCGCAGCCTGGTCGGCAAGGCCGACGCCGTCTACATCCCGCTCGACAACACCGTGGTATCGGCACTGGAGAGCGTCATCGCGGTGGGCCGGCAGGCCAAGCTGCCGATCTTCTCCGCCGACACCGACAGCGTGGCGCGCGGCACCGCGGCCTCAATCGGCTTCGATTATTTCCAGGTCGGCAAGCAGACCGGCGCCATCGTCGCCCGCGTCCTGAAGGGCGAGAAGCCGGGCGACGTCCCGGTGGCGCTTGCCAAGGGCACCGACCTGTTCGTCAATCCCAAATCCGCCGCCGCCATGGGCATCACCCTGCCCGACGCGGTGGTGAAGCGCGCGACCAAGGTGGTCGGGGAGTAAGGGGGCCCGTCCCCTCGAAGGCAAAAGCTCCCCATGACCGAAATCGCCCTCTTCGGCGCCATCGAGATCGGCCTCGTCTATGCGCTGGTCGCCATCGGCGTCTATCTGTCCTTCCGCATCCTGGACTTCCCCGACCTGACGGTCGACGGAAGCTTCCCGCTGGGAGCGGCCGTCTGCGCGGTGCTGCTGATCTCGGGCGTCAACCCGTGGCTCGCCAGCCTCGCCGCCGGGCTGGCCGGCGCCGCTGCCGGGCTGGTGACGGCGACGCTGAACGTGCGCTTCAAGATCCTGCATCTGCTCGCCAGCATCCTGACGATGATCGCGCTGTTCTCCGTCAACCTGCGGGTCATGGGCCGGCCGAACGTGGCGCTGCTGATGCAGGACACGGTGCTGACTCCCTTCTACGGGCTGGGGCTGCCGGAGCACATCGTCCGGCCGCTGGTGGTCGGGATCATCGTCGCGGCGGTGGTCGCCCTGCTCGCCCGTTTCCTGGCCAGCGAGTTCGGGCTGGCGATGCGGGCGACCGGGGTGAACGCCCGGATGGCCCGCGCCCAGGGCGTGAACACCGATGCCCATGTCTATGCCGGCATCGCGCTGTCCAACGGGCTGACCGGGCTGGCCGGCGCGCTGTTCGCCCAGACCAACGGCTTCGCCGACGTCACCACCGGCATCGGCACCATCGTCGTCGGGCTTGCCGCGGTCATCGTCGGCGAGACCGTGCTGCCGGCCCGCGCCCTGGCGCTGGCGCTGATCGGCTGCGTCGCCGGCTCCATCCTCTACCGGCTGGCGGTACAGGTGGCGCTGTCGGCCGACAGCATCGGCCTCCAGGCCTCCGACCTCAATCTGGTGACAGCGGTGCTGGTCGCCGTCGCCCTGATCCTGCCGCGCCTCAAATCCAGGGCGAAGTCCAGGACCGCCCGCAGCGCGAGAGCCGCCGAATGATCGCCGTCGAGGACATCCACGTCACCTTCGGGCGCGGCACGCCGCTGGAGAAGCACGCGCTGCGCGGCATCGGCCTGACCATTCCCGAAGGCCAGTTCGTCACCGTCATCGGCTCCAACGGCGCCGGCAAATCGACCTTCCTCGGGTCGCTGGCCGGCGACGTGCTGGCGGAGCAGGGGCGCATCTCGATCGACGGCACCGACGTCACCCGATGGGACACGCCGCGCCGCGCCGGGCTGGTCGCCCGCGTCTTCCAGGATCCGATGGCCGGCAGTTGCGCCGCCCTGACGATCGAGGAGAACATGGCGCTGGCCGCCGCCCGCGGCCGCCGCCGCGGCCTTGGCCTCGCGCTGGGAGGCGACCGCCGCAAGGGCTTCCGCGACCGCATCGCCGCCCTCGGGCTTGGGCTGGAAAACCGCCTGCATGACCGCATGGGGCTGCTGTCCGGCGGCCAGCGGCAGGCGGTGAGCCTGCTGATGGCGACGCTGGCCGGTTCCAAGATCCTGCTGCTGGACGAGCACACGGCGGCGCTCGATCCCGCCACCGCCGACTTCGTGCTGGATTTGACCCGGCGCATCGTCCGCGACAACCGGCTGACCACGCTGATGGTCACCCACTCGATGCGGCAGGCGCTCGACTATGGCGACCGCACGCTGATGCTGCACGAGGGCCGCGTCGTGCTGGACGTTGCCGGCGACGAGCGCGCCGGCCTCGACGTGCCGCATCTGCTGGCTCTGTTCGCCAGGCAGCGCGGCGGGGCGGAGATCAGCGACGACAGCCTGCTGATCGGCTGAGGCGCCTCACGCCCTGGCTTTCTCTCCGCCGACCACATCCTCGCGATCCGCCTCGAACAGTGCCTGAAGCTCGTCCGCGGCGTCGCGCGATGTCTGGATCAGCTTGGTCTCGTCATTGTGGACCGCGTGCTGCCGGATCAGGGTGCGCTCGTCATGGGCGCGGAAGGTGTCGAGCGTCCGGACGACCTCCCCTTCCGGCAGCCCCATCCGGCGCAGCACGTCGCCGGTCAGGCTGATGCTGGAATCGAAGGTCTCGCGCACGATGTGGGAGACGCCACGGTCCATCAGATGGTGGACATGACGGCGGTTGCGGGCGCGGGCGAAGATGGTCAGGTTGGGGAAATGGCGCGTCGCCAGCTCCACCACGCGCAGCGACTGCTCCATGTCGTCAAGCGCCACCACCAGCACGCTGGCCTTCTCAGCCCCGGCGGCGCGCAGGAGCTCCACGCGGGTCGGATCGCCGTAATAGGCCTTGCTGCCGAACTTGCGGACGAAGTCGACCTGGGCGGCGCTCTGCTCCAGCGCGGTGAAGGGGATGCCGCGCATGCGCAGGACACGGCCGACCACCTGCCCGACCCGGCCGAAGCCGCAGATGATGACCTGCGGGTTGTCGTCCGGCATCGCGTCGAAGGGTCGCTTGGGCTTGGCCGACATCAGCCGCGGGACGAGCCAGCGCTCCACCGCCGCGAACAGGAAGGGGGTGGCCAGCATCGACAGGGTCACCACCAGCATGGCCGCCGATGCCTGCTCCCGCCCCATCGACCCGCCGTCGACGGCCAGCCCGAACAGGACGAAGCCGAACTCGCCGCCCTGACTCAGCACCGTTGCCATCCGCATCGCCCCGGCCCAGGGCACGCCGGCGACGCGGGCAAGCACCAGCATCACCAGCGCCTTCGCCGCAAGCAGGACGATGGCGAGACCGAGGAAGCGGACGGGATGGTCCAGCAGCGCCGGGATGTCCGCCGCCATCCCGACCGAGACGAAGAACAGGCCGAGCAGCAAGCCCTCGAACGGTTCGATATCGGCCTGCACCTCGTGCCGGTATTCGGAATCCGACAGCAGGACGCCGGCCATGAAGGCGCCCAGCGACATCGACAGCCCGGCCTCCTCGATCAGCACGGCGGTGCCGATCACGATCAGCAGGGCGGTCGCAGTGAATATCTCCGGCGCGCCCGCACGGTCGACGGCGCGGAAGATCGGGCGCAGCAGGTAGCGGCCGCCGATCAGCACCCCCACCACCACGACCGCCGCCTTGGCGACGGCCAGCCACGCGCCGTCGGACTGCGGCACCGCGCCGTTGCCGAGCAAGGGCAGCAGCGCCACCGCCGGAATGATCGCAAGGTCCTGGAACAGCAGGACGGAAAAGGCATTGCGCCCGGACTGGTTGGCGAGCAGCCCGCGCTCCGCCATCATCGGCAGCGCCATGGCGGTGGAGGACAGGGCGAAGCCGAAGCCCAGCACCACCGCGGTCGGCCAGGCCAGCCCGAGCCCCCAGCCGCACAGCGCGGCGATGATCGCGCCGGTCGCCGCGACCTGCGCCCCGCCCAGCCCCAGTACCGATTTGCGCATGACCCACAGGCGGGCCGGCCGCAGCTCCAGCCCGATCAGGAACAGCAGCATCACCACGCCGAGTTCGGAGGCATGGGCGATCGACCCGACATTGGTCACCAGCCCCAGTCCAGCCGGCCCGACGATCAGCCCTGCGGCAAGATAGCCGAGCGGCGCACCGAATCCGAACCGCTTCGCCACCGGCACCGCGACCACCATCGCCGCCAGCAGCACCACCAACGTCACCAACTCTGCCATGTCCCCCGCCGCTCCGCTTGCCGCGGAAGGACTATGGCGTGAATTCAAGGGGCAAGGCCAGACACTTGACCGTCAGCGCGGCCCTATACCTTGATGTTATTGCCTCACTCGGCAGCGCCGACCATGCGCGGAACGCTGCGCGCGGCCCAGCGGGTCAGCAGCAGGATGCCTGCGACCACCGCGACATAGGCGACCAGTTGCGCCTCGGTCGGACGGTCGGTGTAGCCGACCATGATGTGCAGCGCCTGCCCGATCAGGCTGTTGTCGCGCAGGAACCCGGAGGTGTCCCACAGCACGGTGCCGCCGGACATCAGTATGCCGGCCTGGGCGAGGAAGTTGACCGCGGTGGAGGCCATGCCGGCAGCCAGCAGGGTCAGCAGCCAGGTGGTGGTGGCGAACAGGTGCCGCGTCGGAATCTGCACCAGCCCGGCATAGAGCAGAACCGACACCAGCGCACCCAGCGCCATGCCGCCCAGCCCGCCGGCAGCGACGGTGGCGAGACCGCCCTCCTCCGACGCCAGGATGCCGGTCAGGAACAGCACGACCTCCGACCCTTCGCGCAGCACCGCCACGCCGATGACGATCGCCAGCGCCGCCAACGACTTCTCGCCGCTCTTGACCGCCCGGCCGACCGCCTTCATGTCGCGGGCCAGTTCCCGGCCGTGCTGCGCCATCCAGGCATTGTGCCAAGCCAGCATGACCACCGCGACCAGCAGCACGCCGGCATTGAACAATTCCTGCCCGGTATCGGCGAACAGCGAGCTGATGCCGTCGGCGAAGGCGGCGACGATGCAGGAGCCGACGATGCCGGCGGCGATCCCCAGCGCGACCCAGCGGCCCCGCCCGACAACGCCTTGCGTGGCAGCCAGGACGATGCCGACGATGAGGCCCGCTTCGAGGACCTCGCGAAAGACGATGATCAGACTGGCGAGCATGGTCGTCTCCGGTATGTGCAGGCGGTCAGGACCGCATCACTCGGCGATCACGGCGCCCTGCGCCGTTGCCTCGTGGAACTCACCGAAGAAGGGATAGCGCCCCGGCTTCAGCGGACCGACCATGACCTTGATCTGCTTGCGCCCGCCGACGATCTTCTCGACCTTCATCTCGCCGCTCTCGAACTCTTCCGACGTGGCGTCCTGGTTGTCGACCAGCAGGGTCACCCGCTTGTTGGCGGTAATCTTCACCTCGGCGGGGTCGAACCGGTGCTCCTTGATGACGATGGTCACCATGTCATCGGCACGGGCGGGAGCCACCTCGACCAGGGCCAGGCCGGTCAGGGCGACGGCGCAGACGGCGGAAAGCAACGAAAAACAGCGCATTCGCGGAAAACCTCGGGACTGGATGAGCGTTTGCTTCTGAAAATCACTCTCACCCCGGACACCCACGGTCAAATGAAAAGGCCCCCGCACGCACCGCAACGCACATGCGACGGAAACGCGCACCCGGCAGGAATGCGGCCGTCTTCGAAACCCGATGAGTGAGCGCAGATACCTGCGCGCGGCGCCCGTTTGCCGTTACGTCGGCTCCGACGACCCGGGAAACTGCTCCAGCCCGTCGGTGATCTCGTAATAATCGGCCTTGTCAGCGACATAGCCGTGCTTCAGCGTCGTCAGGCCGGTGGGCTGGTCGAGGCTGCCCGCGGCGATCTCGATCTCCGTGCTGCGGTCGCCTTTCCAGAACAGCGACGAGCCGCAACGGCCACAGAACCCCCGCTCCGCAATGTCTGAAGAGCGATACCAGGACAATGTCGCGTCGGCCTCGAAGACGACGGTGTCGCGCGGGACCGTGACGTAGGCACCGATATGGCCGTGAAAGCGCCGGCATTGCCCGCAGTGACAGGTGATGACGCCATCCGGTCGCTCGGCCAGCAGGAAGCGGACGCCACCGCACAGGCAGCCGCCCGACAATCCGGGCCCCGGCCCAAATCCTGACTCGATCCCCAGCCCCTTCGAACCGATACTCATGCCACGACCTCTCCCGTGCTGGCCCGGCGCTCGACGCCATCGTCGCCGATGTCGTAATAGCCGCCCTTGTGGTCGACGAAGATGTGGCGCTCGACCCAAAGCCCCGTCGCATCGTCCAGGCTGCCGGCGGTCACGGTGATGCGCGGTCCGCCGTCTGCCGGAGCCTGCTCCAGCATCTCCCAGAACAGGCCCGCACCGCACCGCACGCAAAAGCCGCGGCGTGCCCGGTCGGAGGACGCGTACCACGTCAGCGTGTCCTGCGAGAGAAGACGCAATGCCGCACGCGGCAAGGCGGTGTAGGCGCCGACATGGCTGTGCTGACGCCTGCACTGGGCACAATGACAGAAGGAGATTGGCTCCGGCCGGGTGTCGAGGGCATAGCGCACACCGCCGCACAGACAGCCGCCGGTCCACGCCCGGTCTTCCTCGAAGCCATCCTGACGACCGCCGGCCATCGCTCAGCCCTGCCAGAAGGGCTTGTGGGATTCCTGTTCCGCATCGGCACGGGAAATGCCGATGTCGGACAGCAGGTGGTCGGGCAGAGCCTCCAGCGCCCGGCGCTGCCGGCGCCGCTCGCTCCAGGTTGCGAAGCGGTCGAACAGGGAGACCAGCCAGTCCCCCATGCCGGTGCCGGAGCGGACCGGGGTACGGGCGGACAGCGTGGCGCTGGAGAGGGACGACTGCGTTCCGTGAGCCATGATCGGGTCTCCTCCGACAGATGGGGAGCGGGGCTTCGGCCTCGTCGCTCCGGTTCATGTGATCGTTTGTGAAAGCGAGGATGGGGCAGACGCCGCTTGCCGACAAACGACGGTTTCTCATAGAATCGATTAGCTCTCCTAATCCGATTCCCTTCCTCCGGTACGCCCCCGCATGTCACGCCGCCTGCCTCCGCTGAACGCGCTGCGCGCCTTCGAAGCCGCTGCACGTCATCTTTCCTTCACCAAAGCCGCCGACGAGCTGCATGTGACGCAGGCAGCGGTCAGCCACCAGATCAAGGCGCTGGAGGAATGGCTCGGATTACCGCTGTTTCGTCGAATGAACCGCGCGCTCGCCCTGACGGAGGCCGGTCAGAGCTATCTGCCGCCGGTGCGTGAGGCGATGGACACGCTGTCCCAGGCGACCGACCGGCTGATCCGCGCCGACAGCAGCGGCACGCTGACCATTTCCACCATGCCCAGCTTCGCGTCGAAATGGCTGGTGCCGCGCCTGATGCGCTTCCAGAAACGCCATCCCGAAATGGACGTGCGGGTCCACAGCACGGCACAGGTGGTGGATTTCGCCCGCCACGACGTCGACCTCGCCATCCGCTTCGGCAATGGCCTGTGGCCGGACCTGCGCGTGGAGCGGCTGTTGACGGAAGAGATCTTTCCGGTCGGCCACCCCTCGCTGCTGGCCGGCGACCGTCCGCTGGTCAACCCGGACGATCTACGGCACCACACGCTGCTGCATGACGATTACAATATCTCCTGGACCGTGTGGTGCCGGGCGGCGGGAATCGAGGGGGTGGACACCGAGCGCGGCCTGCAGTTCGACGACTCCTCCTTCACCCTGCAGGCAGCGATCAACGGCCACGGGATCGCGCTCGCCCGCGGCGTGCTGGTCGCCGACGACATCGCCGCCGGACGGCTTGTGCGGCTGTTCGAGGTGCGGCTGCCCGGCAGCCTGGCCTATTATGTTGTGGCGCCGCAGCATTACTTTTCCCGGCCGAAGGTGAAGGCCTTCCGCGACTGGCTGTTCGACGAGGCGGGAGCGACCTGAAAAGCGTCGGCGAAGCCTTGCCGTGGCCGATGCCTTGAACGGCTTGCGGGCGCCCATGCGCGCTCCTATAGTCCGCGCCCATGAGCGCGAACCCGTCCCCCGACACGGTCTTCCCGCACCGCCATCTCCTCGGTATCGAGGGACTGCGGGCCGGCGAGATCACCCAGATCCTCGACCTTGCCGACGGCTATGTCGAGCAGAACCGCCGTCCCGTGAAGAAGTCCAACCTGTTGGACGGCCGCACGCAGGTGAACCTGTTCTTCGAGAACTCCACCCGCACGCGTACCAGCTTCGAGCTGGCCGGCATGCGGCTGGGTGCCGACGTGATCAACATGTCGACCGACAGCAGTTCGGTGAAGAAGGGCGAGACCCTGATCGACACGGCGATGACGTTGAACGCCATGCACCTGGATGCGCTGGTGGTGCGCCATGCCGATTCGGGCGCGGTCAAGCTGCTGGCCGACAAGGTCAACTGCTCGGTCATCAATGCAGGCGACGGCCACCACGAGCACCCGACCCAGGCGTTGCTCGACGCGCTGGCGATCCGCCGCCGCCTCGGCCGGCTGGACGGGCTGATCGTGGCGATCTGCGGCGACATCCTGCACAGCCGCGTCGCGCGTTCCAACATCCACCTGCTGAATGCGATGGGCGCCCGGGTGCGCTGCGTCGCGCCGCCGACGCTGCTGCCCTCGCAGATCGAGCGGCTGGGCGTCGAGGTCCATCACTCGATGAAGACCGGCCTGCGCGACGCCGACGTCGTGATGATGCTGCGCCTGCAGACCGAGCGGATGAGCGGCCAGTATGTCCCCTCGACCCGCGAGTATTTCTACTTCTACGGCCTCGATTACGAGAAGCTGGAGGTGGCGAAGCCCGACGCGGTCATCATGCATCCCGGCCCGATGAACCGCGGCGTGGAGATCGACTCGGAGGTCGCCGACGACCTCAAGCGCTCGATGATCCTCGATCAGGTGGAATTGGGCGTGGCCGTCCGCATGGCCGTGCTCGACCTGCTGACCCGTGAACGCCGCCAGTCCGATTCCGCGGGAGCCGCCCGATGAGTGCTCCGATGAATACCCGTACCGTCTATCGCAACGCCCGCCTGCTCGATCCGGCGACTGGCCTCGACCAGCGCGGCGACCTGCTGATCGACGGCGAGAGGATCGCCGATTTCGGCCCCGGCCTGTTCAACGATTCCACGCCCGAGGGTGCGGAGGTGATCGACCTTGCCGGCCGGTGCCTCGCCCCCGGACTCGTCGACATGCGCGTGCTGATCGGCGAGCCGGGCGAGGAGGAAAAGGACACGATCAAGAGCGCGTCGCGCGCCGCGGCTGCCGGCGGCATCACCGCCATGGCGCTGCTGCCGAACACCGACCCGGTCCTGGACGAGGTCGCCGGGCTGGAGTTCATCGCGCGGCGCGCCCGCGAGGTGAAGCTGGTCAAGGTGTTCGCCTATGGCTCGGCCACCCGCGGCACCGAAGGCAACGAAATCACCGAGATGGGCCTGCTGAGCCATGCCGGTGCGGTCGCCTTCACCGACGGCACCAAGACCATCGTCAGCGCCAAGACGATGCGCCGGGCCCTGAGCTATGCCAAGACCTTCGGCAAGCTGATCGTCCAGCACCCCGAGGAGCCGTCGCTGGCATCGGGCGGCATGATGAATTCCGGCGAGATTGCCACCCGCCTCGGCCTGGTCGGCATCCCGCGCGAGGCCGAGATCATCATGATCGAGCGCGACCTGCGGCTGGCCGAGCTGACCGGCGGGCGCCTGCATTTCGCACATGTCACCACATCCGAGTCGGTCGACCTGATCCGCCGGGCCAAGGCGCGCGGGCTGACGGTGACCTGCGACACCGCCCCGCATTACTTCGCCCTGACCGAGACCGACGTCGGCGATTACCGCACCTATGCCAAGGTCTCGCCGCCGCTGCGCGGCGAGATGGACCGCCGGGCGGTGGTGGAGGGGCTGGCCGACGGCACCATCGACGCCATCGCGTCCGACCATGTGCCGCAGGACCAGGACCAGAAGCGCCTGCCCTTCGCACAGGCCGCCTGCGGCGTGATCGGGCTGGAGACCCTGTTCCCGCTGACGCTGGAACTTGTGCACAAGGGCAGGATGCCGCTGCTGAAGGCCCTGGCTTGCGTCACCTCGAACCCTGCCCGGATTCTCGACCTGCCGCTCGGCCGGATCGTCAAGGGGGGAGCGGCCGACCTGGTCGCCTTCGACCTGGACGTGCCGTGGCAGATCGACGTCAGCCGCTTCAAGTCGAAGTCGAAGAACTCACCCTTCGAGAACCGTCCAGTCCAAGGCCGGCCGTTGCGCACCGTCGTCGACGGCCGCACGGTCTGGCAGGCGGAGGATTGATCCGGTGCTGCCCCTGCTCCTGTCCGCCCTGCTGGGTTACCTGCTGGGTTCGATCCCGTTCGGTCTGGTGCTGACCCGTCTGGCCGGGCTGGGCGACATCCGTCAGATCGGCTCCGGCAATATCGGCGCCACCAACGTGCTACGTACCGGCAACAAGCCGCTGGCGCTGGCGACCCTGCTGCTGGACAGCGGCAAGGGCGCCATCGCCGCGCTGCTGGCGCTGTGGTGGAGCGGCCCCGAAGCGGCGGTGCTGGCCGCGGGCGGCGCCATGCTGGGCCACAGCTTCCCGGTGTGGCTCGGCTTCAAGGGCGGCAAGGGTGTGGCGACGGCGCTCGGCGTGCTGCTGGCCGTGTCCTGGCCGGTCGGCCTGCTGGCCTGCCTGACCTGGCTGGTCATGGCGGCGCTGTTCCGCATCTCGTCGCTGTCGGCACTGACGGCACTGGGCATCAGCCCGTTGACAGGCTGGTATTTCGGCGGACCACTGGTGGCAGGCCTGTGCCTGTTCATCGCAATCCTGGTCTTCATCCGCCACGAGGCGAACATTCGCCGCCTGCTGAAGGGCGAGGAACCGAAGATCGGCGCCGGCAAGAAGAAGGCAGCCTAAGCCCCTATCACATCCCGGCGGCAGTGGCGTGCAGGCTCACCACCGTGCCGCCTCGCCGCTGCGCCGGCATGCGGTCTTCACCGGCATTCACCACCAGCGACAGGTAGCGCAGGCAGCTCACCCGCAGGAAGGACGCCAGATTGGGCACCTCGCCGCGGAATTCGACGATCTCGTCGTAGAGCTTGGCGATCAGCTGGTTGGTGGTCATGCCGTCTCGCGCGGCGATCTCGGCCAGCACATCCCAGAACAGCGCTTCGAGCCGGATCGTGGTGACGACACCATGAATCCTGACCGAACGCGAGCGCGGCTCGTACAGGATCGGGTCGGCCTTGACGTAGATCTCGCACATCGCCGGAATCCTCCCGGTCAAGCGGAAGGGGCAGCGGCAGGATTGCGGCCGCCCCTGACCATGCACCACGATCACATCACAGTTCGATGCGGGTTCCCAGCGCGGCGATGAAGCGCGACATCCAGGCGGGATGGGCCGGCCAAGCCGGGGCGGTGATCAGGTTCCCCTCGGTCACCGCATCGTCGATGGCGATGTCGGCATACTCGCCGCCGGCAAGCTCCACCTCCGGCCGGCAGGCGGGATAGGCCGAGACCCGCCGCCCTTTCAACACGCCGGCCGCAGCCAGCAGCTGGGCGCCATGGCAGACCGCGGCGATGGGCTTGCCGGCGGCATCGAACTCCCTGACGAGCGCCAGCACCGCAGGATTGAGCCGCAGATATTCCGGAGCCCGGCCGCCCGGAATCACCAGGGCGTCGTAGGAGTCCGCGGACACCGTCTCGAAGCTGGCGTTGAGCGTGAAGTTATGGCCGCGCTTCTCGCTATAGGTCTGGTCCCCCTCGAAATCATGGATCGCGGTGGCCACGCGGTCGCCCGCCACCTTGCCGGGGCAGACCGCATGGACCACATGGCCGATCGCCAGCAGGGTCTGGAACGGCACCATGGTCTCGTAATCCTCGGCATAATCGCCCACCAGCATCAGAATGGTCTTCGCCGCCATCGCATCCTCCCGTGATCGGTGGAAATCCATTTGCGGGACGGATTGTAGGGCGCCGAACGGCCCGGCAGGTAACAGCGGGCTATGACGGCGGGATTTTCCGGCCCCCCTGGCTTCCGGCTCCGGATGCCCTACTCCACCGGCCGCAGCAAGGCACCCTGGCGCAGCAGCTCCGTCTGCACCACGCGATGATGCATGTCGCGCGGCTGTTCGCCTCGCTTGGCCGCAAAGGCGGCACAGACGCCGGCGGCCTGTCCGGTTGCCATGCAGGTGGGAGTGACGCGATAGGAAGAATGGGCCTCGTGGCTGCCGGAGATGCAGCGCCCGGCCACCAGCAGATTGTCCATGCCGACCGGCAGCAGGGCACGCAACGGCACTTCGTACCATTCGCCGGTCGGCACGCGCTTCAGGGTCGTGCCCTTGCCGGTCGGGCTGTGGATGTCGACGGGATAGGTTCCGCGGGCCACCGCATCGTCGAACTTGGCCGCGCCCAGCACATCGTCGGCGCTCATGCGGTAACGGCCGACGATCCGCCGCGTCTCGCGCACGCCGGCGGCAACGCCGGTCTGGCAGATATGGGAATCGGCGAAACCCGGCACGTATTTCTTCATGAACGCCGCGATCTGCGCCGCCTGCCGCCGGCTTTCCCATTCGGCGCGGGTCAGGTCGAAGACGTCCGTGCCCAGCACGCCGGTCACCCGTGTGCAGTTCAGCGCCACCTCGTCCGGATGGGTGGTGCCGAAGAACAGGATGTCCTCGCGCGTCAGGGACAGATCGCCGTTGGCGGTGGCCTTCGACACCAGATCCCACAATCCATGCACGCCCCGCCACTGGGTCGGATTCTCATGCACGAATCCGGAAAACCGGCCATGGTCGAAGCCGGCCATGCGGAACATCAGCGTCATCGGCTGGGTCAGCCCGTCCTCGTCACGGCCGATCTCATATTCGGCACCGGACAGGGCGGCGATATCGCCGTCGCCGGTACCGTCGACGATGGTTCCGGCCTCGATCACCAACGGGCCGGACTTCGTTTCGAAAACGACGCCGGTCGGCCGACCACGCTCCCCCACGATGCCGGACGCGAAGGCATGCAACAGCACCCGCACCCCGGCCTCGTCCAGGATCTCCTGCGACACCGCCTTCAGGACTTCCGGGTCGAAGGGCACGGTGAAACCGGTATCGGACGACGGAGCGATGGCGCCATGCGCGGCATAAAGCCGGCCGAGGAACGCCGCCAGCGCCCCGCCGACCACCGGCTCGCCGGGACCGTGGTCCTGCGGCATCAGCTTGGTGTTGTCGACGACGGCGACCGATCCGCGCTGGGTATAGAAACTCATCCAGGGCATGACCAAAGCCACCGTGGCATTGCCGCCCAGAAAGCCGTAGCGCTCGACCAGGATGGTGTCGGCCCCCGCCTGCGATGCACCCATCGCCGCGGCCATTCCCGCCGGACCTCCACCGACGACCAGCACGTCGCAACGGCCGACCCGCGTGGCGATGCGCGGCGGCAGGGTGACTGTGGCCGGGTCGGCGGGCAGTGTCAGGACGGGCACGGTTCGATCTCCCTGGGGTTTTTCGGTTCGTTCAATACCGTCTGAGCGGCATCACTCCTCTCCGCGCGTGGCCAGCGGCGCCGTGCGACTGGCGAGTTCCTGCAGGCGCGGTATATTTTCGCGCAGCAACGCCTCCTGGTCGGCGCGGTGATCCCACAGCCGGTCGAGATCGGCCAGGAAGGTGCCGGCCGTCGTATGGGCGACGGTGGAGCGCGGTTCCAGCCCCAGCGAAGTCAGGAAGTCCGCCACCTTGGAGGCATAAGGCAAAGCCATCACCGGTGTGCCGGATATGGCCGCGAAGATCAGAAAATGCAGCCGCATCCCCACGGCGAGATGCAGATGCTCCATCAATCCGAGGATCTGCCGCGGTCCGTACCGGTATTTCAGCAGATGGGCCCGCTCCGGCAGGCTCATTCGCCCCATCACCCGGTGAGCCTCGCGCACATCGGCGCGCTCCATCGGTACGAACAGCACGTCGGCCTCGAACCGTTCGGTCATGAAATCGGCAGCCTCGGCCAACAACTGGTGGTAGGCGGCCTCCGACAGATCCGGTGCAGCCCCCCCGCGTTCGCGCACCGACAGGCCGATCAGCGGCCGGTCGCGGGGAACGCCGGCTTCAGCCAGCATTTCGACGCCGAAGGGTTCGGGGGTCAGCAGCAGGGCCGGGTCGGCGGTAACCTCGACCGGGACGCGGACACCGATCTCCTCGATCAGGCGCTTGGCGCTCTGTTCACGCACCGTGATACCATCCATGCGGTCGAGTCCGTCGCGCACCGCATCGCGCTCGACCTGATGTTTCAACGGGCCGACCCCGATGGCGAAGGTGCGGGTCGGTATGCCGAAGCGCTGGGCGATGACGACTTCGCGCAGATAGGTTTGGGCCTCGCTGTCATAGAGGATGCCGCCGCCGCCCAGCAGC